>NZ_JAWDKB010000006.1 GCF_032714495.1 Methanorbis rubei | reverse complement strand
TCCGGCGGGATGAGAGCGACGAAATAGCAAACGCGATTTGCGGAGCGAGCATCAGCGAGCGAGATTTGCGTGGATTTGCGGTTTTTTTTCAAGCGAAGCCACGCTCACCACTGATCCGCTTACTTTTCCCAAAAAAAGCGGCTAAATCTTTTCGTGGAATTCCGTGTGTTCAGTGTGTTCCCGCGAAGCGGTGAGCAGGCCAAAGGCATGCGATACGTGGTTACTCCAAACGAGACCACCTACAAAAAATTCCTTTTCCTTATGCTAGTTCATACCGCGTAACTTCTATCATAATGCAAAACATTCGCTACCGCGTAACTTCGATTAGAAAAAATAACTAAATCTTTTTCAGGTATCATACAACCCCGGCAGAGTCCTTAACCTCTCGCACAACCAATATATCTGTCATCTATGCCCCATGTCCCTGAACTTCTTGCCCCCGCGGGTTCTCCCGCTGCCCTCAGAGCCGCAGTCTCCGCAGGAGCGGACGCCGTATATCTCGGAGGCAAGACATTTGGGGCACGCCAGTACGCAGCAAACTTCTCCCGCGAGGAACTTACTGACGCCGTCACCTATGCACACCAGAACGGTGTGAAAATCTATGTCACCGTCAACACACTCGCAGACGATGAGGAACTTCCGGGAGTCGCCGAGTATCTGATCTTTCTCTCGAAAATCGGTGTTGACGCAGTCCTTGTGCAGGATCAGGGAGTGCTTGCAGCAGCATGCGAGGTTGCCCCGGACCTTCCGCTGCACGCATCAACCCAGATGACCATTCACAACACCGCAGGCATCAGGTTCGCAGCAGAACACGGCATCTCCCGCGTGGTGCTCGCCCGGGAACTGCCGATCGAAGACATCAAAGCTATCGGAGAAGTGGCAAAAGAGTACGGCGTTGAGCTTGAAGTCTTCTGTCACGGCGCAATCTGTTACGCATACTCAGGCCAGTGTCTCTTCTCTTCTGTCATCGGCGGTAGAAGCGGCAACCGCGGCATGTGTGCGCAGCCGTGCAGAAAACCCTACACACTTCTTGCAGACGGAGACGTCATCGCTGCACAGGGAAACTATCCGCTCTCGCCCCGCGACCTCTGCCTCTACCCGTACTTAGAACAACTCTGCGACGCCCCGATCGCCGCACTCAAAATTGAAGGACGGATGAAAACCCCTGAGTATGTTGCGCTCGTCACCGACGCATACCGCCATGCGCTTGACACCATCGCCGCAGGAGAAGAGTTTCATCCCGAGACCGAGGTCATGGAAGACCTCGCTTTCGCCTTCAACCGCGGCTTCACCAAAGGCTACCTGCTTGGCGACAAAGGACCGGCGTTCATCAACACCAAAAAGCCGGACAACCGCGGAGTGTATGCCGGAGTCGTCAACGGTATTGACGACAGCCGCGGCAAAGTTATCGTAAAAATCGACGGCCCGATTCCTGACACCGGCGACGGTCTCGTCTTCCGGTTCGCCGGCCGCGACATAGGATTTGCCTTAAACAAAGAGCCGTACATTTTTCCGGAAGGAGATGCCTACAAAATTCCGGCACCGCCGGATGTGGTCGTCGGCAGCGAGCTGTGGATCACGCGCCGCATGAGGACCGAACGAAGGGCGGCCTCGATCATCTCCCGCCAGCGACAGGGACGAATACCGCTCGACATCACGGTCGGCATCAATGACGAAGGACACCTCGCGATCATCGGCCACGGCGCTGCTGCGGTCAGCGAAACTCCGATGCAGGATGCACAGACGCGGCCGGTCACGGCTGATGCCCTCGCGCAACAATTGGAGAAGACCGGCGGCACACCGTTTGTCATCCGCAGCATTGCAATGAACTATGACGGGTCAAAGTTCCTGCCGATGGGAGCAATCAACGATCTCCGGAGGAGATACCTCGCCGCATGTGAAAGTCTGCTTGCAGCACCGCCGGCCCGCAACCACCGACCCTTCACCGACAAAGGAGCCGCGGTTGTTTCAAAGACTACACCGATTCTTCAGGTGTACACCGACAGCGTTGTCGGCGCAAAAACCGCCTGCTCAGCAGGGGCTGCCCAAGTGGTCTACGAAGGATTTGATGAGATCTATGATCATGCGATCATCTACAAACTTCCGCGAATCCTTCACGAGGAACAGCTGGCAAAAGCCCTGGCAAAAATTCCTGCGTCAGCCGCAGGGGTCATGGTTGACGGCATCGGTATTGCCGAAGAGATCAAAGGGATGCAAAAGTACGGCGGTGCCGGACTCAACATCACCAACGCCCGTGCAGCAATGGTCTACGGCAAAACCTGCCGACAGCTCTGCCTCTCCCCTGAACTTTCAGGAAAACAGATCAAAACCCTCATTGAACATCTCGCCGCGTACTCCCATCCGCCCAAGACCGAAGTGATTGTGCAGGGCAATCTCGAAGTGATGATTACTCAGAACTGTATCCCGGCGACCGCTCTCGGGTGTCGGAGCTGCAACCAGTCATGGGCGCTCAAGGACAGCACCGGTCGTATTTTCCGTGCCCGGACTGATGCAGACTGCCGCGGACATATTCTGAACGCAGTAGAAATCTGTCTGATCGATCATGTCGGAAGACTCGCAGCAGCTGGAGTGGACGTCATCTCAATCGATGCCCGCGGCAGATCACCTGAGTACATCAGGAGAATGGTCGCAGTCTACACCGCAGTGATGGAAGGGGAAAATCCGAAAGATCTCAAAGAACAGATCAAAGAGATAGCTTCCGGCGGCGTGACCGCTGCCCACTATCTCCGTGGTGTCGAAAAACAGTAAAAGAAAGGTTACGCGATCGTAACCGCACCAAGAATCAGCCAGTCGTCACCAGCAGGAAGAATATACTCCAGCCTGAGTTCATATGCTCCTCCAGTGGTCTCTTTGGGCGTGTAGACATACTGTTTGCCTCCCCCATCCTTTGCAAGAATAATTGCGTCTCTAGTGATGGAGCCGCCGAGAATATCTGTCATACCCAGATAATTTTCACCGACAAACTGGGGATATTGGGGATCTGCAAGAGTGGTTCCGTTATAATCCATCGCAAAAAACCTCATGTTGTTCCTCGGAGCATACGAACCGACAGGATCATTGAGCGTTGCAATCGCCGTATCTTTATCGACCGACTGAGCATAGGTCTGAACCGACCGGAGATAACTGGTGATGTTTTCCCGGACCTCGGCTGGGACGTGCAGGTTGGAGTAGTTGCCAAAGGAACCTGCTGCGATGTACCAGTCATCATCCACTTGTACAATATAACTCAGCTTCAGCTGCTCAGTCATGTTCTCGGCAGGATTTGGATACAGATACGCAACGTATCCTCCGCCCTGCATCGCCCGTTTGTGGATGAGATCTCCTGCTTCAACGCCGTTGCTGTCAACAGCATAGCTGATCGGATTTCCGAGGAGAGAGTGATCATAGGCATCGGCAAGCATGGTTTTGTTGCGGTCAAAGGCGAAGATGCTGTACTCCTGTGTCGTGAACCGACCGTTCGGATCGGAAAATTCGGCGAGAGCTGCGTCTTTACCGACTTCATCGACAAAAATCAGTGCTGAGTGGACAAACTCTTCCAGCGTCTGATCGGTTGACGGCACCGCACGGACCAAGTTTTGCCTGCTGTTCTGTTTGGCAGTGATCATCACAAGCAATTTCTGATCGCCGGTGTGACCGATTGGAACCGTATCCCAAGTGACCACATAGTTCATCGGTTTGAGATCACTGTAGCTGTAGCCGGTGTAAACAGCCATGCCCGAGGTGTTTCCAAGAGCTTGTCCAAACACACGATACAGCCCTGCCCTGTCGGGCGTGTTCAGATCACGCATGTTTTTGCCGGACAACTCCGAGTACGGACTGTGGAGGATAAATCCGTCATCAGCGACCAGCCAGTACTGCCAGTCAGCCGCGTCCGCATACTCAGATCTGACCTCTCCAAAGTAATGGGAAGTATCAATCAGTGCGGTGACATAGCCCGTGGTTTCCGGCCCTGAATGAATCACAATTCCCGGCACCGAATGATTTCTGAGATTGAATTTATCAAATGTGATTGTCTGGTCGGTATGGTACCTGTTCAAATGATCTGTCCAGTTGCCAATCACGATGTCGCGGTAGTTTGCCGGAAAAACCGTGGTCACATGACCGGTCTCGTTCACGAACGCCACAACGCTGAAAGAAGGCATGGATGAGTAAATTTCTGAAAGAATAGCAGTTGTCTGAGTCGTGTTATCCGGGTCGCCTGCAATGCGCTCGGCACCCGGTTGGATCATATCCAGATACGACAGCTGAATTTTTGTCATGGAGTCGGCAAGAGAACGGGTAGCTTCCATCTGCTTCGCATACTTTTGTTCGAATGCCTCATCACTCTCCGGCAGAATGCAGGCGGCAGAAAATACCGCGACAACTGCGAGGAGGGCAACTTCAAGTCCAATAACAATTTTCCGATTCATGTATCTCTTTGCACCTCACTCCACAGACAACTTTTATCATAAATATCGTTTTGAGGATTTATAATATAACCCATACAGTACTCTATAATTGGCTATCGAAATACTATGATTATGATGAAAACTGCCGAATAAACAAAGATAATATGCCGCTAAAATTAAATTCAAAGCACAGAGCTAAAAGAAATACAGATATAACCAGAACAGAAATATAATACACAAATCGCAGATCAGTTTTGATCGCAGTCTAAAACACAGCATCACCGGATTTTTTTCACCCTTTTCGCTGTGCGGCAGGCAAAGGATGTGATAATGATGCACAAAAATACCCATACCAGCTATGAACTTGCGGTTATTCTTCTTGCCGTAACCCTTGCATCGTTTCTGATTCCGATATTTGTGGCGATGGTGAACATCGCGCTTCCGGCGATAGGGGCAGCGTTTGCTGTTCCCTCAGAGACGCTCGCGATACTTTCGACTACGTATCTCGTCAGCTCGGTGATTTTTCTTGTGCCGGCAGCACGGCTCGCCGACATTGTGGGTCTGAAGAAGATATGCGTCACCGGTCTTTGTATTACGGCTCTGGCGACGGTTGTTGCGCCGTTTTCGTCATCGATCGGTATGCTGCTGGTCTGCCATGCAGTGGCAGGCATCGGACTTGCATGCGTTATCAGCAACACGATTGCGATTCTTTCGGTTGCCTATCCGCCGATGAGGAGAGGGGCTGCGATCGGTATCGCAGTTGCCGGAGTCTATCTCGGACTTACCGCAGGACCGCTGATTGGAGGGGCGCTGACGCAAGTGTTCGGTTGGACAAGCATCTACTTCTTTGTCTTTGCTCTGTGCCTCGCGACTGCGGTGATGATCAAAGTGTCGGTAAAATCTGAAATAGTTACAACACCGGGCCAGCCGTTTGATCTCCGCGGATCGATTCTCTACGGAGTAACGATTCTGTTTCTGATGTCAGGTCTCATCAGAATCCCGGATCCCGCGGCAATTGTAAGTCTGGTGATCGGGGCAGTCCTTCTGGTGATGTTTGTTTGGTTCGAGAAGAAAACTCCGTATCCGGTGTTTGCGATCCGACTGTTTACCGAGAACAAGGTGTTCGCCAGAGCGAATCTGACGACGATGATTAACTATGGCGCAACCTTTGCCGTGAGCTTTTTCATGAGTCTCTACCTGCAGCAGATCGGTGCGTTAACACCGATGGAGGCAGGTTTTGTTATGATGGCAATGCCGATTGTGCAGATGATATTCTCCCCGATCACGGGAAAACTCTCTGACAAAATCGATGGCAGAATCATTATGACCGCAGGTCTTATTGTGACCGGTATCGGAATGGCGCTGTTCGGATTTATCGGGACTGATTACAATCAGACCGCCATCATCATCAATCTGGCAGTGGTCGGCTTTGGTATTGCACTGTTTGGCGCACCAAACACGAATCTTATTCTCGGTTCGGTGGAGAGAAAGGACAACGGCAGTGCGAACAGTATTCTTGCGACCACGCGTCAGATGGGAATGGTGGTCTCAATGGCAATTGCAACCTGCATTATTCTGCTGTTCTACAGCAACACCTCGGGCGCAGGACTGGTTGCTGCAATGCATGCGACGTTTGCCGTGAGTGCGGTTCTGTCGTTTGCGGCGGCAGTGGTCGGGTGGACGGCGAAGAAGAGTTCGTGAGAACGATTTGGATCTGAAACGCGAAGAACGCGAATAAAAAATCGCCAATGGCGATTTTTCAAAAAATATTTCTGAGCAAAGAGAGTTGTCCAAAAATAATCAATATAAATAATATTTTTATTCGCGCTATTCCGCGAAGCTGCGAAGCAGTGAGCATGCCTTCGGCATGCGACTCGCGTTTCGGACATTTCCTTTCATGCCCATTCATAACTATTATACGAGCCCGCGTCGATAACAAAGTATGCAGGCGGCTTACCAGTACACCATTCGGGAGATGCGAATGGTGCTGATTGCTGCTGCGCTTGCCTCGTTCCTCAGTCCGTTTCTTGGTTCGATGGTGAACGTCGCAATCCCTGCGATAGGAATAACCTACACCGCAACCGCTGAGTCGCTCGCGATGCTCTCAACAGCGTACCTGATAAGTTCCGTCGTGTTCATGGTGCCTGCCGCCCGGGTTGCAGATCTCATCGGTCGCAAAAAAATATTTCTCGCAGGAATTTTTATTCTCGCCGTCTCCTCAATCCTCGCGCCTCACTCACCGACCATTGAAGTCCTGATCCTTTGCAGAATATTGGAGGGAATCGGCGTTGCCGCGATCACCAGCAACTCAATAGCCCTTCTCTCTGCAGTCTACCCGCCGCAGAAACGCGGAGCGGTAATCGGGTATGCGGTATCCGCCGTGTTCCTCGGCCTGTCCGCAGGCCCGATCCTCGGCGGCTTTATGACACAGATGTTTGACTGGCACAGCATCTTTTACTTTGTTGTCGTGCTCTGCATAGTTGCGTTTATCGCGGTCTGGTTCTCCATCTCGCATGATATCAGAGAAAGTGCCGGCGAGCCGTATGACTATCTGGGCACGTTTGTTTACATGCTTTTGATCATCTCAATCGTGCTCGGTTTGATCAATCTGCCTGAGCTTTGGGCAGTCGGATTGTTTGCCGTAGGCGTGTGCATTTTCCTGCCGCTGTTTTTCTTCACAGAGAAGAGAACCGCATATCCGGTGTTTGCAATCCGGCTGTTCGACAAAAATCCGGTGTTCACCCGCGGCAACATTGCAACGGTGATAAACTTCGGAGCAACATATGCGATCAGTTTTTTCCTGAGCATGTATCTCCAGTTCGCAGGACTTTTAACACCGGTTCAGGCAGGGGTTGTGCTTGTTGCGATGCCGTTTACCCAGATGATCTTTTCCCCGCTGGCAGGAAAAATCTCTGATAAGATAGAACCGCGATATCTCACGACCGCAGGAATGCTGGTGATGTCGGTTGGCTTATGTGTTCTTCTCCAGCTTGGAGAGGTACCCAACCTGCCAGCACTTATTGCAACGCTTATGGTGATGGGCTTTGCCGTGGCGCTTTTTGCATCCCCGAACAACAATATGATCTTAGGGTCGGTGCAGCGTCATGATTACGGCAGTGCAAACAGCATTATCGGAACGATGCGGCAAATGGGCATGGTTCTCTCCATGGGTCTTGCGACCTGTTTCATCTCGATTTATCTGGGAACCACCACCAACATGGCGGGAAATCTTGATGCGTTTCTTGATGCGATGCACTGGTCGTTCTTCTGCGGAATGATTTTTTGTCTGATCGCTGCCGTATTGTCGTTCACCTGTAAGACAGGGACCGCATCCAAATAATTATCCGTGCAAAAATCAATCTGATTCGTAATGAAGAGACTGTGGATTGTAGTTCTGATTGTATGTGCGGGGCTGGTGTTTTCTGCCGGATGCGTTTCAACGCCTGAGACAACGAATCCAACGGCGACTCCTACCCCCACAGCGACGCCGACGTTTTCACCGACCGGTATGACCGATGACGATACACTGAACGCCGCAGGATATGGGACGCACGAATACCAGCGAGTACTGATGAAAAAGGGACCAACAACGTTCCATGCAACCTTTGATGGTCCCGGAACGTTTACGATGGACATCACGCTGCATGGTGCGGATGTGGTGCAACCGTTCTACAAACGCGGGGCGTTTGATGAGACGGTGACGGTGGATATCGGTTCAACGCAGTACTATTATGTGACCGTGACCGGTCTTGGCAACTGGACGCTTGTCCAGAGCTGAGAATATTTTTCTTTTTTAGGTTTGATGGTGCTCTTTACAGAGCAAAAATTCACGCATCACCAAACTTATCATGCCATGTTCCCGTGACGCGGCCGCCAAGCGCAAGTTTCCCGAGCGCCCGGTCAACCGCAGGAAGTACGCCGCGTGGCTGAACACCGGAAAAAGGCGTTCCCGGCAGCGGTGTTAAGTAATGAACATGGACTTTGCCGAATCTGACAACATCCTTCACGAGCGAAAGTGTTGCCTCCTCATCCTCATCCGTCTCAAAAGGAAACCCGAAGATAACATCGACGACCGGCTCAAGACCAACACTCCTGCACACATCAAGCGCCGCATACACGTCGGCAAGTGTGTGGCCGCGTCCCATTTTTTCGAGGACCGCGTTTGAGCCAGACTGGGCACCGAAGTGAAGCTTCGTATTCGCACAGTACCGGACCACGAGCTCAGCAGTCTCGCGGCTCACAAACTCAGGCCGCACCTCGCAGGGAAACGTTCCGAAGTAGAGATGATTCTTCGGCATCGAAGAGAGCAGCCGTTCCAGCTTCTCCACGTCAGGCGTTCTGCCGTCGGGTGATCCGTAGGCAAACGCGTTCGGCGTTACAAATCGTGCGTCGCGGTAATGGCTCGCCGCCTCCACAATAGATTCGCGGGACCGGTGCCGCATTTTTGCTCCGTGAAGGCGTGGCGTCTGGCAGTAGCCGCAGTGGAACGGACAGCCGCGGGAGATCTCCATGTAACCTTTCATCCGAGTAAAGCAGGGAAACCCGTCAAGACGAACTGAGTGATCGATAGGAGTGAGGCCCGCCCTCGTCGCAACGCCCGGAATTCCTGCACCGGAATTTCCTGAAAAAAGTGCCGAGAGCAGACGCGACAGCGTCCGTTCTCCTTCGCCGACTATGACATAGTCGGCGACTTCGGCAACCTCCTCCCACTCAGCAGAAGCATGAGGACCGCCTGCAATCGTAATCTGATCAGCAGACGCGATTTCATCCCGACAGCGGGAAAACTCCACACTGTTCAGACTGTAGCAGACGATGTCGCCTTCCGGCGCATCGACCGGCTCAAGAATGAAACCGTACTGTTCGCAGGCCGCATACAAAGCCGCGTAGCTGTTTCGTGACGCAGGAATATATCGCCAGACCGCAATCATTGTGCAGCAGACACTTCGCCTGTGTCGCCGTTAACCGTAACGACTCCGGAAAGTTGTGCTGCATCACCGTTCAGCCGGTCAACCATCGGAATGCCGGAGATGATTGCACCAATCGCAATGATCGTCTCGCACTCGGTGTTGATGATCGCTGCCGGCGCGACATTATTTTTCGCCAGACCATACATCACATACGATCCAACCGTCGAACCTTTTCCGTACGGGAAGGCAAGAACTTTTCCTGCGACGGTTTTGCCGTGCAGAGGATGTTTCTGATCGATGATAACACCGGTTTTTGCATCGACACCGCCAAGGAAGGAGATCGGCGTATCAGTATAGAGAAGTTCGCCGGTACCGACACCTTTGGAAATGCTGCGGCCTGTAAGAGTCATACTCTACTATTGGTAATAATCCAACATAAAGCCCCGCAAAATCTTTATTCATAGCTGCCTGAGAAAAACACTGAACATCCATGCGGCATCACAAAATATCACGAAATTTTGTGTGCCCAGTGTTTTGGTGTGGAAATCAAATACCGATTCCATTTTCATTGGGGAGTTAAGATTTCTGTGGTTACTTCAAGCGAAGTCGCACACAAAAAATTCCCACTAACGAAAATTATTTTTTTCATGCGAAAGCCAGAACATTTTTTCAAATAGAAAGTACGCGGTGAATATTTTCAAACACGAGCCGCATGCCTTTGGTCTGTTGTTCGTGTTTCAAAAAAATTCTTGATCAAAATCTGTACCGCGCAAAGTACCAAGAAAAAAATTTCAAAAAAAATATCAGATGCAGATCATAAAGATCAGCAGCGTCACCAGAAACGAAACCAACAACAGCAGCACTGAGAGCGGCAGAAGATTCGTCACCATCGCATTCACTGTTGAAGACAACTGAACAGTTCTGGTCGTGCCGAACACCTCCACATCGCGGCAGAGACCGGTTGCAACCGCGGCCTCAGCAGGAGAAAGATCCGCGATCGCCTCAAGAACCGCCTCCAGCAGATGGGGAAGAATCTGTTCCGGAGATACCGCCATGCCGACCGGGTTTCTGCCGGAGATCGTATTCACCACATGCGAGTCGGTCGTAAGAATCTCAGCTTCATTGAGGCCCAGGCCAATCACAGCATTTCGCAGCACTTCCCGGACACCCATGTGAACATTGTTCCCGTCAAACAACACATACGCAGTCTTTGCACCGAGAACTTCGGTGACCATCACTAAAACACCCATGTCCCCAAAACCCTCCTCGCGGGAGAACGGCAGAATCTTATGGGACACGCCGACCGAAAACTCCGCAAGCTCAGCATCAGACTGAAGCTCCATCGCATTTCGCGACGCAGTGATGTACTCAGCCCCGGTTTTGGAAGCAGGCAGCACGACAGATGTCACCTCAACCATACAGTTGTGCGCATCCACAAACCCGATATTCTCATACCAGTGATGACCCTCTGCCATCACAATCGCCCCGACCGAGTAATCAAGATCCTCGGTCATCTCAGGAGACCGGGTGGTGACCAGAAGAATTGAGTTGCCAAACCGCTGGGAAAGAACCGACACCGTTCCAAAGTTCGTCCGCATCGGCAGAGTTGCGACAGGAGTGTAGGCAAGACTCTTTCGCGTCTCATTAATCGCGTCGGCAATTTTTTCGCACTCGTCTTCAGAGACCAAGTTAAAATCATGCGTCGCACAGCCGTGCGAGATGAACACCGTCTCGTTCTCGGAAAACTCATCATGAAGATGTTTTGGATAGTTGCCGCCGCCAACCTCAGACAAGGGTCCAGGGTGAAGATTTGGAACAACAAACAAAATATCCTTCTTGCCCTGACGGCGGAAGAAGAAACTTGTCTCCGGCACTGTTACTGCCTCGCCGATTGTGCGGAAGTAATCCTCTAAAGATTTTGAACCGTCCGTCAGATGCGCAAGAAATGCATTGATGAACTGCATCGCAGAAATGCCATGGGCTTTTCTGAGTGGTCGGTCGAACAGGATCAAGAAACTGATAATGCCGATCGAAAAGATCACAATCGAAAGAACCGCAGGAAGAAGATACGAAGTCCCAAACAGATACACCCCGAGAATTACGCCGGCAATTGTCTGAACGGCCGCTGGCAGATACATTCGCACAATCCGGTAATCTGAAATTGCGGTTAGGACCAGCAGACGAATCGCAAGAATAAATCCGAGGCCGAACACATAGGCAAGCGCTGCGTCCAGCACAAGACCGATCAGCATCCAGAACAGGGAAAAGATCATGCCGGCAAGAGCTACAAGAGCCGACCGGTTCCAGGTAAGCTTCTCGGTTCCCAGCAGATCCACCAGAGGTTTCGTGAGAAACAGTGCAATAACTGCGGCAACCGCAAAGACCGTACCGTACATCATCCCTCCCGGGACACGGACGAGATAGCCGACCGCGTCCACAAGAGCGCCGATCACGAGAATTATTATCAGCGACTGCCACCAGACCGGCGCTGAGAAAAGATATTTTGAAAGATTTTCCGTTTTTGCTTCAGTAGCCATGTGTAGTTTCACCAGAATTTTTCTATATGGACGATTCCTCTGCCGCAGGAGAGTTCGGTTGTACATCCTGCATACAGAACAGGCGAGGAGAAACAGGGTGCCGCAAGAGTCAGCGACTCATACTCCCCGCCTTCCCCTGCAATGTGAATTCTCCGCTTCGCAGAAATTTTGCAGAGCACATCGATCAAATCATCGTCGATGCGTTTGCCAAGAACATTTTCTCCAAGACCGTCAGCCGCGGTTACCACAATCCGCACATCCATACGGTCGGCAACCTCGCGGAGAAGAGCGAGAGGATCCATCTTCCACAGCGGAGCAAAGAGAGCGATCCCAAGTTCATCACAGATTGCCGCAACCCGTGATCTCTGGTACTCAGACTCAATTGCCCCGACAATCACTCCCTCGATCTGAAGAGCGGCAAGGCCGTTCTTCAGATCCAGCAGCTCGGCCTCCTTCTCGCCGTCACTCGGGATGCCGACATAGGTAAGGCCGCACCGTTCGGCAATTACCGGAACCGCAGAAAGGTTTGCCGAGTGAAACATATAGGAGTCAGGATTTTTCGGGACGACCGTGACCATGTAGGTGACATCCATCCCGGCATCGAGTGCTTTCTGCAAAGCAAGTATGGAATCTTTTCCTCCGGATGTCAGCGCTGCCCAGGTCATGGTTACTCATTCTTTTTCAGTGTGCCGAAATGCTCGGCATACCGCTGTTCCATTTCTGTCCAGTCAGGAAGATTGGTCTGTGTTCCAACTTTTTCCACCGCAAACGAGGAAGTGACAGCACCAATCTTACAGCATACCGGAAGGGCGAAGCCCTTGCGGTATGCGGTGAGAAGTCCGGCACGATATGCGTCTCCTGCTCCGGTCGGGTCCACCAGCGTCACCGGACACGCAGGGATTGCAATCGCATCACCGTTTCGGTGAAGGACACTGCCATCCTTTCCCTTCGTGAGAATCGCGGTGGGGACTGCTGCGATCAGATCACTTTCGGTCCAGCCGAGTTTTTCACACATGATCTCAACCTCGAAGTTGTTGCAGATGAGAATATCAATCGACGCAAACAGCGATTCAAGATGATCTGCTTCATAATATTTGACGTCCTGGCCCGGATCAAAGGTGGCAAACTCTGCCTGCTCGGCAATTCTCACATTGAACGCTGCGTCTCCTGTCGCCATGTGAACGAAAGAAAGAGCAGGAGCAACCGCTGTCCCGAACAGTTCGCCGGCCCCCCACTCAAAGTAGGTGATCTGGTTGCCGTCGCAGTCATTGACCATGAAGGCGGTTGAACAGTTCTGGGAATCGGTTGCAAAAAGTCTGGTCGCAACACCGATCTCTTTGAGATGGCGTTCGTAGCTGCTGCCCGGATAATCCCTGCCGACCGCTGCGATCAGTTCAGAAGAGCCGCCGAGTTTTGCAATGCCGACCGCGATGTTTGCGGCCCCTCCGCCATAGTAGTTTCTGCGGTCGAGGACTCTGCATGAAGTGCCGAGCTTTGGATACTCGGCAATGGAGAGAATATAGTCATTGCAGAGATGGCCGGTGACGGAGATGAGCTGGTCAGGCATGGTTTTCTCCTTCGATTGCATCGATACAGTAGGTCGCAAGCGGAATGTCGCGGACAGCTTTGCCGATGACGGATTTTGCAATCCGCTCTGCATGGTCCTCGCCTTCTGCGTTGAAGACTTTCATGGACAAAAGAAGTCCGACCATTCCGGTCCGGGCAACAACTAAGGCACTGTTGATCTCATCTCCGCAGTAAGGACACGGCATGACCATGACGTCAACATCCACAAACTTTGCCGAAGGGTGCAGACGTTTTCCTGCTTCACTCACGGCAATGCCGATGACGTCCTGTGTGGTCGTCACATCCTTTACCGTCCAGGCTGCTTCCAGTGTCACTCGATAGTCCGGCATAATTATTATGGTACTATTGGTGCCTGCCAGATATCATAGTGAGTATGACCCGAGGGGGCCATCCGCTCTGGTCCGCGAGCCGGAGCTTCACCTTTTCCGACGCAGAGGAGAGTGACCGGGCGGATGTGTGCAGGGAGATCAAGGATTCCTTTGACTTCGTTGTCATCGAATGCTCCGATCCAGCAGGTGTGAAGACGCCTGGCGTGGGCTGCGAGCATCATGTAGGTCGCGGCAATTGTTGCGTCTTCGACGGCAAACATAATTCCCCGGTCGCCATACCGCGACATGGAGCGGACATAGTTTGCACATACGCAGAATACGCAGCCTGAGTCTCTGATCTGATGCTGGTTTCCTGCGGCATCGGAGAGCATCTCAAGTTGGCCCGGGTCAGTTACGATCACGACATCCCATGCTTCGAGGTTTCCTGCTGACGGGGCTTTGGATGCGGCAGTGAGGAGATACTCTGCGTCTTCTTCGCTGATGCAGTCTCCGTCGTACTCGCGGACCGAGACGCGGGTTGCGAGGAAGTGGAGGAACTCAGAGGAGTCCATGGCTGTGGAGTACTTCCCATGCGGTGGCGGCGGCAGTGGTGATGGGGACCATTGCTTCTCCCGCTTTTTCAGATGCAAGACCGAACTGGTTGGACTCGGCAAGGCTGATGACTTCGTACAGGACATCAGCGGCTTTGCCGAACTCTTCGCTGCCGGTGAAGGAGGCGGCAGCTTTTGAGTCTGCTGCGAGTGCTTCGGTGATATTGATGAGCATGCGTTTTGCGCCGGCTTTTTCTTCTTTTTTGAGGGAGGGGATGGTGAGGAACTGGTGGGCAAGCATCATGATGTCGAGCTTGAGCCGCTCGGCAAAGTGATACTGGGTCAGGGCGTCCTTCGCTTGAAGTGTCATGCCATATAGTTAGGAGGGGCGATTCAATAAAAATGTGGTATTGGATAGGGTGTGTATGAGCTGAGATTTTTCGAGTAATGAAAATGATTTTCGTTAATTGGGGATTCAGGATATGCGGCTTAAGTTTGATATTTTTGTGAACAGAAAAAAAACAACGACGTCCCGGCTGGGACTTGAACCCAGGTCAAAAGCTCCGCAGGCTTCTAGGATATCCTCTACCCTACCGGGACATTACACCTTTGTGCTCTAATACATTAGAGCAGCAGTGATATAAACCCACCGTTTCGCATTCTAACCCCGTCTAAGAAAAAATTAGATGCCGATCAGGATACTCTTCGGCTCGGTAAATTCGTAGATAAAATCAGTACCATTTTCCCGACCATAGCCGGAATCTTTGGTGCCGCCGAAGGGAATTTCCGGCGGAAGGATCAGATGCTTGTTCACCCAGACCACGCCTGATCGGATCATGTCAGCCGCGGTGTAGGCGGTCGTAATATCCTTGGTCCATATCGACGCGCCAAGTCCGTAAGGAGTACTGTTGGCAATCTCCACAGCATCATCCAGCGTCTCAAACAAAATCACCGGCATTACAGGACCAAAGATCTCTTCACGCACCGCATCATGAGCTACATTCGTGAGCAGTGTTGGAGCATAGAAATTTCCTGCTCCATCCATCTTTCTTCCGCCGCACACGAGCGTTCCACTCTGATCTTCAACAATTTTGTCCACCGCAGACGCGACTGCATCACGTTGAATTGGATTATTCAGCGGCCCCATGTTCACCTTTTCAAGTCCGTTGCCGACTGACAGTTTCTCAATTGCTGCCTTCGCTTTCCTCACAAACTCGTCCGCAACTTTTGCATCAACCAGAACCCGCTTCGCCGATGTACATACCTGACCGCAGTTGTAGAACCGGTTGCGAACGGCGCCGGTAACAGCCGCGTCGATGTCTGCGTCAGCAGCAACGATGAACGCATCATTTCCTCCAAGCTCAAGCGTCAGCCTCTTGAGTTTCGGCGCTGCCGCAAGAGCGACCGAACGACCCGTCGCAACAGAGCCGGTGAAAGAAACATGCCTGATGTCAGGATTTCGGACAATTGCATCGCCGACGACTGAGCCGGGACCGGTCACCACATTCATCGCACCGCCGAAAACTCCGGCACGAACCAAAATCTCGGCGAGCCTGAGAATGGTCAGCGGAGCAGTATCTGACGGCTTTGCCACAACCGCATTACCGCAGGCAAGAGCGGCTCCCGCTTTCCATGCAAAAATCATCGCCGGCATGTTCCAGGGAACGATCGCACCACAGATGCCGATCGGTTTTCTGACAACATTCATGTACCCGTACTTCGGAAGAACCGCTGCATCACCGCGAACGCTGCCGGTCATCGACGCATAATACTCAAACACATGAGCGGTGCCAAGGATCTCATCCTTGGATTCGCGAAGCGGCTTTCCCTGCTCGGTGGTCAGAAGTGTTGCAAGCGAATCAGCCTCGGCACGGATTTGTGCTCCGGCATTTATCAGAACGCGGGCTTTGTCCGCGGGACTGATGCTTGCCCATTTCAGCTGATCAACTCCCGCCACATCAACCACTGCGGCAACATCGTCTGCGGTTCCGGCAGGAATGGTGTCAATAACGCTTCCCGTCGCCGGATTAACAACCTGAACACTTTTGCCCGAGAGACTCTCGGTCGCCCTGCCGCCTACAAACATCTGCATAGTACTGGTAATGTATTACGGGAAGATGTTTAGAGGTGATCATCACGGCAAAAAAGTATTAGTAATACCCAAATCCGCGCTGGATAATGCGGGTATCATTGAATGTTTTGGTGAAGGATGAGTGGAACTCGATTTTGGGAACCGTCACCGCAAACTCATGCTCAGGATACCAGTAGGTTTTGTCGCCATAGCTCATGCCAACGTTCGAGACAGAAATTTTCGCCATATCATTGTCCACGTACTGAAAGACTATCTCCTGAGTCTGTCCGCTGCCTGATGCAGGCGGGTTCAGAATTTTGAGCAGCCGGCTTTTGAGATCCTGTTTACCGAACAAAAACACGAGAAACGCAATCCAGGGATCGATCGAGTAGTTGATGGTATAGACTGCGTCCACTCCTTTACTCAGGTCCACATCAACCGAGTCCACAGTGATGTATCCATAGTGGTTGGTGAGGGCGGCATTCTGCAGCAGGATGAGTTTTGGCCCTGCATCCTCCGTATCATTGTCTGCCGCAGCTGCAGCGCCCGCAAATAACGGCAAAAGCAAAAATGCCGCAATTAAACAGATGGCAACACTACGCTGTAGCTTCATGATAATTCTTTATTGCACTCTTTCTCAATATCTTTTCCTATACAAATAAAATTTCAGAGAAAGAGAGAAACATCTCTGAAAGCATCAACATCGAAGAGTCCACGCGGAGTTATCTTCAGATGAGGAGCTACCGTCAGCGACAGGAACGACAGATGCGCAAAAGCGCGGGGAAAAGTACCGGTGTGTGTCAGATGTGAGGTGAGTGCATCGAGTTTTTCGAGGAGAACCTCAACCGGCTCGGCCGTCATCAGCCCTGCAATCGGAAGAGGAAGAACGGTTGCTTCATCTCCGGTCACAACAGCCATTCCGCCGCCGGCATCTGCAACCGCATGAATGGCTGCGAGAATCTCTTCGTCGGTTGCGCCAACCGCGATGATGTTGTGGGCGTCATGGGAGATGGAGGCAGCGATTGCTCCGGTCTGAATCTCAAATCCCTTCACGAGTCCCACGGAAAATCCGCGGGATGCATACCGGTCGACACAGACGACCTTCTGAACGCCGTCAGCTCCTACTTGTGCATGGATGTTCTGCGTCACAATCTCACCAAGGATCAGACCGATGACTCTGGCAACTCCTGAGGTTGGCAGAATAAGGTCTGCCGGAATTGGGAACCGGCAGTCAAACTTTGGCGAGACAAACGCTGATGATGCCTGTGGGGTCAGGATCTCGGATGATAAGACGCCGCGCTTGTAGACTGCGGCGATGCTAAACTCATCAGAGTCAGCAAGCACACAAAAGTCGGCGATACGGCCCGGTGCTATTAGACCGCGGTCGGTTAAGCCGAAGCATTCCGCGGCAGAAAGCGTTGCCATCCTGAGCGCCAGCTCAAGCGGCATGCCGGACGCTACTGCAACGCGGATGCAGTGATCGATCGAGCCTTCCCGGACAAGGGAGTCCACATGACGATCATCGGTACAGAAACAGCAGCGGGAAACCGTGAGCGGGGTCACAACAGACGACAGGACCGCCACATCCTTCGCCGCATCGCCTTCGCGCAGGAAAATGTACATGCCGTGTCTGAGTTTTTCCCGCGCTTCTTCAGCAGCGGTGCACTCGTGATCGGTTTTGATGCCGTGCGAGACGTACTTACAGAGATCAGCTCCGGTCACGCCAGGAGCATGGCCGTCAACATGGTCGAAGAGTTTGAGTTTTGCGAGAACCTCAGGGTCGTCATGAATAACTCCCGGGAAGTTCATCATCTCGCCAAGCCCGAGGATGCGGGGGCTGCCCACATATTTTTTCAGATCTGCTGCGGTTATTACCGCTCCGCCAATGTCAGCAGGAGTTGCCGGAACACAGGAAGGGGCCATGAAAAAAATATCACTCGGCGCGCCTTCGGCGTCATGAATCATGAAGTCAATGCCAGCGCAGCCAGCGACGTTTGCAATCTCATGCGGGTCGGCGATGACGGTCGTCACTCCATGGGAGAGAACCGCACGACCGAACTCGCGGGGAACAAGCAGCGTGCTCTCAATATGTGCATGCGCATCGATGAGGCCGGGAACCACCCGCGCGCCTTTCAGATCAGTGATTTTATCACCGGTGAGCTGGTTGCGGACGCCAACCATTGCCACAACACCGTTTTCAACGGAAAAAGAAACAGACTGCCACTCTCCTGTGGAGGGTTTGAACAGGAGAGCGTTGTCAAAGATATGGATCATATTACCTCAAAATTTTTGATAAATGCCGCAAGCCGTGCGGATCCTTCGTCCCGTTCCCTGACATAGAGCCGGACCGAGTAGGAGCCGGGTGGAAGATCTATTGGAAACTCACAGACCTCGCGGCCTTTGGAGAAGGTGTCAGGGAGTGAGAGAACATCTCCTACCTGTTCAGACGAGAGGATATCGCTCACGCGAAAGATCACACACTGAACCCAGACATCCTTGGTCTCGCCGCTGTACTGAAATGCTGTTACCAGATATCCGTTCTGATAGACCGGATCCTCGGCGTCGACAGAGACTGCTCCCGCTGTGAAAATAATGACGGCGATGAAGCACACAATTATTGCCGCAAGAATCAGTACAAGCTTTCTCATGACAAATGCCTGATACAAAAATTATTCATCGGCACGTTCGAGGATGACCCGTATTTTATCGCCGGTTTTCAGGCCATGACCCTTGGGGACATCAATGTTGAACCAGAGTTCGCCCTGCTGGGACATGAGGCAGTCTTTGGTCCCTTCGATGTCTGCAACGAACTCTATGGTTTCAATGATCTCAGCAATCTTTTTTCCCATAGATAAAAATGAGAAGGGGAACTTAATTAAGGTATTGCCTCGCCTTGACCATCCATGTGGTGCTGGTGGAGTAGCCCCACTGGACAATCTCAAGCTCCAGACATTTTTCTGCAAGAAGGGCAAGGTTCGTACCTACTGCACGCGAGGAGATGCCAAGCTCTTTGGCGATATATTTTGCTTTGAAAAACCGGGTGCCGGAGGATACACCGGCTTTGAGATAGTTGATAATCCGCTGCTGTGTGGAGTTGTATGCAGTCGTCTGTAGCTCCAAGTCACTTACCATAAGTAAGTCTTTGGTTTGATGACATATAAATTCTCCCTGGCGTTGCGTGAGGGTGACAGATGCCCCGACAGGCGCAGATATCAGATTACCGAGGAATAGCAGAGATATTCTCGCGTCTGCGGGAGGTTACCATGCGTAAAGATTCAAAAAAGAAAGTGGGGAAATATTAGGCTATTATTTTGCTCGTTACCATCCAGGTGGTACTATTTGAGTAGCTCCAGCGCTGAATATCCAGTTCATCGCAGATCTCGGAAAGGATGGCAAGGTTAGTTCCGACTTCCTTGGAGGAGAGTCCAAGGTCTTTGGCAATGTACTTTGCCTTGAAGAAGCGGCTTCCTTTTGCCACGCCGGCAGTCAGATATCCGAGAATCCGAGACTGGGTGTCATTATATCTTTCACGAATTGTTTTAGGTTCGGTCATAGTGACTTACCTCATGTAAGTATAGGATGTTTTACATAATAAAGGTAGTGCTTGGTACACAAAATTTGTGCAGAAAAATGGCCATACGAAGTTAGTTACGAAAAAAGTTGCAGATATTGTCTCTGAACAACTCAGAGCTGATCTACAGGGAACTCAGAGATCTTTTCGATCATCTTAGCGATGACCTGAGACCGCATGCCTTCGACAAACTTGATACTGCCGACGACCAAGTGACCCCCGCCGGAGATTCCTGCGCCCGGCATTTCATCACGCATGGACCGAACCATCTGCGGGATGTTCATTTTCACGCCGCGGGAGCGAATGACGGCAAAGTCCGGGCCAAGGCCGAGGGTTACAACTGGCTGGTTCACATAGCGTTTGCAGAGGATATCATGGACTTCGCCCGAGGATTTACCTGGAGGCGGGAAGGTGAACCGGTGAGCAAACATCTCCACATCAGCAAGGAAGAGGTTGGCGTTTGAGGAAAGCACCTGATGCTGAACATGCGGCATCATGGTGCTCATCTGATCCTCGATTGCGGCGTTTGCCTCAGTGACGAGGAGAGTTACCAGACGGCTGTGGCGTTCTGGTGCATTGTTGAGGTTCAGAATATCTTTGACGATCTCGCGACCGTCGTTGAATCTGAGCCAGTACTGCTCATAGTCTAAGGCAAGAGCCATGTCCTTGCACTCGTCGCGGGTGTACTTTCCTTCGATTAAGGCAAGGTATGAGTTAAGCTCCGGAGCCTCACTGCGGTCGGCAACACCTGCGACGCTTGGCAGGTGAAGAATTTTCTGTTCAACGGACGGGTTGATCAGACGGGCAATTTCGGTTCCGAGCATTCCTGCGGTCACGCCGAAGTCGCCGCCGACATGATACGGGTTGACATGGGCAAGCAGGTACTTGTCGATGGTGTCGTCAGGGTGGTGGTGGTCAGCGACGACGACGTCAAGCTGATAGACCTCGGTCATCTTGTAGGACGGCATGTCCTCTTCGGTCGAGCCGTTGTCCATCAGCAGAATTAACGGAAGCTTCTGGCCGAATCTGACGTTGTCCTTCAGCATCATGTCAAGGTCGCGGGTGACATCCTCAATCTCATAGAACGGAGCTTTGGAGGGTGAGCGGCGGAACAGGAAGTTGTCCTGATCAGGGTCGCCGCCGTTGTCGCGGATGAACTGGAGGACAGCGGTCTCAACAGAGACTGCGGCACAGATGCCGTCGGCATCTGCATGGTGGCGGAGAATGATCGGCTGCTGGGTAAGTACAGAGCGGCGGATTATTTTTGCGAGTTTGCGCATCTCAGGCCAGAGAGCGGTCAGGACATCGCTGTTGATGAGCGGAGCGACGTCTTCGGACGGCTCGGCACGTGCTTCAAGAGCTTTGTTGATGCGTGATCTGACATTGTCCGCCTCAGCACCCTTGAGTACCTGCATGTCGGAGACTTCGATCTGCATCTGGTTGTTTCTGCGGGTTGCTTCGCCAAAGACACGGACGATGTCACCGAGGTTTACTTCCGGATAGGAGCGAACGCCAGCTTCGGTGAATGCTGCGGCGTCTTCGACACCGGTGTCGTCGCAGATGGTGAAGATGGTGGGGCCTGAGGTCTGTTTGATCTGAACAATGTCTGCTTCGATGGTGACATTTCTGCCGACCTTGTTTTTGAGATCAGAGAGGCGGGAGAGCATGATCTTTTTGGTGACCAGCTGGGTCTCATAGCTTCCTTCGGGAATATCAACCTCACGGAGGTCGATGTTGCCGTTCGGGCGGATCTGATTGACCTGTACGAGGATTTGATCCCGCTCCTGCTTCTCGCTTTTGATGTTGCTTTTATGCAGCAGTCCTTTGACGCGGTCGTTTAAGAGAACAAAGGTGCCGAATGTTGCAAATCCCTGAACTTTTCCCAGATAGACCTGGCCTTCTACGATATCATCCACTTCACAACCGGGTCCAAGCCGGTATACCATGTTATTGACCATTTTTGTGTTACTCCGAATCTTCAAAGTCATCTATTTCGTCGGTGTCTGCTCCGCAGAGGCCGTACAGTTTTTCTTCTCCGTCACGTCTGCCGCGGGCGACAAGGAGGTCGCCTGCATACAGGCGTACGTTGCGTCCCGGGCGATACGTCCAGTGGTTGCCGTGCTTGACGGCAAAAATCACCATGCCGGTGACGGTTCCAACATATGATTCTGCGAGGGATTTTCCCTCAAGAGGGGAACCCTCGTGAATTGATACCCAGGAGATAATTTCGTCCGACTCGCGGACGATTCTCTTGATGATTGGCGGGACGTCGATCTCACGGAGAACAACGTCAGCGATGGAACCTGCGGCGTCGGAGATGGATTCGGCAAACGAGGACATGTAGAGCATTCCGCGAAGGCTTGCAACATCGTCTGTTCGTTTTGCTGCTTCGAGTGTCCAGAGGTCCAGTTTGAGCCGCATCTCATCAAGCTCTTCTTCGAGCGCCATGACTTCGTTGGCGAGGTCCATGTTTTCGTGAAGAAGGGCGGTATAGGCAAGTCCGACTGAGAGTTCGCTGATGTTTTTCATCTCGATCATGAGGGCCGCCGCCCGGTCGAGATCGCTGATCGCGGCTGCATTGCAGTCGTCGTCGTCAGGGACAGGCTGGCCTGAGAGCTCACAGAGAGCAGGGAAGCCGTAGTCAGGTCCTCTGCCGACGAGGACGTCACCGACACGAAGAACGGTGTGTTTGTCAGGATCATAGATTCTCTGGCGCATGCGCCGGATCATGATGATCCGAATGCCGGTTACGGACTGGAGTTTGATGTCTCCGAGCCGTGCGCCGTCAAGAGGACAGCCGGCGGCAACGACCACGCGGTGGGTGGCTTCTTCTGCTTCCGGCAGGGCTTTTCTAAGATTTGCCGGAAAAGATACGTTGCGCATAATGCTTTTGGCAATGTCTGCGGCCTGGTTGGAGATGCGTTGAGATGCTTCTGCAAGCTGCAGGAGGCCGCTCATTGGTTCGGTCTCTTCCAGACGGCGGACACTCATCATGCTGGTGATCCGTGCCTGATAGACAAGGTCGTTCATCCGTTCTTCGAGTTCGATGACTTCGTCTGCAATGGCGTTGCTTTCATACAGCACCGCAGAATAAGCCAGATCAACCATCAGTTCCGAGATGTCCTTCATTTCAATGAGGACGTCCTTGAGGTTGATGGGTTGATAGTCGCGATCCATCATGCCTTACTCATATAATGAGGTTTTCTGACTACTTAAGTCATGGTTTTGAAGAGAGTCATTTTTCTTTCAGTGTCGATCGCTGTGGTATGGCAACGGTAACACAGCACCCGACTCCGGGTCGCCCACGATTCACACGCCGTCCCGTCGTGCTCACTGTTTCGCAGGAAAAACGGAACACGCGGAAATTTCACGGAAAAAATATCTCGGAGCAGACGTGAACAGCACGGAATTTAATAGGAATTACGCGGTGATGAGTTTCATTGTTTGGAATTTTCCTGTAGGTGGTCTCGCTTGGAGTAACCACGTATCGCATGCCTTTGGCATGCGATACGTGGTTGCCCCAAATAAAACCAAGGACAGAGAATCCCTTTTCCTTATGCTATTTCACACTCGCGGTAGTGAATCTCAATGTTTTAGATTTATCTCTCCTGATTTCGTTCTAGGAATATCGGTGGTCATCAATCATCAATCATCAGATGATCACACCATACCAAAAAATCAGATTGACCGCCCGCGTCTCTCCTCTCGCACGAGAAGTGACGCTCTCCCACTGTCTTGTTGTTTATTTATGGAACTGATATATTATAATCTTGCACAATTTCCTGATTGAGAAAAAAAGAAAAAAAATACTGGTCTCACCCATCCTCCGGAACAGTGATCAATTGATGATTGATGATTGATGACCACCGATATTCCTCAAACGAAATCTGGAGAGAAAAATCTAAAACTTTGAGAAACACTTCCGGAAAAACTCATAATATTTTTAAATTCCGTGAAATTTCAGTTTATCCTGCGAATCGTGAACAACAGGGCATCCCAGACAACAAGTCGATGAAAAAAAAAGATTATTTCATCACCGCACCGACATTGGCACCGTCCACGCCCCGGGCGTACCGTGCCAGCCAGCCGCTGGTGATGGTTGGTTTTGGCATTACCTGAGCCTGACGACGCTTCGCAAACTCCTCATCGCTCACGAGAACATTGATCTTACCGGATGGGATATCAATCAGGATAGTGTCGCCTTCCGCAACAAGACCAATCTCTCCACCTGCCGCAGCCTCAGGGCACACGTGACCGATCGAAGCTCCGCGGCTTGCACCGCTGAACCGGCCGTCAGTAATCAGCGCAACAGACCGATCAAGACCCATGCCCGCAAGAGCAGACGTCGGATTCAGCATCTCACGCATACCGGGTCCGCCCTTCGGGCCCTCATACCGGATAACAACCACATCGCCTGAGACAATTTTGCCTGCATAAATCGCAGCAATTGCCGAATCTTCCGAATCAAACACCCGTGCTGATCCGCTGTGAACAAGCATCTCATCAGCAACAGCACTGCGCTTTACCACACAGCCTTCCTTTGCAATGTTGCCCCAGAGAATCGCAATACCGCCTGTTTTACTGTACGGACTATCGATCGGACGGATAACGTTTGGATTCTTGTTTGTGACTCCGGCAATATTCTCGCCAAGCGTCTTGCCGGTTGCGGTCATTACGGACGTATCGATAAACCCGCCTTTCGCAAGCTCAGCAAGAACCGCAGGAATACCGCCCGCAGCATCCAGATCCTGAATATGCGTAGGGCCTGCCGGAGCCAAGTGACAGAGATTCGGCGTTACCGCACTCACGGAACTGATCACTGAGAGATCCAGCGGAACACCAGCCTCATGAGCAATTGCCAAGAGGTGCAGCACACTGTTCGTACTGCATCCAAGCGCCATATCACTCGCAAGAGCATTCTTGAACGCCGCAGGAGTCAGGATTTTTCGTGCCGTGATATTTTTCTCCACAAGCTCCATGACTCGCATACCCGCATGCTTTGCCAGCTGAATTCGTGCAGCCATCACCGCAGGAATCGTACCATTGCCGGGGAGAGCAATACCGATCGCCTCAGCAAGACAGTTCATACTGTTCGCCGTGTACATCCCTGCACACGACCCGCAGCCCGGACATGCATTGTGCTCAATCCGGTTCAGATCAGCGTCCGTGATAGCATTCACTTTTCGTGCGCCGACCGCCTCGAAAAGTTTCGACAAACTGATCTCATCCCCGCCTTCAACACCCGCAAGCATCGGGCCGCCGCTGCACATCACCGCAGGAATGTCAAGACGTGCCGCAGCCATGATCATGCCCGGCACAATCTTGTCGCAGTTTGGCACAAGCACAAGACCGTCAAAGCAGTGCGCCATCGTCATCGTCTCAACACTGTCGGCAATCAGTTCGCGGCTTGCAAGCGAGTACTTCATGCCTGAGTGTCCCATCGCAATGCCATCGCAGACGCCGATTGACGGAATCAGAACAGGTGTTCCGCCTGCCATGCGGACACCGGCCTTCACTGCTTCGGCAATTTTGTCTAGATGAATGTGACCCGGCACAATCTCGCTGTACGCAGACACCACACCGATCAGCGGACGGGACAGCTCCTCCTCCGTATATCCCATTGCGTAAAACAATGAGCGGTTCGGTGCCCGCTCAACACCGCGGGTCACCGTATGGCTTCGAAGTTCCATCGCACTCACTTCTTTAACCAGCACATCATCTTTCTGAGTTTTGCGCCGACTTTCTCCACCTGATGCTCGGACTCGAGCTGGCGGGTTGCAAGGAATTTTGCACGGCGGCCTGCACGGTTCTCCGTGACCCACTCGCTGGCAAACGTTCCATCCTGAATCTCGCGGAGAACTTTTTCCATCTCCTTTCTCGTCTCATCAGTGATGATGCGGCGTCCGGTACGGTAGTCGCCGTACTCGGCAGTGTCAGAGATCGAGTAGCGCATGAACGAAAATCCGCCTGAGTTGATCAGATCCACAATCAGTTTCATCTCGTGAACACACTCAAAGTATGCCATCTCAGGTGCGTAGCCTGCTTTAACGAGCGTATCAAATCCGGCCTTCATCAGTTCCGTCACACCGCCGCAGAGAACAGCCTGCTCACCGAACAGATCAGTCTCGGTCTCTTCGCGGAAACTGGTCTCAATGATGCCTGCTCTGCCTGCACCAATTCCGCAGGCATACGCAAGAGCGTACTCGCGGGCCTTGCCGGATGCATCCTGATGGATAGCAATTAAACCAGGAACACCGCGTCCTTCGGTGTACTGGCTGCGGACAGTGTGTCCCGGTCCCTTTGGGGCAACCATAATAACATCAACGTTTGTTGGCGGTGCAATCTGTTTGAAGTGGATGTTGAATCCGTGTGCGAACATCAGCACATTGCCTTCGGTTAAGTTCGGGGCAATCTGGGAGGTGTAGATGTCAGCCTGCTGCTCGTCAGGAACGAGCATCATAATGAGATCAGCTGCCTTTGCAGCGTCTGCGACTTCCATTACTTTCAGGCCTGCTGCCTCTGCTTTTGCTCTGGATGCTGAGTCCTTGCGAAGACCAACCACCACGTTTACGCCGCTGTCTTTGAGGTTCTGAGCGTGTGCGTGTCCCTGGCTGCCGTAACCGATAACGGCCACGGTCTTTTTGTCGAGGAGTCCTAAGTTGCAGTCTGTGTCATAGTACATTGTTACCATAATATTCACCTTATTTTTTAATTCCGCGTTCGAGGGCGGTAATGCCCGTGCGGCACATCTCAACGATGTCGTATTCGCCAATCACTCCAAGAAATGCGTCGATCTTACTCGGCGCACCGGTCAGTTCTACAATCATGCTGTCAACCGAAAGGTCGACAATGGTAGCCCCGTAAACTTCGGCAACCTCACGGATCGCACTGCGTTTTGATTCGTTTGCCGAAAGTTTCACGAGCAGCAGTTCACGCAGAAGGGAACGGCAGTCGTTGAGTGCGAAGATGTCGCGGGTCTCTTCAAGTTTGCGGGTCTGGCTGATGATTTGGTTGATGACCGCCTCGTCGCCAGAGACGACGATGGTGATCCGCGAGATATCAGGATCGTTTGTCGCAGATACCGTGAGTGAGTCAATGTTGTAGCCGCGTCTTCCAAAGAGGCTTGCCACGCGGGCAAGAACTCCGGAATGGTTGTCCACGAGAACGGAGAGTACTTCTTTTTTCGTCATCGTAATCACTTCGTTATCATGTCCCGGACAGTGCCGCCTGCAGGAATCATCGGCAGAACTTTTTCATCTTTGTCAATCAGGCACTCTATCCAGACCGGTTTGTTGTCGGCAAGCGCTTTGGTAAACACTTCCTCAAACTCGGCAGGGGTTCTGACGCAAACGCCGGAGAGTCCGAAGCCTTCGGCAACCTTCGCGAAGTCAGTCTTTCTGTTCGGCGAGGTGCTTGAGTAGCGGCCGCCGTAGAAGGTGGTCTGCCACTGCCTGACCATGCCGAGAACCGTGTTATTGACGATCACAGTAATGATCGGCAGGTCATAGCTCACAACCGTACATGCTTCGTTCAGATTCATATGGAAACTGCCGTCACCGGTGATGTGAATCACGCGACGGTCCGGGTTCGCAATTTTTGCGCCGATTGCAGCACCGTATCCAAATCCCATGGTTCCCAGTCCGCCGCTGGTTAAGAACGAGCGTGGAAGGGTTCGCTCACAGTACTGGGCTGCCCACATCTGATGCTGACCAACGTCGGTGGCGATGATGGCGTCTTCCCCGGCAAGCCGTGCGATGGTTGAGACAAGCTGATGCGGACGGAGAACTTCACTGCTGTCTTCAGGGACATAGTCCTCGGTCTGCCATTTGGTAATCCGCTCCCGCCACTCGGTGTGTTGTGCTTCCTCAATCATCGGCAGTATGGCTGCGAGGATAGCGCCGACATCGCCGATGAGGCTTGCGTGTGCGATCACGTTTTTGCTGATCTCACTTGGATCGATGTCGATGTGGATGATTTTTGCATGTTTTGCAAATGCATTGGTGTTGAGGGCGACGCGGTCGCTGAATCTTGTACCGATCGCAATCACGAGATCACTTTCGTCAATGGCTTTGTTGGTTGTAAAGCAGCCGTGCATTCCGACCATGCCGAGGTTCAAGGGGTCGGAGTCTCCGATGACGCCTGTTCCCATAATCGTGTGGCATGCCGGAATGTTTGCGGTATGGATGAGGTCAGCAAGGACCAAATCAGCGCCGCTGCTGACAACGCCGCCGCCGAAGTAGATGATCGGGCGAGCAGCCTTATTGATGTCGTCAGCCGCGCGACGGATGTCTTCTGCTGCTGGCAGGGCAGGTTGTGTAATTACCACCGGACCAAGCGGTTCGAACTCGGTTTTTGCCGCAGTGACGTCTTTTGGGATGTCGACGAGAACCGGACCGCACCGTCCGGTCTGAGCGATTCTGAATGCATCCCGCAGAACATCTGCCAGCTGTGTTACGTCCCGCACAACAAAGTTGTGTTTGGTTATGGGCATGGTGATTCCGGCGATATATACCTCCTGAAAACTGTCACGCCCGATAAGACTGGTTCCAACATTGCCGGTTAGTGCAACTAGGGGGACGCTGTCCATGTATGCGGTAGCAATTCCTGTAACAAGGTTGGTTGCTCCGGGCCCGGATGTTGCAAGTACGACGCCGGTTTTGCCGGTTGAACGTGCGTATCCGTCAGCCGCGTGAGAGGCTCCTTCCTCGTGGGCTGTCATGATGTGACGGATTTTGTCACGGTATTCGTAGAGGGCATCGTAGATGTTGAGAACCGCTCCTCCAGGATATCCGAAGATAGTGGTGGCTCCCTGTTCGATGAGAACTTCTGCGATAATCTCTGCACCAGTTAGTAACATGTTCTTTTCCACTGTTTAGTCCCGGGTACCGTCCCGGACTAATTTTTCCATTAACGCAAATGGCCTTAGGCGTTAATTCTTATAGATATCTGAGTATTTGCTGAAATAGCTTTGGAAGATGGTACGAAAATCAGAAGGATATCCTGAGAAATACGTCGAAATTCCAAGTAAAAAAAAAGAAGAGATCATCTATTGAATAGTGTTTGCGGCAAGCAGTTCGATGTAATGTTTTGCGGCACGCGGAGTCCTGCCGCTGCTGCGAAGTGCATGCATTTCCGCTCCTTTGAAAAGAACATCCTGTGGAATGGTAAGCCCGTGCTCCTTGGCAAGTGAGGAGACGATTGCAAGATATGCGTCGCGGTCAGGTTTTTGGAAGGTGATAACGAGGCCGAACCGTGCGGAGAGGCTGATGGTCTCTTCGAGCGTTTCATTCACATGGATGTCGTCGCCGGCTCGGCTACTGAAGGTGACACGAACAAGATGACGACGGTTGCTGGTTGCATAGATGACGATGTTTTTGGTGCGGGCTGCAGCACTTCCTTCAAGGATTGCTTTGAGTGCGGTGAAGTCTCCGTCGCCTTCGGAGAAGGAGAGGTCGTCGATGAAGAGGATGAACTTGAGGGGGTTGGATGCAAGCTCTTCGATAACCGAAGGGATGGATTCAAGCTGGGACTTTTTGACTTCAATGAGCCGCAGACCCTTTGAAGAATATTCGTTGACGATGGCTTTGACGGTGGAGCTTTTGCCAGTTCCTGCATCACCATACAGAAGAACATTCACAGCAGGTTTTCCCTCAAGGAGAGCAAGGGTATTGGCTATCACTTTTTC
Source organism: Methanorbis rubei (assembly GCF_032714495.1). NCBI lineage: Archaea > Methanobacteriati > Methanobacteriota > Methanomicrobia > Methanomicrobiales > Methanocorpusculaceae > Methanorbis > Methanorbis rubei. The sequence continues at coordinate 125,192 of NZ_JAWDKB010000006.1, read as the reverse complement.
CCGTTCTGCTTCGTAACCGTAGAGGTCGGCAAGTGCCTGCGGGTCAGGATACCGGAGAGGCAGGATATGATCGTCTTTGACGATGAACATGTGATGAGCGGCATAGATGCCGTAACCGACTTGGTGAATGTTTGCAGCATGTTCTGCGTAGCCTCTGACGAGGTCAATCTCTGTGGTGTTCCACTGCGGCAGAAATCCAGTGTTGGGCGGAGTGATATCGCCAGGAGTTATGCAGCTGATCTGTTCAAGAATTCTGAGTTCTTCCTCGAGGGCGGACGCAATATGCGGGGAGACTGGTTTTTTTTCGGCAACCAGTCGGATATGGAGGTTGTCACTTTCGTAGACGGTTTTTCTGATATATTCGCTGAGATTGTCAGTATAATAGTAGAGTTCTGCGACAAATTCGGTATAATAATCAGTAAATCGCGCGGTGTCTGTTCCATCATCAGCAAGTAAGAGTGAGAGTTTGTGATAGACTGGCAGATCAAGGAGACTGCGGAATAGTACGAGTCGATGAAGGAGTACGGAGCGCTGCATAGTACAATGTTTGGGGCACCGACCAAATTTAATCTTTTGACGTGTCGATGGTGAAGAATTATTTCCTGAGCGTGTGTATAGTATAGCGATATTCTCCGATGCTTACTCTCGACAAGATCTATCATGCCGCCTACATCCTGCGGCCGGTCATCAGAAAGACCGATATCATCTATGCCCCCAATCTCAGTAAGGACGGGTATGTGTATCTGAAGACGGAAAATCTTCAGATTACGGGTTCATTCAAGGTTCGCGGTGCCTACTATAAGATATCGCAACTCAGTCCCGAAGAAAAATCGCGGGGAGTCATTGCGTGCTCGGCAGGAAACCATGCCCAGGGTGTTGCTCTTGCGGCGGCAAAGAACGGTATTAACTCTCTGATCTGTATTCCGGACAGCGCGCCGATCTCAAAGATTGAGGCGACAAAGTCGTATGGTGCAGAAGTGGAGCTGGTGGCAGGTGCATATGACGATGCGTATGCCAGGGCGTGCGAGCTGCAGAAGGAGCAGAGCAGGACATTTATTCATCCGTTCGATGACGACGACGTGATCGCTGGCCAGGGGACGATTGGTCTGGAGATTTTGGATCAGCTGCCGAACGCTGATGCGGTCGTGGTTCCGATCGGCGGCGGCGGACTTATCTCAGGCATTGCGTTTGTGATGAAGCATCTGAAACCGGATTGTAAGATCTACGGCGTGCAGACCGAAGGAGCCCCTTCGATGAAGCGGTCTGTTGATCTGCAGAAGAAGTCTCCGCTTGCGGCAGTCTCAACGTTCGCGGACGGTATTGCGGTGAAGTGTCCGGGCGATATTACGTTTGATATGGTCAGCAAGTATGTTGATGAGATCGTGACAGTAACGGATGACGAGGTTGCGAGTGCGGTTCTTGAGCTGATCGAGCATCAGAAACTGATCGCCGAAGGAGCGGGAGCGGTTTCTGTTGCTGCGGTGATGTTTGGCAAGATCGATGTCGCAGGCAAGAATGTGGTGTGTGTGCTTTCCGGCGGCAATATTGATGTGACGATTTTGAGCCGCGTTATCACCCGCGGTCTTCTGAAGTCAGGACGTGTTGCGAATCTGACGATTCCGCTGATCGATAAACCGGGGCAGCTGCAGGGAATTTCAGAGATCATTGCACAGCTTGGTGGCAATGTGGTGAGCGTGCATCATGATCGCGGTGAGGCAAACTCTGCGATCAACAGCTGCGTGATTAAGATCGGTATGGAGACCCGCGATCAGAAACAGATCGATGAGATCAAGAGTGCTCTCCAGGGTGCCGGTTACAAACTTATGTGAGTTCGTTTGATCAATTTTCTTTTTTGATTTCGTCGGAGTTTTTTGGAATAGGGGTTGTGCGGTCTGATTTCTGAAACACGAATAACGCGAATAAAAAATCGCCATTGGCGATTTTTAAGGAGTTTGCAAAATTATTTTTATCGGATATATCTATCCATTTAGAGATGCATGGAAGTTTATTATTCGTGTTATTCCGCGAGGCTGCGAAGCAGTGAGCACGACGGAACGGCATGCGAAGCGGTGAGCATACCGCAGGTATGCGATTCTCGTTTCGAAATATTCGCCATCCTGTAACTCTTATCGAAAAAAATATTTTCATAAAATCAGGGAGCATCTAAACACTAATAATAGTACAGGGTTAACGTAGTATTCTACAGGGAGTTGTAACCCACCATGGCCTCAGAGAAATCAAAAGGCAGTAATAATGTCATTAAACTCAACGGCGAGAAGAAAATCGTTATTGTAACTGCTCAAAATAAGGGAAAGAGCCAAGCTGACAGCGACAGCAGCAAGCAGAAGGCAAAGGTGCCGAAGAAAGCAACCGAGTCTCACAAGAAACTTGCGAAGCAGACGAAGGCTGCGAAGAAAACGCTGAAGGAGCTGAAGAAGGAGAAACAGGCGGCAGAGATTCTGATGAATTACTGCAACTCGATGGGGAAGTACTTTGCAGACCAGACTGCGATCAATGCGCTGATGGATGTGGCGGTGGATTCGCAGAATGTTGTTGATGAGCAGGCTGCGGAGATTATTCCGGATCTTGCGGAAGAGGCGAGCGCGGTTATGGGGGAGACGACGGATGAGTTCCTGAAAGGATTCCATGAGTCAGAAGAGTATGCGGTGGCACTTGTTGCGTACCGCGATCGGCTGGAGACGGAGAGCCGGATTTTAGGAGAGATGGGCGAAGAGGAGTAAAAGGGGCTGCCTGATGGGACGCTAATCTTTTTTTTAATTGGGTGATTTCTGGAGAGCAGTTTTAGATAAATAAAATGGCCGGAATATACATCATGATATTTGCTCACAATTATGGGAGATTGGGATCGCATCATGATGGGTGATGTTGAGAGAATCTGTTGTAAAAGGTCTCAATCCCGATTGCGTCCTCTTCGTCAGCTGATATGGAAGTGTTGAAAATCCTCACCGTGTTCGATGATCGGGTTGGTACTTCCTTATCAGATTGATAAAATCGTCAGGTAAATTCTGATAAACTTGGTGGTAACAAACAAATTCGTGATATTTCCATACCGAGTGGGGGATGGAAATGGAGTTCGGTTTTGGACAATGGATATTTTGGATTTAGAGGAGAAAAACTAGACAAATATATGCGTAATTACCTAATAAATAAGTTAAATATGGAATGTACAATATCAAAAGAAGTATTTAATAAGTAAATATCTCTGAACGGCAAGTTCAAATTATTTGTGAACAAGGCCGTATAAAAGAAAGGTGTTCAATGTCTTGGAAAAGCGTGGGCTATTCCAATATCAACCCAAAAATTGGAGGATAAACGAAAACATAATTAAGGTGTATGATACAGAATAACGTAGTAGAGATAGTATCGACAAATTCCATTTATTAAGGAATGATCTTATGAAAAAATATAATGCTATAGACTTATTTGCTGGTTGTGGAGGCATGTCAGAAGGAATTAAACAAGCTGGCTTTTCTGTTGTTGCTGCTGTTGAAATAAACAAAAATGCCGCGAGTGTATATAAATTAAATCATTTAGAAACCAATGTGTTTGAATGTGATATACGGACTTTGGATTCCAATAAAATAAGGGAATTATTGCATGGTGAACCGCTTCATCTTCTTGCCGGATGCCCTCCATGCCAAGGATTTTCTTCCGTAAGGTGCAAAAATAAAAGAGAAGCTGTTGTAGATGGACGAAATAATTTAATTGATGAGTTTTTAAGATTGATAGTGGATCTCCACCCACAATGTATTATGTTGGAAAATGTACCTGGAATAATTAAATACGAAAGATTTTTACATTTTTATGATGAACTTATAAAAATTGGATACAATATCTCGCATTTAATTGTTGATTTTTCAAAATATGGTGTGCCACAACGCAGAAAAAGATTAGTGCTTTTGGGCGCTCTTGGAGATGCCTTGGAAATAGATACAGTTGAAAGAAAAAAATGTACTGTCCGTGAAGCAATTGGCAAGCTAGAGAAAACATCAAATACAAAAGATGATATGCACAAAATGTTACCTAATCACTCTAATCGCATAAAAAAGATGATTTCTGTAATTCCTAAAGAGGGAGGGAGCCAAAAAGATTTACCCGAAATATACCGTCTGAATTGCCACAAAAAATCTAATATTGGATTTTCAGATGTTTATGGTAGGATGAAATGGGATGATGTCGCACCTACTATTACTGGAGGTTGCCTTAATCCTTCAAAGGGACGCTTTCTACATCCTGAGGAAGACAGATGTATTTCGGCAAGGGAAGCCTCTCTCTTACAAACATTTCCTTATGATTACATATTTCCTACAAATATTCCTAAAGAATCTATAGCTAGTATGATTGGAAATGCTTTGCCGCCACTGTTTAGCCAAATACAATGCACAGTAATATATAATTATCTTTTAACTAAAGGTGAGGGTGCATATGCTCGATGATATATTATGTGATTTTGCAAATAATCAATCATTAGAATCGATGGAGAGGCTTGTTTCATATTTCGAACAAGATGACGTAGCAATAAGCGATATAAAAAAACTTGCCGAAACATTGGCCTCTTCTGGATGTCGTCTACCCTTTAAAGATCACAGGGCGGACATTGCATCGACAGGTGGACCATCCTCGCTTTCCACCTTATTGTGTCCATTATACTTGGACGTACTCGGATTTGATGTTGTTAAGCTCGGTATTCCGGGTAGGCCAGCTGGTGCTATTGATGCTCTATTCCAAATAAATAATTATAAAATAAATTACACCCTTAGCAACTTAGAAAAAGAAGTGGCAACCGGTGGATATATTCATTTTATTGCTGATCAGTCTTTTACGCCACTTGATGCGATTTTATATTCGTATCGTAAGCAGAATCAGAAAGTGGATGTCCCTTTTTTAGCAATTGCAAGTCTTCTTTCAAAAAAAATAGCAGTTGGTCTTTCACTTGTGGGGCTCGATATACGAGTGTCAAAATATGCAAATTTAGGTCATAATAATATAGAAGCTTCAAAATATGCAAAAATATTTTGTGAAACTGCAACGAACTTAGGCATAAAAGCAGTTTGTTACATCAGTGATGCATCTACTCCATATCAACCATATATTGGAAGGGGCGAATCTTTACTCGCACTTTATAACATATTCTTGAATGAATCGTCTCCTTGGCTAGAGCATCATAAAGAATATTGCAAGAATATATCCCGGAATTTAGTTATTTACGATACATATAGTGATAGTATAACAGACATCTCTAACGAAGATTTGCATTTGGCTTTCAAGCGAAATTTAGCAAAACAAGAAGGTGTATATTCAAAGTTTGTTGAATATTGCGACCTAATAAAATGTAGTCACGATATAGAGATATATGCACCAACATCAGGATATTGTAAGTATAATCTTGAGAAAATACGAGACTTAATTGTGGAAATCCAAAACTTGGAAGTGGCATCTGATAATAAATACCCAGACCCCTGTGGGTTAATTCTTCAAGCTTTACCAGACATTCCGGTGGATAAGAATCAGCTAATAGCAACTTTACGTCTATGTCCCAAATATCGTGATAAATATATATCTATTTTTAATAACACCATCGCAACAATTATGTCGCATCCCCCGAATATACAGTATAATAATTATGAGGTGGTAATCAATGGGTAAATATTGTTGTTTCAATTGTATTAAGAAAGATTATTCTGAAAAACAGCTTACGGATTTATGCTCTATCTGTAACATGCCATATGATTTTCCATTAAAAGAAATTCCTACAACCATTGTGTCTGAAGACAATATAAGTTACAATGTCGTTATGCCAAAGGGACGTGGTTTTTATGCAGTTACTTATCTTTGTACAAGCGGCAAATTTGATGAAGAAACTATTCTCAAAGTAACACCTGCGAGAATATATGATGAGTTAAAGAATTTTAACCGCAAAGAAGAAACTTCATATGGTGTTTTTGCGAAGGAATGCGTAGAGCATAGTGATATATCAAAAGGTACGGATCACATAGTAAAGATAAAGAATTATTTTCGCGCTGATGTTACCTTTGGAAATCACATCATACCCTGTTTTGTTTCAGAATTGGAGTATATCAACGGAACAACCTTTAATGAGTTTATTAACGAGGATAGCAATATTAATGCAAGAAACTTCGCTCAGCTTGCAATTGATCTTATTAGAATTTGGAGTGAATTGCAAAACAAACAAAAGTATCATAATGACTTGCATGGTGATAATTTAATTGTCGAACAATTAGGTCAAAATATCCGAAGAATTGACGAATTAAATAGCTCAATTCGCCTTATGGTTATTGACCTAAATTCTTCAAAAGAAGAAAGCTTAAGTAATACAGACAGATTTGGAGATCAAACTCAGATATATAATCATCTTAAAAGAATGTCGGAACTTATAAATAATAAAGTAACGACTAAGGCAACTGACTCGGATTTTCGGATAAAAGAAACATTAGAAAAAATTACGAATTTGATTGCTCCATTGTCAGAACGCAGCAGGGTACCTACCCCTGATGAACTAATTCATATTGTGAAAGAAGACTTTAACAGCAATTTGAGCTATGCTCCATGGGAGCGAAATTTTGTCCTCACCAGATTAGACGACGGATATAATGCTCAAACTATTCACAAATGCTATATCCCATTTTTATTGGTCGATCCAGATAATAAATGGCTAAAGGGTATTTCGGTTTCTGGACCTCAACTAATTACAGGAATGAGGGGATGTGGCAAAACAACCTTACTAGGCGCATTAGATTTTCATGCAAGAGCGAATTTTGAACACAATGATACGCACAATCGGATAGATATTTTAAAAGATGATGTTTATGTTGGGCTGTCCGCGTCATGCTCGAATTTGATCGATAATCGTGGGAGGGCTTCCTCAGATAATTTTGCTAAATTAATTTGGATATATACTATTGAGTTACTAGGGATCATTAGACACTTAAAATCTTTGGATTCGGACTTAATAAATCCGAATTACAAGAAAAAAGTAGTAGAATTTCTACAATGTATTGTTACAATAAACTTGTTAGATGATCCAACTCAATTGGGGGATTCAGACCTAGAACATTATCTCTCTATGAAAATTACTTGTTTCTCTGATGCGGATGGTCCCAAATTAAAAGATTCTCCCAAAAATGCCTTTGAATCTTTGGCATTGCTTATTATGGGTATGTCCGAACTTTGGAATAATAAAAAAGTATTTTTCCTTCTTGACGATGCAAGTATACGTTATTTAAAAGTCGACACCATTATTGATTTGTTTTCAAATTTGTTGTTTCAAAGTAGCCTATGTTCCTTTAAAATAACTACCGAGATGCAATCAGTAGAGTTAATGGAACTAACTTCACCCGGAAATGTTGCTCTAGCACGCGAAGGTAGAGATTTCACAATGTATGACTTTGGCGCAAAGGTTTTAGAAAAAATTAAAGAAAAGAATAAAAATAGTAATGGAAAAACCTTTTTGTTAAAAATATTGGAAAAACGTTTGAGTTATTATGTAAATCATCCTGATCATCCCCCGTCAAAAATATTGGGTAATAGTCCTTTATCAGTTATTGCATTGAATATTGCTTCTGCATCTAAATCTATTGAGTTGAATACAGCTTACTATGGCATTAGTGCTCTTGCAGGATGTTGCGTTGGAGATATTGGTGATGTTATTCTTTTATATGATCGTATCGTGCAAAAGTATAAGAATGAAACTCCAGTAAGCAAAAAAGATCAATCAGATTGTTTTCAGGATTTATGTAGTGGCCGTTTATACAATTTAAATAGACGCGACAATAAATTGCAACAATATGCAATATCATTTGCAGAAGCGTCAAATTATTTATTAGTTAAATCTAAAAAAGATTATGATAAAAAAATGAAAGAATATAATGATGGAGCGCGGAAAGTGAAACCATCCCTAAGATTAAGACAATATACAAGCATGCACGTTAGAGTTACTAGTGACGAAGATAAAAAGAATGAACAACTCAAAAAATTAATAGAATTGGTTGATGCAGGAATTTTCATCTTTGCTAGTGGTGCGCCTAGGTCGAAAAATCCAGGAGCGAATCCAATATTACAGTTCAAACTCGCATATAGAAAATTATACGGAATTGCTAGTCTAATTGGCCTGTCAGATCGTGACCGCTTTGAATTGTCAGGCGAACAATTAGATGATTGGCTCAACAATCCGAGCAAGGAAATATTGATAAAGAATCTTAAAGGCGATGATGATGATAACTTGGAATACACGGAGGATGATAAGTCGCCAGACAGACTGTTTGATGAATTAGAGGATAATCCAAATGATAAATCATTGATAAAAAATCTTAAAGGCGATGACGATGATAACTTGGAATATACGGAAGTTAAAGCTGAACAAAGCGAAAAGAAAGAACTTCCTCAAATGCAATTAAGTTTTTTTGACCATTTTTCTGTTGATGAAAACCGGAAAAATGATGAAACCCTAAATACAGATTTGTTGTATCTTCACGAAAAAATAAAAATAGATAAAATTGATTTGAGTAGTGGAATTAGTAAAAAAATAGATTTGGTCATTATAGCTTTAGGATTTGAAGAGAGAGCTAGTGAATCAGCCAAAAATATCCTTAATATATGGAATCCCAAAAAAATTTGCTTGATTAAATATCCTGAAGAAGGGAAAACGAATGAAATCGTTTCATCAATCCAAAAAAAGGGATATGGCGGCTTAATAGAGAAAATTGATCACGATAATTTAGTAGAAATATATAATCAAATCGATAACGTGGAGAGTTGTTTGTTAGATATTACAGGGCTATCAAAACCATTAATCTTTTCAATTGCTGAAAAAATATTATCGAGTGATAAAAAAACCATTATTTCATACACCGAAGCTGAAGAATATTATCCGCTTGAAAAAACTATTTTTGAAAAATTTGAAGAAACGAAAAAAATGCCGAAATACAAACGATTCAGAAAAATTATGGATGGGTTATTGATAGGTGAAAAACCAGAATATGAGATTAGACCACTTTTGGAGACATCCGATTGTTATAGTACGAGACCCTCAACATTATTAGGATTTGTTGTTTCAAAAAATCAACGCATACTTACATTATTGGAAAACAGAGATTATTCATGGGCTGAATTATTTGTTTCTTCGGGAAAGAGCTATCGCTCACAACTTGCGCAAATGGCAGCAGATATAGTGAAGAGTAATTATAACAATATAGAAACTATTTTGAGTGATCGAAAGAACCCAGAAGAAATATTAAAACAATTATTGAATAAATATTATGCATTGTATGTCAATCAAGGAACTAATATTGAAATAGGGCTTACGGGAACAAAATTACAGACCCTTGCATGTGCTGCTCTAAGTTCTATAGGAAAAATATCTCAATGCTGGTATGTCCATCCAGCTGAATTTGATAAAGATCAATTCTCAATAGGGGCTAAAGAAACAGTTTATTATCAGTTTGAAAAAAAGTAACAATACTATTATTGGTGACAAGCTATTTTATACAAAGGCAAGTAGTTTGCAATAAAATTGCTTTCCTTTGTAGTTCCAGTCAACAAATTATTGCAAAATATTTTTTGTCATGCGCTTGACATAAATGTGCCGGAACATGTGCGGAGTTATATGAAGAGGAAGAGAGGCCTTCTCGGTGTACTTGTTGATCATGAGTCTCACAGACTGCTCAGATAGGCGATGATGGACACGGTTCACGAAAAAAGCACCACCTGATTCAATATCCTGAGTGAATGCATCACGATACCGGATGAGTGCGGCCAGTACCTCAGCATGGCCGATCTGAACAATTCGCTCCCTGGCACCCTTTCCATAGATCTTGACAACGCCGCGATCAAGATCAATGTCCATTTGATTAAGTCCGCACAATTCAGATACACGGATCCCGGTGGCGAAGAGAAGTTCCAAAACTGCAATATCCCGCAGACAGGTGTGATAATGATTGGTATCTGCATGATGTTTTGCCTCTGCATAGGCGGTAATCAGAAGAGTTTCGATGTTTACGAAAGGGATGGTGCGAGGCAAAAGGAGAGGTTCCTGAAATTTTGTTTTGATTCGTTCGAAGGGGTTCTCAGGAAATATTTCTTCATACTGCAGGTATGCGCAGAATGCTTTGAGGCTGGCAATTTTTCGTTTGGAGCTTCGTGGTTTGTAGTTTTTGTGGAGATGGGTGATGTAGTGAATGAGGTTATTCCGGGAGAGGACTTCGGGGATGGGACAGCCAGAATAGTAGGAGTGATACTGTAAGAGATCAATTTTGTAGGCTTGGAGGGTTTTTTCGTTGAGGCCTTTCTGATACCTGCAGTATTCAAGATAGGTGTGTATGAGTATTTCGAGATCATGCATGCGTGGTTCGGTAAGAGTGTTTGCAGCGGATGCTATGAATAGCAGAACGTATTGATCCTGATATGCGATGAGAGAGGTTAGATTGTCAAATAAGGTTTGGAAATTATGATTTTCTTGTTCGAGATATGTTGTGTGCGGCAAACGAAAGATTGTCATGTTGATATGTTTGAGAGAGATGAGCTACAGATAGGGATGATCATACGAAGAAGAACAAAAATGATGTTTTCATCGAAAAATAGGTGTGATTATCCACCGGTTACGACTTACATCATCCGACGCGTGTGCTGATTATGATGAACAAAATGCCCCAGATTCATCATCACTGTTCTTCATAAATCAGCGCCTAAGCAGAAGGTATCCACCATCACCCAAAAAAATAAAAAAATCAGTATTTAATCTTCTTATACACCGGAGCGTGCGTCTTCTCCTCCTCTTCCTTATCCTGACGCATCTTTCGATCAATCCACGCAAGCACATACCGCTGCACAAGCGGGCGGTAATAAATGCCCGTAAACGCCACAATCAGCCCCGCAAGCGTCAGGAGGATAATAGCCACAACACCCTCAGTCGTCGTAAACGGGAACGGCTCAATCGGTGAAATCGACAGGAAATAAATCACCGCCCCATACACAATCATCCCCAGCGCAACAATAAAGAACGGCACCACAAACATCCGTGCAAGAGCCGCCCGCTCATTCTGCACACAGTCCGCAATCTTACCAGCCACCGCAACAAGACCGCCCACAACCACCCAGATAACCGCACCATACAGGAACGTCATCACATTATAGAGCAGCCCGGGATCCCCCGTCACCGGATAGTACGTCACAATACTCATCAGACCAGCAATCACACCGCAGAGCGTCAGAATTCCGGCAATCGCATACGCCACGAACGAAATCCGCCCTTTATGGAATGAATCAACAAACCCGTAGTAAATATAACCCACATACTCATCCAGATCGAAACCCTTAATCAGCAGATACACACCGATAATACCGATCACCACCAGCATCGCCGGAATCTCTGGAGACAGCAGGGACGCCGCCACATACAAAATCATCGCAAGCGCAATCGGCACCAGAACGCTTCGCGCAATCTTCGGATCATTAAACAGTTTTTTAATAATATAGTACGTACCCTCGATATTCGGCAGCTGCTTAATCACCACACGCACAACACCCGACACCTTCAGATACGACTGGATAATCGGCAGAACAAACTCATCCTCCGCACCATCCGAAATCAGCACACACTTCTCAACCCCGGTCTGTGCAACCAGATCCTCCAAAAGTTCAGCAATCCGGCGGTCACCCTCCAGCATATTCATATGATTGCCGCCGATAACCGCAACCTCCACATCCTCGCCCTTGCCCTTCAGCTCATCATACGTCTTAACTGCCTGAAAAATCGCATTCGTATCCGAATCCTCCGGATCTGCAATACCAAGACGCGTCGCAGCATCCAGACACGCCTCTCTCCCCACAACAGGACTCGTCACGCCTGCCTTATATCCGATATCATCGTCCCGATCGACGCTGAGAATCAGAATTCGTCCCGCAGTCATTCATTATACCTTGCGAGTTAATCGATAATATACCTGTGGTCAACAAACCACCCGCAAAACAGAAAAAAAATATGGAATTTAGATAAGCTTCGACCGCTGGAGCTTTAACAGATCCTCGGTCGTCAGCTTCTCGCCGCTCTTGAAAGCATTGAAGATGGTCTCTGCTTCCTTGCGTGCGGACTTGTTCTCCTTCACAGTCTTGACCTTCTTCTGCTTGCTGCGCATACCGGTCAGAACCTTATCATAATCGCGGAGGTTCTTCTGGCACTCAAGGAATGCCTTGTGCTCGGAATCTGCTGCTTCCTGGGCCTCGACAAACTGCTTGTGCTTTGCATCTGCACCCTCACGTGACTTGTCAGCCTTGCGGTAGCACTCGACCATCAGATCGTGGTGCTTCTGAGCAAGCTCTGCCTTCTCGGTCACATCTGCGTGCAGAGCGGATGCCTGCTTGCGGAACTCGCGTGCCTCAATTAAGCGGCCGCGAACTTCCTTGTTCTGCTCGTGCTCAACTTCCTGCTCTTTGACTTCGGAACGGAGCTGCTTAATCTTGTCGACAAGCTCGCGCTCTTTTTCCGTCGTCATGACCTCAGTCTGCTGTCTCTCCTCAAGAGACTCAATTTGACGGAGAATATCCTTTGCGGAAGTCTTCTTCTCATGGCTTGCAGCGGCTGCGCCGGAACCTGCATCGCCTCTGAGTGCGTCAATCTCTTCGAAAAGCGCATTCGCCTTGTCGTTTAACTCATTGCGCTGTTCCTTAAGAGCCTGAACCTCGTTGTTGTTCTGATCACGAAGCTCTTTATTCTTCTGTGCATCCTCAACATACTGACGGGTTGCATTGTTCAACTCGTTTCTCTCGCGGGCAAACTGGCTTGCCTGCGCGTTCAACTCATTGCGCTTTGTTTTGTGTTCTTCAGACTCTTCGAGGAGTGTTTTTCTCTTTGCGACAAGATCTTCGGTCAACGTTCTTACCTATCCTGAGCAGCCGCCTGATTGAATCGAGTGGAAAACATAAACGGAAAAAGGCGGGAATCAAATACAAAATTGCATGAAAAATGACACAAAAACGAATCTATAATCTCAAGCGAACGAATGGTATTCAACCTCCTGTACTTTCTGCCGTCTGTCTTCAGGTACTCTACCTTTCAGATACACGACTTTCCTATAATAAATGGAGACCTTAACATTTAAACATGTCGGAGAGGATAGATTTCTGTCCCTAATCGAAAAGCCGCCCAAGAAAAACGCGAGAAAGCATGCCTGCCCCATCATGCTTACTGTTGCGCAGCTTCGCAGGAAAACACAGAAATAAAAACATCACTGAGAGGCGTGAACAATACGGAATCCGAAAACAACACACGAACAACTCATTTCCGTGATGTTCTCGTCTGCTCCGTGATGTTTTTTCTGTGAAATTTCCGTGTGCTCCGCTTTTCCGTGGGCGGAACAGAAAGTACAAGATACCGAAAAAGAATAAAAAACAAAAGAGGCTGACCAACCCCGATTGCGGGTTGGGGTTTTCGGGGCAGCTGAGTGTGAATCCTGCCCCGTGTGAATTATAGTTATCGTATTGGTTGGAATATCTGAGTCCTTTGTACTCCAGGAAACTGGCACCGGGAAGCTGAGTGGTGGTTGGTGTGTAGTTTCTCCCCGGTACCTAGTGTATGTATGGAAATCCTCGGTGTAAGGATGGTGGCTGCCCTACCTTACATAATCCAGTCAAAGCTTGAACCGCTGCGTGCAGTTGCGGTATTGTTTGACGAGGAGTGGGTTGCGGCGGAAGCCTGGGCATAGTTAAAGCCGCTGCCGCTTGACTGAGAGGGCTTGGATGCAAGGTTAACCGAGTGGCCGCCAAGAATCTGCGGGCTCTGGATACCGGTCATGATTGCCATAACTGAAACCTTGCCCTCAAAGTCCTTGCGGACACGTGCGCCCCAGATAACATCTGCGTGCGGATCAAGTTCATAGGTCAGCTGCTGGGCAATCTCCTCAGCATCATGGAGCGTAAGATCATTACCGCCCGTGATGTGGATAAGACCGCCGGTTGCGCCTCTGAAATCGATGTCAAGAAGCGGGTGTGCAAGACAGTCGCGGATAACGCTCTCAGCCTTGTTCTGCTGCTTGGACTCGCCGACCAGCATAACTGCAAGACCGCCCTTGCTCATGATTGCACGGACATCTGCGTAGTCGATGTTGATTAAGGACGGCTCAGTGATCGTCTCAGAGATTCCTTTTACCGTCTCAGCAATGATCTGGTCCATCACGGAGAAGGCCTGACCAAGCGGAAGGTTTGGAACAAAGTTCTTCAGTCTGTTGTTGTCGAGAACAATAACAGAATCTGCTGCCTGACGCATTGCCTCAAGACCATCCTCGGCCTTCAGCATTCTCGCACGCTCAACCTGGAACGGGTAGCTGACCATTGCAATAACAATAGCTCCGTGTTCCTTGGCAATCTGTGCAACAACCGGTGCGGATCCCGTACCAGTTCCACCGCCCATACCGGCAGTGACGAACACAAGGTCTGCATCCTTTAAGATCTCTTCAAGCGTCGGTCTGGCCATCTCTGCGGCACGGCGACCAACATCAGGGAAACCTCCGGCACCAAGACCGCGGGTCAGGGACTTGCCGATAAGAACACGCTTGTCAGCCTGAATCATATCCAGGTGCTGCTTGTCGGTGTTGATTGCGATAGTCTCAGCACCGGCAACCTTCATGTTGTGCAGACGGTTGATGGTGTTGTTTCCTGCGCCTCCGCAGCCGACAATCACGATTCTTGGCTGTCCAAGCATATCGTCGTCGTCAACGATAGAGGTCTTCTGCATTCCCTTTTCAAGTTCTGAGTTTTTTAATGCCTCGTTAATAATACTCTGCATGTTTTTTCACACCCCAATAATTTTTAACATTAAAGTCGTACGTCGAATGTGGATACCTGGTCACTCTCACGAATAATTCGTTCGCTTCTACCTGCGAGAAACTCCCTCACGGCGTATCTGACGGCTTCAGATACGGTGGGAAACTCCCCAGTCTCAACAAGTTTCTCCAGTAGTTCCACCTGCTGCGGCGGTAAGCGGATCGTGATTCTGTCCATCATAACTCCATTCAGACAATTGTCAGTCATTCGTCTGACATTTGTCTGACATTAGTATGACACTCGACTGACGTCCTGTTTTGGACAAAACATAATTGAATCTCTTCCCATATATAGATATGTATGCCAGACAGGTTCGGTTCATTAAAAAATACTGCCATTCTGCACGGTATTTATGTCCGTGCGTCGATACTAATAAACAGGAATTCAAGAGCATGGAGAGACATTTTCCAAAAAAAGCTGTGCATGGAGGAAAAGCACAGGAACTGAGGCGCACATTCGGCTGCGATTTTCTTGACGTGAGCGCAAGCATGAACCCGCATGTCCCAGCCTTTCCTGTTGACTACTCTTGCGCGGATCTCTCCTTCTACCCTGATGACAGTTACATAGAATTAAAAGAAAGCATCTCACGCGTGTTCGAAAGAAATGTGGACGAAATATGCGTCGGCAACGGATCCGCAGAGCTCATACGCGTCTACTGTCACACCACTCTCAAAACCGGCGACATCGCAAGAATTGATCAGCCGACATTCTCCGAGTACGGCCTCTCTGCTGAACTTGCCGGAGCAGAGATACGCTCCGGCGACCAGCTCGGCAACCAAAAGCCAAAGGTCAGATTCATCTGCAACCCGAACAACCCGACCGGAACCCTTCTCTCAAGAGAACAGATGCTCGCTGAACTTGAGCTCTGCACAAGCGACGGAACAAAACTCTTCGTGGACGAAGCATTCATGGACCTCTCCGAGCCTGAGGACTCGATCACGGACCTGCGGTCTCCGGATCTTTTTGTAATGCGGTCGTTAACCAAATCCTTCTGTGTGCCTGGCATCAGATTCGGGTTCGGGTTCGGTGACCCTGACCTGATCGCAAAAATTGAAACCGCCCGCACACCATGGACCGTGAACGCATTTGCCGAGTATTATGCAAAACTTGCCCTCGCCCACTATCATGAACTGCGGGACTCTGCCCGCAAACTTGCCGAAGAGCGCGACTGGTATTATGCCCGCCTGAGAGACCTTGAGTTATCCTATGAAGAGTCAACGGTCAATTATATTCTCATCCACCTTGACCGTGACGCAGCTCACTTCACCAGAGCAATGATCGACAAAGGAATTCTTGTCCGCGACTGCACCTCGTTTGGTCTTGCAAGAAGCATCCGGGTCTCGGTTGAGACTCGGGAGAAAAACGTCCGGGTACTGGAGGCAGTTGAGGCATGCTTGCGCTGATTCTTGCCGGCGGCGAAGGATCACGCCTGAGACTTGGAGAAAAAGCGCTGGTGATGGTGCATGAGCAGCCGATGATCTCCTGGGTGCTGGATGCATTTGCTGCGGCAGACTGCGAACCGCTCGTTATCACCTCACACAAGACACCGTTCACCAGAAACTGGTGCAGGGCAAACGGCATCGACTTCCTTGACACAGCAGGAACCGGCTATGTAGAGGACCTCACCGAAGCAGTAGAGATGACCGATGAGGAAGGCCCGCTCTTCACCTCGGCAGCAGATATCCCCTGCTTAACCGAGGATATCATCCGCCGCATCCGTGCGGCCCATGCCGAACACGGACTTCCCGCATGCTCTGCCTGGGTGCCGGTCAGCAGGTGCGAGGCATACGGCATGCAGCCCCGCTACTGTGAAACTGTCTGCGGCGTTGCGGCAACTCCCTGCGCAGTGAACATACTGACCGGCGGTCTGATCGGTGTTGCGCAGGAAGAGTTCTGCCTGCTGCTTGATGAGCCCGGCCTTGCATTCAATATCAATACCCGCGAGGAGCTTGCGGTGCTGGAACGCGAGTTCTATGCGGTGCGTGGGTTGTGAAGGGCACTATCTGTACTTGATCAGCTCCACTCATGGAAAAACAGAGTGCAGACCAAAGGCCTGCACCCTGTTTTTCCGTGGGAGGCAGAGTCACCTCATCAAAAAAAAAGTTAGAGTAAAATCATCCTAATAGACACGGGACGCCGGACGATTCCATCAAAGTTTTTCGCCACAACAAACTTCATTCCCTTCTCTGCAGCCGTATCCACAAACCGCTGGTTCACCACTTCGTCGATGATCACACCGGCGAAGTCCCCCTTCAGCTTTGGCAGAATATCCCGCATCTCAGATAACGAGTAGTCGCCGTGAATGGCACCATCAGCAGTAAGAACGCGGGCCCTTCCGGTCTGACGCATCCAGTCCGAGTGCTCGGCAATGGTCCTTGGTTCTGCAACCAGAACAGGCGGCACAGCAGGTGCGGCCTGCTTCGTCTTCGGTACAGATGCAGGTGCGGGCGCAGGAGCAGGCACAGACGCCGGCTCAGGTTCGCCGGTGATGACCGCAACCGATGCAAGCGGAACCTCAGCCACCTTCTGCGGAGGAACAACCGGTTCGGCAGAAACCGCCGCCGTCTTCTTGGAACGAGTGGTCTTTTCCGGAACAGCAGGCACTGCGGGAGCAGGCTCGGAAATTGGCACAGGAGCAGGCACGAGAGGCACTGCCTCGGGAATCACTGCGGGAACCGGCACCACCGGCTCAGACAAAGGGACCGAAACCGCGCTGGGCACCTCAGGCTCAGAGACAGCCTGCATCATTGCAAGATCTGCTGTCACATCATGCATCGAAACAAGATCAGGCACGAGATCAGCAATCGGCTCGTCACGCGTAATCTGTGCACGCAGGGTATCAGCAGGAATCTTGTTGCGCAGAGACTTCACAATCTCCTTGCGCGACATGTCCTCCACACTTCGTCCGCGGGGAGAAAACGCCACGAAATCAATCTCTGCGACCTGCAAAAGCTCACGCAGAATCAGATCTCCTCCGCGGTCGCCGTCCACAAACACCGTCGTGTTCTTCTTGATGCTCAGCTCCACAACCGTCTGGGGAACTTTGGTTCCCTCAACAGCCACCGTGTTTTTGATGCCGCACTTGAGAAGGTTCAGCACATCGGCTCTCCCTTCTACAATAATGATGGCATCCGAGTCCATGACATTGGGTCCTGCCGGGAGGCGTTCCTCGCCAATGGAAGAGACCTTCTCCACCCTGATGGACTCGCGAACCTCGGCAAGAATATCATTGGTCGAGATTCCGACATCATCAAACGATTCGAGCAGCAGCTCTTTGGCACGGTCCACAATCTGGCGGCGTTTGATCGCCCGTAGATCCTCGATCCCCTGCACCTTGATAATGGAAACGCAGGGGCCGACCCGCTCGATGGTCTCAAGGGACGCAGCAAGGATTGCCGTTTCCGCACGATCAAGAGAAGATGCGACGTAGAGCTCACCGGTGGTTTTACCGTGCTTGCTCGTAATCTGCACATCGATTCTGCCAACGCGACCGCTTCGCTGCAGGTCGCGCAAATCCATATCTTCGCCTAATAATCCTTCGGTCTGGCCGAAAACAGCCCCGACTACGTCGGGTTTTTCGACCACCCCCTCAGCCTCGATATGAATATGAATAAGATACTTGGTAGTGTCAGGTGAGTACATGTAAGTAAGCCTCCATGGTTGGGATGAATAATGAAAGAAGTAACCATAGATGAATAGGATATGTACTCTTGACGCATATAAATTGTCTGACCGAAAAGTATTAGGTAGGGGAGTTATGATCTGACAATTTTCGGCGCAATTTCCGTGGACCGGGAGATAACTTTGCCATCGGATTTTCTGATGATTTCAAGCGTGACGACATCATTTTCATTAATAAGGCTATTAATAAAATCAAACACCGCAGTTTCTCCGGGGTCCCAGTAATAATCACTAACACCGTCCCCCTCAATGGTGTGAACCTTGTAATGGTGAGTTGGAATAAACTCATGCCCATTCAGAGTCAGGAGAAAAACATGTTTGTTTTCGCCATTCACATACAATTCTGCAGAATAATCTGACAAAAATAATCGCGGATATTCCCCGGAAACAAGATATGGCACACCATTGCGTATTCCAAGAACCGGTTCAGGTTCAAATCCCTTGTGAATAAGAGATAGACGGCTTGCAGCACCAGTCTTAGGTATTGCTCCGTTAAAAGTGTGATGAATCTCCTGTATATCTATGATCTCAGGCACCGGTTCATAATCAGAAAACGACATAGTTGCAGTTCCCATTAGGCAGGAACAGAGAATGGCAATAAGCAGTATCACCAAAACTATCATTAGAAGAGTAGCAATTACCGGGGATACTGCGGGATCACGCTTCCACACAATATGAGAACTGTACCTCTCAGAAAAGATAGAGTTGTGGCTAGCATATGACAATAATATGTCAATGCAAAAGGGATGATATGTCCCCCGTCGTTAACCGATCACATTCATTGGTGGCTGCTGCCGTCCCTTATGGATCTTTGACCGGACGGGGGGTGCCTGTAGCATGTCATGTTGTCCCGTGGATCATTCTCCGCGACTGCGTATGCGTCACCCGGGGGCCTAACACATGCCGAAGTATCGACACAGTATACTTATGGAGCGGTGAATGATTTACCCTTTCCGGCAAACCAAAGCGGTTCATCGCGGGAAAACTCACCATTATGCCAGACAGGAGCTCCACCGACAACAGTCGTCAGCGGGAAAACTCCCGCCATTCCCTCATACGGCGTCCAGCCGCATCTGCTGTGAAGATGCTCTGCAAGAATTGTCTCAGGCTGCCTGGAATACACAGCAATATCCGCACGACTGCCGACTGCAATCTTTGGTGCGACAAGTCCGAGAATATGGTACGGATTTGTGACCGTCTTTGCAACAACTGCATCAAGGGAAATTTTTCCCTCGAAAACCGCATTCATCAGAAGCGGCATCATCGTCTCAACACCCGGAACGCCGGAGGGAGCAGTCGAAAACGGCTGAGTTTTTTCAAGAGTAGTGTGCGGAGCATGATCTGACGCAATGGCTGGAATGGACTCAAACATCCGCCACAACTCCATCCGTTCAGTCTTCGTTCGCAGAGGCGGGTTCATGCGAAAGTGCGTGTCCGAAGGACTCTGCTCTTCCCAGGAAAGAAACAGATGATGCGGCGCAACCTCGTAACTGTTCCCTGGCCGCATCATTACCCGGGCGATGGATGCAGCACCGCTCATATGACAGTAGTGCAGACGTGCAGTTGCGGGAACAAGAGAGTTCACCAGATCAACCGTTGCCGCCTCTCCGCTGACAGGCCGGGACGCCGCATGCTCGGCAAGGTTGTGCACCTCGCCAGGCCGAACCTCTTCAGCATGCACCGTTGTCAGAGCGCCTGCGTTCCCGAGAACAGCGAGGGCTGAGCGGATCGTCTCTGGAGAGAGCGCTGACCCGTAACTTGACGGAGCAGCAAACATTTCTCCAAACGCAAGAGCGCCTGCTTCCCACAGACCCGTCAGGTCCGCAGTCTCTGTAACCGAGCCGTTGATTGCAAAATGACAGAAACTTGTTTCGTGTGCATGAGCGACGCGGGCGGAAAAGTTTGCCGCAGAATCCATCGCAGGCACCGTGTTCGGCTGATCAACAACCGCCGCAACACCACCGGCAACCGCAGACTGCGTTCCCGTCACCCAGTCCTCCTTCGCAGACTGCGGCCCGTCCCGCATATGCACATGCATATCAATCGCCGCAGGAACACACAGACAGCCGCGGCAGTCAATTGTTTTTTCCGAGGAGCCCGAGCTGCCGATATGAGTGATGACTCCGCCGGCGATTGAAATATCCGCAACCCTGCCGTCCGGCAACAGTGCAGACTTCAGCACCAGATCAGTCATTTAACAGACCCTTGGAACCGGATCGCCCATCGGCGGCTCAATAAACCTCTCGCCGCCGATACGTGTCCGCATCACAACGCCTGACCCTTCCACAACCTCGCCGACGATCACTGCGTTTTTTCCGTACGGATGCTTCTTCAGAGCAGCAAGCACCGCGTCAGCAGCATCTGCTGAAACGCCCATCACGCACTTGCCCTCGTTTGCAACCTGCAGTGGATCAATACCGAGGAGACTGCCGGCTGACGCAACATTCTCGCGAACAGGCATCGCATCCTGCTCCACCACAACCTTCACCCCGGCTTTTCGTGCCATCTCATTGATGCATGCCGCAAACCCGCCGCGGGTCGGATCCTTCATCGCATGAATTGCACCTTTCGGCGCAGCGTTCACCGCATCATGAATCATCGAATACAGAGGCGCAACATCAGACTTCAGCTGATCGCCGAGATCAAATCCCTCGCGGTAGGCAACAATCGCCATACCATGATCGCCGAGCGTTCCGGAAACGATGATCTTGTCCCCAACGGCAAGAGCCTTGTCGCGAATAAGATACGACTCCTCATCCACCACACCAACACCTGCGGTATTGATAACGATACCGTCAAGACTTCCCTTCTCCACAACCTTTGTGTCGCCGGTGATGATCGAAGCCCCGCACTCGCCGAGAGCCTCGTCCATCGACGCAACAATTTTTTCCAGATCTGTAATCGGGAACCCTTCCTCAATCACCATTGCGCACGTCAGGGCAACAGGCCGTGCACCCATCACCGAGAGATCATTAATAGTTCCGGAAACCGCAACACGACCGATGTCGCCGCCCGGAAAAAAGATCGGCTTCACCACGTGCGAGTCGGTGGTCAGCACCACCGTTTTTCCGCCGATATCAAATGTTGAACCGTCGTCAAGCGACTCAAGACCGATGCCGCCGGCATTATTGTGTTTGAATGCGGTCAGAGTCTGGAGAAGTTCTCCCATGACCTCTCCTCCCGCGCCATGCATCATATTGACCTCAGTATCCTTTTTCATTGTTACTCCTCGGTATCGATTTCAATATTTTTCACTAAAATTTCGCGGCCCTGCACCAGACGCGGCAGCTTTCCGCAGGTCGGGCAGACAAAAATCTCAGAGCCACAGTAGCCGCACTCGCACTCGGCGATCGGCGGGATGGTAGTAAACACCAGTTTGGTTCTATCAAACATGGGGTCGTCAACGATGAATGTTCCAAACATAAACTCAACCTGATCAGGGTTGACCATCGCCATCGAGCCGACGTCCACGTAAATTGTTTTGACCTTTATCGCACCGTTATCCTCGGCGGCACGTTTCGAGGTCGCATAGATATCATATGCGATGCCGGACTCATGCATGGTGCCCGGGCCCCTCTTCCATCGCTTTATAGACTTCCTTGAACAGCTCGCGAGTCTCAAGACCCTCCTCGCGGGAAAGACGCTGAATGGCAAAACCTACGTGGACGAGAACAAACTCGCCGACCGCAACATCAACAAGATCGATTCTGACCTCCTGCTGAAGGTCTCCGTAGTCAACGAGAGCCACATTTCCGTCACGTATTTCCAGAATTTCTGCAGGGACAGCTATGCACATATAAGGGTATATTGGTGAGGGACAGTGATAAAGACAACGATAAAGAAAAACAGTAAAAGCGCCGAGAGGGAGATTTGAACTCCCGAGGTGTCACCACCAGAGGCTTTCAAGGCCACCGCCTTTCCGGACTAGACTATCTCGGCATCAAAGTCCACTCATAATATGCATGCCGCCTAAAAAAAGATTTGTGTTCTGATTTGTCGCGTCACGCCCGGCGCATGAGAACAACACCGGCAGCCGCGAGGACTCCGAGGAACGGAAGGATGGCACCCGCAGGGCTTTCGGTTGCGGACGGGTCTGCGCCCGGCTTGCCGAAGGTGTTTGCGAGGTTTGGATCTGCGGCAAGCGAGACCACATTCTTTCCATTGATATAGATGGTTGCTGACGCATCACCGCTGGATGGATATACCATCAGATTCACGGTTGCGTCGCTCGTTGTGACCGTAAAGGACTCGTCAGAGTTTTCATCTTTTTGGTTGACTTTGATCGGAGTTCCACCGTTGACCGTGTATTCAAGGGTCCAGTCGGTTCCGCGGAATGCGGTGATGGTTGCTGGTCCGGTTCCGGTCTTGATCGCGAAGTAAGCAGGTTTTGCTTTGGATGCAACCGCATTTGCCGTCAGCGTCTGGCCTGATGAGGTCTGTGTCGCTGTGACTGTTACAGAACTGGTCGGGCTTCCACTCATCAGCGTGTAGGTCAAAAGACCGATGTAGCCGTCCTTGTCCCTGACTGCTACCTGATACATGCCTGCACCGGTTGCCGGAAGATCTTCGGAGAATTGACCATTTTCGTCAGTTCCTACCCAGTACGGGCCGTAGACTACGCGTCCGTCGACAACGCTGCCCTCGTACATGGTCAGCTCAACGCCTTTTGCGCCGGTAGCGCTTGCCTTGCCTGAGACCTTAACGTCAGTGGTAGAGTACTGGACTCTCGGGGACGTGCTGGTCAGCTCACTGGTACGATCGACCAGCTGAACGGTGAAGAAGGCACGCTTGCTGCCAAGATCGTACTCCTTTGAAGAGGAGACGGTCACCGTGTACATGCCGCCTTTGAGCTCCCAGGTCTCAAAGGTTGCACCGAAACGACCGTCGGACTGGATGACAACCGATTTGGAGTCCACAGTTCCTCCGCCTCCACCGGATTTTGCAAGCACAATGCGCATGGTGGCACCTGCTGGAATATTATCTGTTACGCAGTCAACAACAATCTGGGATCCCACTCCCATCTTCAGAGTGGCGGTCTGCGGGTCAGGCGTGATGAAATCAAACGAGTACGCTGACACAGTTCCTGCACAACACAACAGAACCAGCAGACCGGCAGCGAGAAGGAGAATACGGGTTTTTCTCGTACCGTTAATCATAATTTAGTTAGTTAATTTCTTTACAGATAGTCTTTGCCGTTGACACTGCCAACCAAACTAAGATAACTACTGCAATGCCATTATATCAGAGAATGTTGGCACCCGTAAAACCGCTCGCGTCCTGGAAAGGACAGGACAGATATTTCGGCGAAGTCCTGCCGTCGCTCACCGGAATTTTTCTTTCCGGCGGGTGCAGCTGGAACCGCTGCAGGATGTGCGGTTACAAAAATGACCGCAACAGCTGCGCGTCACGTGATGAGCTTATCGCGCACATGAACGCTCAGATTGCCTGGATTTCCGAGAATTTTGCAGGTGATGAGTATGGGCTTGGAAAGATCTTTACCTCGGGCAGTGTGTTTGACCCAAATGAAGTGCCGTTAGAAGTACTGGACTCGTTTGGAAACCTGTTCGCCGGAAAGCCGGTGATCGCAGAGTCACGCGCTGAGTATGTGACTGAGGAGGGGCTTTCAAGACTTTTGAAGACCCTGGATCAGGGTCAGGCACATCCGCTGACTGTCGCGATGGGTCTTGAGACCACGAACGACGCCATCCGGGAAAAGTCAATCGACAAAGGATTTTCCTTTGCAGACTTCGTTCGCGCATCAGAGGTTTGCCATAATGCAGGGGTCGGCGTGAAAGCATATCTGATGATGAAGCCGCTGTTTTTAACCGAGAGCGAGGCTCTCGCGGATATGCAGACATCGATTGCTGAGGCAGCACCCTATGCAGATATGATCTCAATGAACCTGTGCACGGTGCAGGGTCGAACAGAGCTTGAGCAGTACTGGCAAAGAGGCTCGTTCAGGCCGCCGTACCTGTGGTCTGCGGTAAAAGTTCTGCTGGAGGCAGAAGTGCCGGTTGCATGCGATCCAGTCGGCGGTGGATTCCGCCGCGGACCGCACAACTGCGGAGCCTGCGACAAGGAGATCGTTGCGGCAATCAATGCCTACTCGCTGTCAGCGGACAAGTCCGAACTTCAGCAGGTGTGGGACGCGGGTTGTTCCTGCAGAAAAGAGTGGGAGTATGTTCTGGAAAACGAGTTTTCCTGGAACATGCCCTTAACACAATAATTTATTTTTTCTGCCATGCGGCAAGGATTGCTGCAAAAGGGTTTCCAACACGATATTTTTCTGCGACTGTCGACTGATAGGTCTTCAGGACGTCCTGATTGTCAGGACTGATGTCTGCTGCGATGAGCCGTTTGCCGGTGATTGAATCAGAGGTTGCTTCAAACAGCTGCCAGCCGAGGGTGTGATACTGGAAGCTGTTCAGCTCGTGAGCTGGCGCTATCCCCTGCGGAATCATGGCAGCGCCGCTGGTTCCAGAAATGATGTGGTGGGTGCTGCCGATGAGGTAATGCTCATACCAGTGTTCATGCCCGCTAAAGACGAAGTCCACGCTATAGTAATCGAAAAGCTCCAGCATCTTTTCGTGCTGGGCATCGGTTACCTGCTGACGATAAGGATCGTTGGAGCTGAAGAGCGGCTGGTGGAAGATGACAATTTTTCTGCCTTCGGCGACTGCAAGCTCACTCTCAAGATAGACGAGCTGGGCATCGATGTCAGGGAGGGCAACGACGTCGTCGGGATAGTAGTTGGGGCGGATTTTCACGCTGGTGTCAAGGACGATGAAGGTGACGGGACCTGCGTCAGCGGTGTAATACCGGTCGCCGAAGAGATCATGCCAGAGGCTGTAGGTGATGTAGGGAATGTCATGATTTCCGGGAGCTGCAACGAGCGTGACATTGTGGATGTAGGGGTCGGCCGCGGTAAAGAAGTCGGTCCAGTACTCATACACGGATCCGTCGTAGACGAGGTCTCCTGTGTGAATCACGATATCAGGATGTGACGCTGCAATGTCTCCGGCGATGAGACCGTGACGTTCGGTTTCCGAGAACTCAAGGATGTTGGTGGTGTCGTTGACGATCTGCTGGGTGTCGCCGACGACGGCGAAGGTGATTTTGCCGCTGCCGAATGTTTTGAACTGGTACCAGGGAGTGATTTCTCCGTCAGCAGTGACGCGGTAGAGATATCCGGTATTTTTGTCAAGGTTTGCAATCTGCACATGATGATATTTGGCGGCCTGATCGCTGACTGCATCACAGCCCTGGACTTCAACGAGACTTTCAGAGATGTTGTCGGTTACAAAACTGATGACTGTTGAGTTTTCGGTTGTCTGGGTGATGTAAGGACCCATGGCAACTCCTGCACAGGCAGGGCCGCAAAAAAGAAGGAGGAGAGTTATTGAGAACACCATTATTTTGAGATTCATACAGATATGAGTTGATACTCATGGTTGATAAATGTAGTGAGTTATGCGGTGTTGCATTCTGAAACGCGAATCGCATGCCTGCGGCCTGCTCACCGCTTCGCACGCCGTTCCGTCGTGCTCACTGCTTCGCGGAATAACGCGAATAAAAAATCGCCAATGGCGATTTTTGAGATATTATTAATATTACTTATTTTAGAAAAATTTCTTCATTCTGAGAGACAGAATTTATTTTTGCGTTTTGAAAAATCGCCATTGGCGATTTTTTTTATTCGCGCTATTGGCACTATTCGCGTTTCAAAATTTTATTTATGATGAGGAAAGAACCCGCAGCTCTTCAAGGAGGAGGGGCATGAATGTTCCCGCATCGCTGACCATGCCGATCGCCTGGGATGTTCCGCGGTCCATGAGTTTGGTGACGGAAGCCGGATTGATGTCAACACAGATGGTCTTGACATGGGAGGGGAGGAGGTTGCCGACTGCGATCGAGTGGAGGAGGGTTGCAACCATTAAGACCATGCCAAGCTCAGGGATGTGTTTTCGCATGGCATCCTGTGCATCGATCACATTCTGGATGACATCGGGCAGCGGACCGTCGTCGCGGATGGAGCCGGCAAGCACGAACGGAACATTATTTTTGATACATTCATACATGATGCCCGACGTCACGATGCCGGTTTTGACCGCCGCATAGATGGAGCCTGCATCCATGATTTTGTTGATGGCATACAGATGGTGACGGTGGCCACCGCTGACAAGCTCGCCGGTGCGAAGGTCCATGCCGAGCGAGGTTCCAAAGATGCTGTACTCAAGATCATGCGCAGCAATGGCGTTGCCTGCGAAGAGAACGTCGATGTATCCCTCGCGGATCATGGCAGATACTGCCTCAGACGCTCCGGTGTGGATGATCGCAGGCCCTCCGACGAGTGCGACCTTTTTGCCTGACTGTTTGATCTGCAGAAGCTCTTTTGCTATCTGGCGGATCATGGTTTTGCTGGGTCGTTCAGACGAGACCTCGCCGCCCATGAACTCAAAGACACCGATCTCACGGGGACGCTCGGGGAAGTCAACGCGGACGCCTTCTTCGCCGACGACGACATTGTCTCCAGGAAGGAGTTTACCCTGCACGACGCAGGACGCGGTTTTCATTTTGGTGTCAACAGAGATGAGGGCATCCATTTTCATGTTGGCAACCGCGATCCACTCGCCTTCGTGGTGGATGTAGGTCGGGTGGTTGGTGGTTGAGTAAAAGCCTTCGGGAGCTACTTTTGCTTTGATAACGTTCTGGAGGGTGACCTCTTCTTCTCCGGAGACGAGAACACCTAGCCTGCGGAGTTCGCTGATTATCTGGGTGAGCTCTTCGGGAGTTTTGGCGGAGATCTGCATGCGGGCGTAACTCGGGTCGGTTTTCTGCCGTCCGAGACTGAACTCCTCGGTTTCAAAGTCTCCGTTGTACTCGACAACGCAGTCCATTACTTTGGCAAGAATGCCAGAGTCAACGATGTGACCCCTGAGTTCGATCTCCCGCGAGAATTTCATGTATATGTATGAGTCGCGTGACGAGATGAATATCTCGGCTGAGGGGAGGATGCAGTATTGTTTCTGAGTAGCCCGCGGAAGAAAATATAACGAGTGATGAGCAGCTGAAGTTAATAAACAAGCCGCGTAGGGATCACCACACATCCCCCGATTTCTGTTGATTAATGTTTCGCGCATATTTTTCCGGAAAATACACATGTATAAATATTGCTGCGTTTTTGATTTTGTCAATGAAAACGAGATTGATTTTCAGAATTAATGTAACATTGGGCTGAAAAATATCCGATCCCATCCACACATCACAAGTATTTCATCAGAAATACTATATATCACCTGAAAGAAAGACATTCATGTATGAAGCGATTGCTGATTGTTTTGATAATGTGTGTTGTCCTGCTGACCGTATCTGCAGGTTGTGTGGGAACGCCTGGTGTGGTAACTCAGGTGTACACTGAGGATGGTGTCACGGTGTACCAGAATGCCGACGGATCCCACTACGGTATTGATGAAGAAGGAAATGAAGTATGGGTCAACCCTGACGGTTCCTATTCAGGAAAAACAGTCGACGGATCTACAGTCACCGGAAGCAAAAACGGCGATATCAACTACCAGGGCACTGACGGTACCAGTGTTGTTGGAAACAACCAATCCGGAACCGCGGTCACAGAAGACGGCAGTACCATGACCTGGACCACCGATGCAAGCGGAGTAATCCACTACACGATTGTTGACAAAGAAACCGGTGAGACCTACACCTACTCCTCAACCGACATTCCGAGAGGATACTACTGAGAACTGCATGATGATCTCAATCATAAAAATGGATTGAGGTTGTCATCTACATCACTTTTTTACAAAACAGGCAAGAAAGTTTATCTCATCTCACTACGACGTAACCCTATAATGATTCAACTCGGAGAAGACTTCAAACCCTCACTGAAGTACAAACCCTACCTCGCGATCGCCACGATCTTACTTATAGCCTTCATCTGGGCTCTCTGTTTTGGTTGGGTGTTCATTGGCGATATATTCGGTCTTGGCGCATCCATTGCGATTGCAGCAGCAGTAATTCTCATCGCCTGTCTGGTCTTCGGCGTTGTGTGGGTCGTTCTCTACTACAAGTCGGTCGTCTACCATCTCAATGAGACCGAGATGACCTGGAAGCGCGGTGTCTGGTTCCGCAAAACCGGAATTGTTCCCTACAACAGAATCACCAATGTTGATATTGTCCAAGGTCCGGTCATGAGAATCTTCGGCATCTCTAACCTCAAGATTCAGACTGCCGGATACTCAGGAACGAACGGATCTGCGGAGATTTCGCTTGAAGGTATCGAAGAGCCTGAACCCTTGCGTGCACTCATCATGGACTTCGTCCGCGGCACTGCCCCAAGCCCTGCGGCAACCGGCGGTGCACCGAAGGTGACTGCGCAGACAACAGCCAATGCCGACATGACCGCACTCATCGCAGAAGTTGCGGCTATTCGCAAACTCCTCGAAGAGAGGAAATAATTTCTTTTTTACATCAGTCGATATTCGCCATTAATCACAGCTCCATGGGCGGATCTGATCAATCCTAAACATTGTTTGCCAATACACGAATTTATGGACAAACCCACATCAATCCAAATTATTATTTTTCCGCACCGCAAACGAGTATCTCATGTCTCTGATGGTCCTCGGAACCTCCTCTCATGCAGGTAAAAGCTCAATAACAGCAGGAATCTGCCGCATACTCAGCGACCGGGGCATCCCTGTAGCACCGTTCAAGGCGCAGAACATGAGCTTGAACTCCTATATCACCGAAGAGGGAGCAGAGATCGGCATCGCCCAGGCAACCCAGGCATTCGCAGCCCGGGCCCTTCCGGTCGCAGACATGAATCCGGTGCTCTTAAAGCCCAAAGGAAACGCAGTCTCGCAGGTGGTGCTTCTCGGAAAGCCCTGGAAAGACACCAAAATTGCCGACTACTACACAGAGACCGAGTACCTGCTTGCCGAAGCAGTTGCTGCATACGACCGACTGAAAAGCGAGTACACCAATATCATCGTCGAAGGAGCAGGAGGTGCTGCCGAGGTGAACCTCTACGACCGCGACATTGCAAACATCCAGCTCGCAAAACGTTTGCAGATACCAATCATCCTTGTCGGAGACATCGAACGCGGAGGAATATTCGCACAGATCTATGGAACGATCGCCCTTTTACCGGATGACGTCCGCCCCTTGGTGAAGGGAATCATCGTCAACAAATTCCGGGGTGACGCACAGCTCTTTGAGTCAGGCAGAAAAATTCTCGAAGATCTTACCGGAATACCGGTACTTGGCATCGTGCCTTGGATGAAACTTGCACTTCCTGAAGAGGACTCGCTCTCACTCGCAGACAAAATACCTGCGGTAAAAAATATCAGAGTCGCAGTCATCCGCTACCCCCACATCTCAAACTTCACCGACTTCTCTCTGCTTGAAGAAGCCGCAGCAGTTGAGTACGTTGAGCCGGGAACTTCGCTCGACGCCTATGATGCGGTCATTTTACCCGGAACAAAAAACACCGTCGATGACCTTGCAGTTCTCAGGTCTTCGGGTGCCGCAGACCAGATTACTGCCTACGCGAAAACCGGAAAGCCGGTGATAGGCATCTGCGGCGGATACCAGATGATGGGAACATCCATCTTCGACAACGCAATCGAAGGAGAAGTTGTCGCAGACTACGAAGGGCTGAATCTGCTTCCGGTGCACACGATCTTTGACCATTATGACAAGATCACCCGTCAGGTGAAAAGAGTCTCAAAAGGAAAAGGACCAATCCTTTCCCGAATGAACACCGCATCAGGTTACGAGATACACTCAGGCAAAAGCAGTGTTGCAGGAGCTCCCGCGTTCACGGACGAGGGATGCGTTGACGAGACCGGACTCCTCTTTGGCACCTACATGCACGGACTGTTCGCCAATGCAGAAGCGGTCGATGCTCTTGTCGGCCATCTTGCCGAAAAAAAGAATGTTCCCTACACTCCGGCAGGCGATGCCGGCGATCCGTATGCGGCCCTCGCACGACATCTGGAAAGCTGTCTTGACGTGGAGCGAATTGTAGCGCTCTCAACGGTTAACTAAATCAGGGTCCGGCACCCAACCACTTAGTGAGAGAGATGGTGCTCAGGTTATCATTCACACTGGATACTGAACTGTCGGAGCGGATCGATCTGTTTGCAAAAAAACAGGAGGTCGACCGTAACGAGGCAGTGCTCAGGCTGATCGAGGCAGGCCTCTTTCAGGCCGAGCAGAAAGGGGAGATGCCGCCCGCACCCAAACGCGACTTCAAGGAGTTTGCGAAAATGCAGAAGAATGTGGACATGCTTCTGCGCAGCATAGATGAGCTGAAAAAAGAGGTGCGGGTCATGCACCATGTGATTGATCTTGAGGAGAAGCGGGAAATGGAAGAGAAAACAGCCGAAAAACCTGCCGCGAAGTGGTGGGACCGGCTTGACTTCATGAAATAAAACTCGGATAAACGCGAATCGCATGCCTTCGGCCTGCTCACTGCTTCGCAGCTTCGCGGAATAAAAAAACGCCTTGGGCAATTTTTAAGATTTTTATTTAGACAACATCTTCATTTCGAGAAGTACAGTCAATTTTTTTTGAAAAATCGCCATTGGCGATTTTTTATTCGCGTTCTTCGCGTTTCAAATATTTCAAAACCGGCAACTCATTCGCGAACGACCACATCACACTGGAGCGTGAACGGACTCTTGCGAATCGAAAGCGACAAAAGATACGGATAGTTTGCCGCAAGATACTCCATATGATCGAGCCAGACAAAAGTCAGCTGCGAGTAGACGCGGTTCACGTCGCCTGCGAGATGCGCAATATCAGTCTCTGGAAGATCGGCAATATTTCCGCGGCTTGCAAGCTCCTCGCCGAGATGGAAGAGATCCTGCAAAAGTTTTGAGATGCTGTTGTGTTCAAGAAGAACAGGATTTTCAATCAGTCTGAGCAGAAACTCATGATGCTTCTCAAGGAGATTGCGAATCTCAATAAGATCTGCAGCAGAAGGAGAGGCAAGGAACCTACAGGAGGCAAGCTGCTGCTTTGCCTGGGAAAAATCCTCGGCCGCCCATGTTTTATGGACCGCAAGAGTGTCGCGGATAACTCCCGCATCAGGATCTGACGAGGTAATCAGGCGGAGCAGGCGGGACCCCATCTCAGAGAAGAAGAGGCCGATAACCATCTTCATCTTTTCCTGCTGCTGTTGTTTTGCCCGCATGGAAAGAAGCCGGTTGATGATGATGGTTACAATCAAAATGTTGATCGGCAGAAAGCCGAGGCTGTTGAAGATGTAGGAGAGCGTGTTGCTCTCGCCGTCATCACCGAACACGATGAATTTTATCATGTAGACGAGGACAGATATGCAGATGAGCGCAATAATCAGCCGTTGTTCCCAGGTAAGCTTCACCACCGCGTTTACGCTCCGTATCGTTTGGTGAGGAGGTCAAGGGTCTCAAGGGCACCGTCAAAGGACTCAACCTCGATGACCGGTGTTTGGATATTGTTTTCAGCGACACGTTTCATTACCACGTCAAAGTTGATGTTTCCTTTGCCGATTGATTCATGGCTGTCACTTTTGCCGTTGTTGTCATGGAGATGCACGTGGGCGAAGGAGGAGGGAAGGAACTGGTCAAGGTTGCCGCACTCGTTTGCATGGCCGACGTCAAGGCAGAAGAGGGCACCGTCAAGCAGGGAAAGGTCCTTTGGTTCTTTGAGGAAGAAGTAGCCCCAGTTGCCCATGTTTTCAATAAAGTAGGTGACGCCGTACTGAATGGACTCGGCACGAATCTGTGCGAGGGAGGCGCGAAGGTGCTGTTCGGCAAGCTCATACTCGTACTCCCAGGCAAAGTAGCCGGGATGGACAACAACCGATGCGTCAACTTCTGCGGCAAGGGCAAAGGTGTCGGCGATGACCTCGACTGATGCGCGGCGGATGGGTTCAAGAACGGAAGCAATGTTCACGCCGCGGGAGGGAGCGTGAATGCTGTACTTGAAGCTGTAGGATTCGAGAAGTTTGGTATCGGTTAGCAGATGCGGGCCGTCGCTCATGATCTCAACGTTGTTGGTGTAGGGAACAAGTTTGTCGAGGGCTGAGCTGAGCGGTTCTGCGTGAAGACAGTGGGTGGATATTGAGTACATGTCTATTATAGTAGTAGTGTGCGCTGTGAGAAAAAAATGGCTTTGGCGATTTGGCAGGGTCGGGAAGATTTGTGATCGCAACTCGTAAGTCTACAATCCGCAGTCCACAATCTACAGTCGCAACTCGTATCCTGATCATAATTTCTAAAAAAGCGGGCGAATGTCCATATTTCGAAAAGAAATATGACAACTACTCAGTCCTGTTGTAGTTCTATTTCACTAAAGAATAATAAAGATGAGTAATTGCAGAGGGAAAAAAGCAGAGGCAGTTGGAGAAATTATTGGGCGCTTCATCTTTTAGATAACCAGCATATGAGTTGTGACTGTCGACTGTAGATTGTAGATTGTAGATTGTCGACTTGCGACTTGCGACTCAGGAGGAAAATCCTCTGAATGGATGCGGAGCAAAATCCCTCTGTAATATTGTAGCGGATTGATAATCCCAAAAACGAAACAGGTACAGATATGGCAGACGTAGTTTTAATTTCAGGAAGTCCGCGGGCAGATAGCAACACGGAGTTCCTGCTGAATGTATGCAAAGAGGAGCTGGAAGCGGCAGAACTCACCGCAAAAATTCTCTCGCTCCGCGGAAACCCCATTCAGTCCTGCATCGCCTGCGGCCAGTGCGCGAAGCTTGGTAAATGCTCCTTACAGGACGGCTTAAACGAGATTCTCCCTGACATCCGCGAGGCTGACGGTTTTATTATCGGTGCTCCGGTCTACTTTGGAACCGCACGCGGAGATGTGATGAATCTTCTTCAGCGCGTTGCGATGGTTGCTCGGGTAAACGGTAACTGGCTGTCCAGAAAGGTTGGCGGACCGGTTGTTGTCGCACGCCGCGGCGGCCACTCGGCAACACTGCAGGAGATGCTGATGATGTTTTTCATCTCTGATATGATTGTTCCGGGTTCGAGCTACTGGAATATCGCGTTCGGCCATGCGGCAGGAACGGTTGCCGATGATGCAGAAGGCATTGCAACGATGCGGAAGTTTGCGCAGAACACGGCGTATCTGATTTTACAGATGCGCAAATAATTTTTTTTGCTGTTTGAAACGCGAGTCGCATGCCTTCGGCATGCGACTCGTGCCATTCGCGTTTCAAATTTTACCAAAAAAAAGTATTCGAGGGTGGATCCCCCTTTAAAATCATGCAAACATTAAATCTTTGAGATTAAATCGCGCAGCACAGCCTCAGGATCCTTCGCCTTCACCACACTCGACGCAAGGAGCACACCGTCCGCTCCAAGTTCCAGCGCTTTCTTCACGCACTCGCCTGACTGAATACCAGCCCCGCACAGAACCTTCACCTCAGGATTCACGCGGTGCACACCCTCAACCGAGCTCTGGATAATCTCAGGATTTGCCGTAGCAACCGAAATGCCTGAACCGATCAGCTCAGGAGGCTCGATCGCAACATATGTCGGCGCAAACAGAGCAGCAGCCGCAGACACCGCCGCATTATTCGTGCAGACCACCGACTCCAGATGATGGAACTTTGCCGCGGCAACCGTAGCCTCAATATCAGCAATCGTCAACCTGCGCTCAGAGTGATTAATCAGTGACCCAACACAACCTGCCGCACGGACCGTAAACGCAGGAACACGTCCCGTAAACGCACCCTCGACAGGATCAATATGCTGAGCATACACCGGAATCTCATAATGCTTACAGAACGGATGAAGTTCCGTAAACTGCGGAGCAACACCAATCGTCACCCCGGACTCCTGCATCACAAGCTCTGCCGCAGTCCCTATCTGGCCGGCATTATTTCCCGCACCCTCGCGGTACGACTTAAAATTAATAAGAATAAGGGGAGATGCCATTTGGAATAGCCCACTTATTTCTTCTTTACCTGTAAAACATCGCCCAGCGTCGTTGCAGGTGCGCCACCCTGCTGAAGCGAGTTTGCATCACCATCTGAATCAAGAAGCCGGATGCCAAGCTCGCTCTCGAGCTTGCTGCGTTCAGCCTCGGTCGGCGCACGCTCTCCGCGCTCAAGTTTCTTGATGTCGCCTTCCTGCATCTTCAGGATAAAAGCAAGATCCTTCTGGGTATATCCTTTCTCCTGACGTGCCGCAGTGATCCGCTTTGCGAAATCCTCCACAACATCGCCCTCAATATAATCGAACATATCGCGTTTGCGAGGGGTTGACGGGGTGGATGCAGGCGCGGACTTTCTTGTCAGCGTCGGCTTGCCGTATCCGGCGCTGGCAACTTTTGGTGCCTGAATCTCTGTGCCGAGCTTGGCACATTTATCGCAAACCTTCATTGGTTTGGCACCCTCAATCTGCACCAGTCTTGCCTTCTTGGTGAGAGGTGCACCACATAACTCACAGTATTCTGTTTGCATGATAAATTCGCCGTTATCTATTTTTTATTTCTAACACATTAACGATTCGGATACCGATACATTTCAGGAATGAATGAAAACCTGATATCATTCAATCCAAAACTCGGATGAGAAGATATTTTAGCGATATACACTGATATACCCGTAAGTTGCCATGTCAGAAACACCCGATATTATGTCGCCGTTAGCGAGCGATCAGAATACGGCAGACAGCAGGGCCCCGTTGCCTGAGGAGAGCGAGCTTGCAGCTCTGCGAAAGACGAATGTTTCGTTGGAGAGCAGAAACTACGAGCTTCGCGAACAGGTCCGCCAGCTCAGGCTCCAGAACGCGGCAGCAGAGTCGCAGCGGGATCAGCAGAAGCGCGAGGTAAAAAAACTGCGTGAAGAGCTTGACAGCTACCGCAGCCCTCCTCTGGTGCTTGGAACCATCGAGTCGGTTCTCGACGAAAACCATGCGGTGGTGAGGAGCACGACCGGCCCGCAGTTCCTTTCCCGAATAAGTGAACATCTCACGTCAACGAAGGATGTGGTGCCGGGCGCCCAGTGCGCGATGCACCTTCAGTCATTCACGGTCGTTGACATTCTGCCTGCACGATATGATATGCAGGTGGAGACGATGGAGATTTTAGACGCTCCGTCAGTTACGTATGACGACATCGGCGGTCTTGAGGAGCAGAAGCAGATGCTCCGCGAGTCGGTTGAGCTGCCACTCAAGTCGCCGAAGCTGTTTGAGGCGGTCGGTATTGAGCCGCCGAAAGGGGTGCTGATGTACGGGCCGCCCGGAACCGGCAAGACGCTGCTGGCAAAAGCAGTCGCCCATCACACGAAGGCGACGTTTATTCATGTGGTCGGATCCGAGCTGGTGCAGAAGTACATCGGTGAGGGAGCGAGACTGGTTCGCGAGCTGTTCCAGATGGCACGCGAACGGGCTCCTGCTATCGTTTTCATCGATGAGATCGATGCGATCGGAGCGTCAAGGATGCATGATGCCTACTCGGCAGGGGATCATGAGGTCAACCGTACACTCATGCAGCTGCTTGCAGAGCTTGACGGTTTTGACAAACGCGGCGATGTGAAAGTTATCGGCGCAACGAACCGTCAGGATATTCTTGACAAGGCACTCCTGCGCCCGGGGCGGTTTGACCGCATCATTGAGTTCCCGCTGCCGGACGCGAAAGGACGGAAGGTAATTCTTGAGATTCATACGAAGAAAATGAATCTGCGAAAAACCGTTTCCTTAGAGGAAATTGCGGACCAGACCGAAGGAATGAATGGTTCAGAGCTGATGGCGGTCTGTGTTGAGGCAGGTATGAATGCAATCCGCAAGCGGCGGACGATGATCAATCAGGAAGACTTCGCGAAAGCTCTTGTGTCGGTGAAGAGCGGCAGGACCGGTATCGTGATGCAGCAGCCGGACGCGATGTACTCCTAAACTTTTTTTAGATATCTTCTAACATTTTCTCAGTCTGATGGTGATGATGCGTGGAATTTCCGGATCATCATCTGCGGTTTCGTGCAGCGCGTCCATAACAAAACCTGCGGCGAAAGCAGACCCGAGTATCTCCTGAAGCGAACGATGATAATAATTTTGCAGAACCGGCTGGCCGGCGATTGCCGTATCCTTATGGATGCAGCTTGAGAGATACTGACCGTGTGGATACGTAAAGCAGGGATGGTGCGTGGTAAACACAAAAATTCCGTTTCGGCACAGCAGCTCATACACTCCGAAAAATAATGGGTTGATATCAGCGATGTCCATGACCGCCATGTTGGAGACCGCTTTGGTAAAACAATTTTTTCGTTTGAGTTGAGAGAGCTGTGCAGAATCGGTCGCATCGCAGACAACAAACTCGGCGTTGTGCAAAATATGTGACCGTCGACGTTTTGCATGTGCAATCATTTTTGGGCTGTAGTCAAAAGCAACCGCCCGTGCGCCAAGTTCCACAATTCTTTGGGTGAAGTTTCCTGTGCCGCAGGCAATATCCAGCACGAAATCGCCTGACTTTATCTCCAGCAGTTTTTCCGTATACGGACGGACCAGTTCACGATGAAAAGCATTCGAGTTATCACCCATTTTTTCATCCCAGTAATCCGCGTTCGCCTCCCATGCCAGTAAACTTTCATCAGTAGTATTATTCATCAAGAAATCTCTGAGGATAGTATGATTTGAATACGAAAAAAAGGTATGCGGAAATTTTTCGAATGATCTGTCTGACCAGACACAAAATGCCAAAACCGAACTTTTCAATAGTTACCAAGACCTAAAGTACTTTTCAATTATGGTTCCTCCAAAGAAACTCACTCCTGCGATGGAACAGGTCAGGACATTCAAGGAACAGTATCCTGACTGCGTTCTTTTCATGCGGATGGGGGACTTTTACGAAACCTTCTGGGAGGACGCAGAAATATGTGCCAGAGAGCTTGACATCGTGCAGACCACGAGGTCCAAGGACCCTGACGGCAACCAGATACCGCTTGCAGGAATCCCGTATCATGCACTGGACCTTTACCTGCCGCGGATGATTCGCAAAGGCTACAAAGTGGCAATCTGTGAACAGGTTGAGGATCCAAAAACCGCCAAAGGCTGTGTGAAACGTGATGTCGTCCGCGTGGTAACGCCCGGAACCGCGATTGACACGGGCATTGTGGATGGCAGTGCGGCGCACTATCTGATGGCACTATCAGTTGACGCCAAAAAAAATCATGCCGGACTTGCATTTCTTGATATCACCACCGGCGAATTTTTTGTCAAAGACATTGCATCAGAAGACAACCATGCATCCCTTGCAACCGAGATCGAACGCTACACGCCCGCAGAAATTTTGGTGCCGCAGGGAGTTTCAGCAGACCTCATCAGTTTTCTTGCCGGCACCGGCAGGGTCCTCACCCCGGGCAGGTCAGGCCTGTTTTCCGACGGGGATGCGGTACTCTGCGAAGCATTCGGCGTTGCAACGCTGGAGGGATTCGACTGTGCTGACTCCCCGCTCTGCATCAGCGCCGCAGGAGCCGCTCTCAGATACGCGAAAGAAACCCAGAAGACCGCACTCCCGCACATCAGCGGATTTTCCCGCAAACATGCAAGCAATGCGATGGTGCTGGACGCAATAACGCTGCGAAACTTGGAAATTCTCTCGCCGCTCAGGG
This sequence comes from Methanorbis rubei, assembly GCF_032714495.1. Taxonomy (NCBI): domain Archaea; kingdom Methanobacteriati; phylum Methanobacteriota; class Methanomicrobia; order Methanomicrobiales; family Methanocorpusculaceae; genus Methanorbis; species Methanorbis rubei. Next base: position 87,028 of record NZ_JAWDKB010000006.1, on the reverse strand, counting down.
GAGACCGGAACGACACCACACTGTGTGGATTTTTGAACCGGACCAAAACACCGATGGGAAGCAGAACGCTTCGGTCGGTTGTCACCGTTCCCCTCCTGGACCCCGCAGCAGTCAACCGCAGACTTGATGCTGTCGAGTTTTTCAAAAATCGTCCCGTGCTCTGCGGAACGCTTGGCGCAGTGCTGGCAAGAGTTGCCGACATTGAGCGGATCGCAGGACGCATCGCCTACGGCAATGCGTCCCCACGCGATCTTCTGTCGCTTGCGACAACACTTGAACTGCTGCCCGAGATCGGGGACTCGATCGGAGAAACATCAGGACTTCTTGCTGAACAGCTTGCAAAAATTCCTGACTTTGCAGGAGTCGCGGATCTGATCAATGCCGCAATCGTCGACGATCCGCCCGTGGTGTATAGGAACGGCAACGTGATTCGCGCAGGCTACAACGCCGACCTCGACGAACTTCGTGACGTGCTGGCAAACGGGCGCGACTGGATCGCCGAGCTGCAGCAGAACGAACGGGACCGGACCGGCATCAAATCCCTGAAGATCGCCTACAACAACATCTTCGGCTACTATATCGAGGTCACGAGAGCGAACCTCGACAAAGTCCCGCCCGAATACGAGCGCAAGCAGACGACCGTGAACGGCGAGCGGTTCACGCTTCCGGCACTCCGCGAACGCGAAGCTCTGATGGCGCAGGCCGACAGCCGGATTCTCGCGCTTGAAGTGGCGCTCTATGAGTCGCTGATTGAGACCCTGCGAAATTATGTTCCTACATTCAAGGAGACCGCAGAGGCCGTTGGAACCATCGACATGATCGCATCCTTTGCCGAGCTTGCAGCTGCGAACAGGTATGTGCGGCCAGAATTTTCAAAGGGAGAAGATCTCCTCATCCGTGACGGACGCCACCCGATTGTCGAGAACTCGGTTCCGGGCGGCTATGTCCCGAACGACACCGAGATGAATGCGTCAGGCGACCAGATTCTGATTCTGACCGGAGCAAACATGGCAGGTAAGTCGACCTACATGCGAAGCGTTGCCCTCACCTGCATCATGGCGCAGATCGGCAGTTTCGTTCCCGCACGCTACGCAAAAGTCGGTATCGTGGACAGAATTTTCACCCGTGTGGGCGCGTCCGATGACCTCGCGGGCGGCCAGAGTACCTTTATGGTTGAGATGCTGGAGTTAGCCAACATCTTAAACAATGCAACCGAAAAAAGTCTGATTCTTCTTGACGAGATCGGCAGAGGCACGAGTACGGTGGACGGGTACTCGATTGCAAGGGCCGTTCTTGAGTATCTGCATGGAAAAGGGGCCGCAGGTCCCCGGACGCTGTTCGCAACGCATTTTCATCAGCTGATCGGTATGGAGCAGGAGCTCCGCCGCGTGAGAAACTATCACTTTGCGGTAAAGGAGGATCAGTACGACATCACGTTCCTTCGAAAACTCATTCCGGGAGCAACTGACCGGAGTTATGGTATTCATGTGGCCCGCATTGCAGGGGTTCCGAAAAAAGTTCTGACACGTGCCGAGACAATTCTGGATCAGGCACTTCGCGAGGATGCAGGGTCGGGCGGGAAAAAATACTACACCCAGATGCTTCTGGTGGATACGGCATCAGAATCCCTCACACCCGCAGTCTCCGCAGTTGAGGAACGGGTCCGCGAGGCGAACCTCAATGAGATGACGCCCATGCAGGCGCTGATGTTCGTCAATGAACTCAAATCAATTTTGGAGAGAAAGTAATGGGCATCATTACCGTTCTTGATGAAGAAACGATCAGCCACATCGCCGCAGGGGAAGTGGTCGAGCGGGCGGCGTCCGTCGTCAAAGAATTAGTCGAAAACGCGATTGATGCAGACGCACACAGAATCAAAATTGAACTTTTCGCAGACAGCACCGCGGTCACGCGAATTTCTGTCACCGACGATGGCATCGGCATGAGTGAAGAGGACGCACTCCTCGTTTTCCGCCAGCATGCAACAAGCAAAATCTCACGTCCGTCCGACCTCGCGGCAATTGCCACACTCGGATTTCGGGGCGAGGCAATGGCAAGCATCGCCGCAGTTTCCCAGGTCACCCTGGTCACCAAAGAACGCGGCAGCAGCAGTCCTGCGGCATGTAAGATTACGATTCACGGCGGTGAACTCATCGAGTGCACAGCAGCAGGCGCTCCCGAAGGAACCAGTGTAGTCGTTGAAGGCCTCTTTTACAACACACCGGCACGCAGAAAGTTTCAGAAAAACGTTGCTACCGAACTTTCGCACATCTATGACATGGTGGAGCGGCTCGCACTCGCGCACCGCACCATCTCGTTTGTTCTCCTCTATCAGGGAAAGGAACGGTTCCGCACCTACGGAAACGGCAGTTATCAGGACGTGATCGCAGCAGTCTTTGGCGCAACATTTGCCAAAGAACTGGTACCGGTTGAAGGAACCTATGGCCTCGTCAAAGTCTCAGGACTGATAACGAGACCCGGGTCAGAGATGAAAACAACGCCGAGTAGATTGTATCTTTCCATCAACCACCGGCAGATAAGTTCGCGGACTATTCAGTGGGCGGTCCGCGAAGGTTACGGCACACTGCTGCCGAAAGGAATGTACCCGGCAGCATTTCTCGACCTCGCAATTGATCCCCGCGACGTGGACGTCAACGTCCATCCGACGAAAAAAGAGGTCCGGCTCTCCCGCGAACGCGATGTCCAGAGAGGAGTGCAGGACGCGGTCTACTGTGCCCTGCACGAAACACCGGTGTTTGCTGTTGAACTGAACGCTCCCGCTCCACAGGAGATGCCAAAGCCGAAGACGGCGCAGCCGAGAGTGTCTCTCCCGCAGACAATTCTTGGCGAGGCGGTTGCCCCCTACGAACGGCGGGTGCGGCCAGTTCAGGAGATCCAAAAACCTGCCGCAGCCTCCCTCCGGCAGACCGACAAACAGCTGAGAAGGACAGAGACCTTTGAAGTTCCGGAGACAACAGAGTTCGTGCCTCAGGTCCTCGGCCAGATTGCAGATACCTACATCCTCGCAAAAAATGAGTCAGGAGATCTCATCGTCGTGGACCAGCATGCAGCGCACGAACGGGTGATGTATGATCTTTTACTCGCACGACAGAAGAGCGGGCTTGCCGGTCAGGAACTGCTCGTGCCAATCCAGCTGCATCTGACCAAACGCGAGACCGCAGCGATCGCAGATCTCTTGGATGTACTTGCAGAAGCAGGCTATCTCCTCGAGCCGTTCGGCAAGGATGTCTGGATGGTGCGCACCGTACCGGTCGTCTCCGAGACCCTCGGCGACCCGTCCGTGATTCATGAGATCATTACAGAGGCTCTTGACAAAACCTCGGGCGGCGGTGAAGAGAGTGTGCTTGACCGGGTGCTCAAGACCGCGGCATGCCGGGCGGTGGTCAAAGGCGCAACGCCGATGACCGTTGAACAGATGCAGAGACTCCTTCGCCAGCTGATGGCAACCGCGTCCCCCTACACGTGCCCGCACGGAAGACCGACCACCATCGTGCTGACCAAAGAACGGTTTGCCGCAATGTTTCTGCGGACATGAAGATTTTATTTTTGTGAGGAGCATTTTATTATAGGAAACTAGTACCGGTACCTCTCAGGTAGCAGAACGAATGGCCAAGCACAACTCCCCACCATCCGCATCATGAAACTCACTGAACTTCATCTGGAAAATATTACAAGGTTTGAAAAACTGGACATCACCTTTTCTCCCGGCATCAATGTAATCATCGGAGAAAACGGAATTGGAAAAACACATATCCTCAAGATACTGTATGCCGCCTGCCGGTCGATTGAAGATGGAATCTCGTTTCCGTACAAACTTGTGCGGGTGTTCCAGCCGGCAGAAAGAGGAATAAACCGGCTGGTGCGCAGAACCAGCGGGAAGGCCTATCGGGGAATTATTGAGATAATGTCAGACTCAGCATCGATTTCCTGCGAGATAAGTATAGCTTCAAGGGAGTATGAGTCTGCCCGGCTCTATGGCACCGAAAAGTGGAATGCACAGAAAGACAGCACCAGTCTCTTTATTCCGGAAAAGGATGTTCTGCTGTATACACGGCAGATAAATGCGGCCACGTCGAGAAATTATTTCGAGACCGATGACACGCAGATAGATCTGGTGGCGGCGGTCAATCAGAAGTGCAGGAGGGAGGGGGAGGAAAGTGTGTGCGGTGCACTCCCTGAAAGGATGTTACAGCATCGGGTGCGGGGTATCCTTCCGGGAAAACAGCGGTATTATCTGAAGACCGGAAGAAAACAAGAGATGACGATGGTATCTTCTGCAATGAAGAAAATTGCAGTACTCAAGACGCTGGGGATGAACGACAGCCTTTGTAAAGCGAATATACTGTTCTGGGACGCGCCTGATGTGGATATGGATTCCGGGAGCATGGAAGCCATCACAGACCTGATTCTTGATCTGTCCAGAAAGAAAAAACAGATATTTCTTACAACAAACAACTGCCTGTTTGCCAGATATCTGGAGGCACGGGCTGATGAAAAGGATGTGATGCTATATCACTCTATTTACCCGAACAATTATCGGCAGAGACTGGCCACGGCCAGCGGCCGAAAGATATCCGAGATGCGTGACACTCCGATGGAGAAAAAGTTCTCCAAAATACTGAGGGTTATCTGCGGACTGCAAACCGATACGGGTTATGTTCGGGAAGAGTTCGAGGATGAACTGGATGAGGAAGAGGACGATGGAGATGATCAGGAGTAAATCCTGATCTGATTTTTTTTACAGAAAAACACAACCATGATTACCGAGCGAGGCGGCCGTCGAACTTTCTGCCGCAGGTTTTACATTTTCCGTGGGAAATACCAGGCATCTTTGTCACATAGCCTGCCCGAAGAATCAGCAGTTCCCCGCACTCAGGGCACAGGGTCTGAGATCCTGCGGCATGCATGATGTTGCCGATGTAAGGATAGTAGAGGCCGTGATCTTTTGCCTGCAAAAAGATCCGGTCGAGTGTCTCTTTTGGTGTCGGTTTCTCGCGGTCCATCTGGTACATGGGAGTAAACCGCGTAAAGTGATGAGGAACCGCGAGCCCTAGATTCTCCATCTCCCACTCAAGCATGATATCGATCTCTTCGGAACTATCATTGTAGCCGGGAATCACCAGCGTCACCAGCTCCAGATGAAGTCCAAGCTCTTTTGCAAGGAGAATGGTGTCCAGCACCGGAATCAGACGTGCGCCGCAGACCTTCTGATAAAACTCATCGGTGAAAGCCTTCAGATCCACACGAATCGCGCCGAGATATTTTGCGAGCTCGCGGAGAGCCTCCTCGCTGATGTAGCCGTTCGTGATAAACGCAGAACCAAGGCCTGCGGAGTCAGCGAGCCGCAGGGTGTCCAGCACGTACTCAAAGGAGATCGTCGGCTCATTATACGTGAACGAGATGCTCTTCGCAGAAGTTGCCGTCGCCTCTTCAACCAGATGTTCCGGAGAAACATACGTTGCCGGCAGTTCCCGCACCTGCGACAGCGTAAAATTCTGGCAGTGACGGCAGGTGAAGTTGCAGCCGTAACTGCTCACAGAAAATGTCTGGGTTCCCGGAAGATAATGATAGAGCGGCTTTTTCTCGATCGGGTCAAGGCCCGCAGCAGTCAGACGGCCGTAGCTGTTCGAGTAGAGAATGCCGCAGATATTTTCCCGCACACCGCAAAATCCCCGCTCACCGTCGGTGATCCGGCAGTGTCTCGGACACACGCCGCAGACGACGGCATCGTCTGCAACTCGGGAAAGGAGCGCCTTATGCATACTCAAAGTATAGTCAGAGAATCTATATCAAAGAGTGCATCGAAGAAAATATATTATGAGATTAGCATGCTGCGGCATGGACTGTGACGCCTGTCCCTACCCAGGCAACTGTCCCGGATGCCGCGAGGTTGACGGAAAACCGTTCTGGACCGCGTATGCAAACATACCGGTCTGTAAAATCTTTGACTGCTGTGCAAACGAACGTGCCCGGACCAACTGCGGAAAGTGTCCAGAGGTTCCGTGTCACCGCTACTTTGCCAACCCTGACCCCTACATGAGCGAGGAAGATGCAAAGAAGACTCTTGAAAAAAAGATGAAAAATCTCAGATCGGTTTGATCTCATCCAAAATGCAGTGATAGAGGTAGCCGGAGAAGGGATCGTTCGAGAGAAAAATTCCGAGAACATCTCCGCTGTCCTCCACAATCTGAAGAAAATCGCGTCGATCTGCATAAATTGCGAGCCTGAGTTTAATGCTCCTGTCATCAGGGACATGCGGAGAAAAAAATCCATTCTCAATCTCGCGACCGCCAAGATAGCATTTGATGCTGGTAGACTCCGCGAGTTTTCTGTTTCGCAGAACCACGTAGAGATCGAGTCGTTTCTGAAGATCCGCCAGATCAAATGCGTAGCGTTTGAGAAACTCGGCGTCATCGCAGAAAATAATCATCTCTGACTTCGCCCGCTGAAACATCAGACGAATCTGGGAATCGATTGCATGAACATTCTGGAGTTCATATGCCTGCGTCAGACGTGCGGGACGGTCGCGTTCCAGATCCGTCAGATACTCGCTCAGTTCGTTTAGGGCTGACATGGTATCTGTCTTGATGTGCTCAAAAGTTTTTGCGACATCATTGACATGATACCGAACCGGCGACGCTCCCGAACAGCCGACGAAACGCTTCTCCATAAGCCGGTCCAGCGTTTCATAGACCCGACCGCGGGGAATCGAGGTGAGGTCATGGACCTCTCTTGCGCTTGCAACCCGCAGCTCGAACAGGGACGAGTAGACTTTTGCTTCATACTCGTTCATGCCGAATTTTTTCAGGCGGGATACAAGCTCCTCGTTCATTTATGCGTCTTCTCCGCCAAGGTCCAGCTTCTTTCTCTTCCAGTCGCCCTTGCGGTAGAAGTAGTAGTCGCAGATACACATGACAATGGAACCGCAGACGATCGCATACCAGATGTACTGGATCGGATAGCCAAGGTAGGCAAACATCGCAGAAAGCGCGACCTGCGTACAGATCTGTCCGGCGATTGCCGAGTACATGCCGGGGCGCGTCATGCCTGCTCCATTCATCGCAAACCCGAGCGTCATTGCCGCTGCAATGATGAAGTAGGAGAACGGGATGATGTGCATGAAGAGGATGCCGTCAACAAGCGCCTCGCCTTCCGCGCCGAAGAATGCCAGCAGCATCTCTGCGTTGAAGTAGTAGAAGACGGCAACACATGCCATGAAGATGGCATTGATGACAACCGCATACTTCACTGAAAGCTCGGCACGGTCAACACGTCCGGCACCAAGATTCTGACCGACCATCACAGCGATCGCAGTACAGAATCCCATCACGATGATGAGGCCAAGCATATCCAGACGAATCGAAATTCCGTATGCGGCAACGGCTGCCGTCCCATAGAATGTGGTGACGATGGCAGTCATCATCAAAAATCCGAAGCTTCTTACTCCGCTCTGGATTGCGCTCGGGATTGCGATGAAGACGATCTGTTTGATCAGGTCAGGCTCAAAGGTCCACTTCTTCGGCAGTCTGACCGGACTGTTTTTGAATGCCGGATGAAGATAAATCACGCCAAGCAGCAGAAAAATTCCTGCTCCTCGTGAAATGATTGAGGCATAGGCAGACCCTGCGATACCGAATGCCGGGAATCCTGCAAGACCCTGAATGAGGGTCGGGTTGAGGAGGATGTTGACGATGTTTACCGCTATCATAGCAAACATCGGTGTTCGTGAGTCGCCGCTGCTCTGAAATGCGGTGACCAGGGTCATTAAGATGACCATCACAAACAGACCCATCAGCATCGGCTGGAGAAACTTTACTCCTTCGGCAAGAGCTCCCGGGTCTGCTCCAAGAAGCAGAAGGAGTCCTTCGGACCAGAACATGCCGATGACGGCAATTATTGCGGAGATGATTAAAGCCAGATAGAGCGAGTGGGCGAGAATTACCTGAATGCGTTCATACCGCTGTGAGCCGTACGCTCGCGATATGAATGCAGCAGTGGCGGTGACAATACCAAACAGCACGGTCATTAAGACCATGATGATGGAGATACTCATCGTTCCCCCAGCAATGGCGTCCTGTCCGAGGTGGCCGATGAAGTACATGTCCACTACTTCAAGAACACTCTGCAGGATGTTGCTGATGATGATTGGGATGGCGATGATAATGAGGGCTTTTGTGATACTACCCTCGGTGATGATGTTTTCCCTTTCGGTCATGAGACTATACATGTGTGGTCTGTAAGGCAATAATAATACTGCTACTGAGTTCAGGTGCACCACGCATTTATGAGAGATGTCTTTAATGAGTAAAGATGAAAAAGACGTTTGTTCCAACGAGATGGACACTGGTATTCCTGCTTTGCGCAGCGATGCTTACTCTGATGGGTGGAGCGGCGGTCGCTCCGGCACTTCCTCTGATAAGTCAGGTGTTTCCTGACGTGCCAGAGTACCTGATCTCAATGATCATCACGCTGCCAAGCCTTGCGGTTGCCTGCACTGGGTATTTGGTCGGGATGGCATGCGACCGGTTTGGAAGAAAACCGATTCTTCTTTTGTCGCTGGTGATATTTTCGGTTGCCGGGTCAGCGGGATTTTTCCTTGATTCATTTCCGGCAATTCTTGCAAGCCGCGTTGTTCTCGGTATTGGTATTGCAGGTCTCATGACGGCAACGACCGCACTTATCACCGAGTATTATACAGGTGCCTCCAGAGTGAAGGTGCTTGGTTACCAGTCGGCTGCGATGGGTCTTGGCATTCTGATTCTTGAAACCGGAGGAGGAAGTCTTGCGGAGATCTCATGGAGAGAGCCGTTCTTGATTTATCTGGTGGGTTTTGTGATCCTCCTTGGAGCTATCTTTGCAATCAAGGAGCCTGCCCGTGAGCCGACTCACGGTCTGCGCGACAGCTCGGTGAAGCTGAACATGCGTGCGCTTCTACCAATTTATGTAACAATCTTTGTCGGGATGGCAATCATTTTCCTGATGCCAACCAAACTGCCATATCTTATTGCTCAGGTTGGCAGTACTTCTCTGATGGGGACCGGAGTTCTGCTTGGTCTGATGGGATTTTGTGCGGCGGTTGCCGGAATTTTTTACGGACGGCTTGCGGCACGGATGCCAAGAATGCAGATGATGTTTCTGTGTTTCCTCGTGCTCGGCGTGGGATGCTGTCTGCTTGGGTTTGCCTGGTCGGTCGCGGCAATTGCCGCTGCGGTAATTTTAGTCGGAGCAGGAAACGGCGCACTGATTCCGACAATTGTGAACTGGATCACCAATGAGGCACCGATTCGTGCGATGGGAAAGGCGACCGGAATTTTTTCGATGTCGCTGAACCTCGGACAGTTTGCATCCTCACTTCTGGTGGTGCCGGTTCTGGTAATTGTCGGGTCGTACAGTAATTTGTTTCTGGTTACCGGGTTTTTGGGAATTCTTATTGCTTTGATCTTTGCGGTTGTGTGGAGACGGGAAGTACGAATTTCTGAAACTTCATAACCTCGAAAGGGAAATAGATAGTCATGACCGATATTGTGTTTATTACCGATGTACATGGAAAGTATGAGGTGATTTCCCAAATTTTTGATGAGGTGGAGCCGGATTACGTTTTCATCGGCGGCGACCTGACGGATTTCGGACCTCTGGAAGGAGTGATTCCTGCGCTTGAGGAAATTCCTGCACCAACACTGGTGATTCCCGGCAACTGTGATCCAAAAGAGATTGTGCAGATTATTGAGGCGTCGGACGCGGTCTCACTGCATCTGAAGAGTATTGATCTCGGCACGATTACGGTCTCAGGTCTTGGCGGATCAAACACGACTCCGTTCAATACTCTGTTTGAGCTGTCTGAGGAGGAGATCGCAACAGCTCTTGCAGGCGTTCTTGCGAAGATGAAAAAGAACCGGTGGAATATTCTGGTGACGCATGCTCCGCCAAAAGGTGCGCTCGATGGAATCGGCGAGGACGGATCGGTTCACGTGGGTTCTGAGTCGGTGGCGGCTGTTGTCCGTGAGTTTGATATCATCTGCTGCGGACACATTCATGAACAGAAGGGCGTCGTTGAGTTCGAGCGACGCATCTGTGTGAACCCTGGACCGGCATCCGAAGGAAACTATTCGGTGATTACTCTGAACGATGAGGATGAACCGATCATTGTTCTGCGAAATGTGCATGATGAAAAAGATGAGTGAGAAAATTCTCGCGAAATTTTTTTGAAAATTTTTTTGAATAGGAGTTACGCGGTGATGAGTTTCGTTGCGGATTTTTCTGTAGGTGGTCTCGCTTGGAGTAACCACAGAACACACTGAACACACTGAACACACTGAACACACGGAGCACCACGGAAAAAACACAGAATACCGCTTCGCTTACGGAAAAAACGGAAAACCTAAGAGCATGGGCATATGTATAGGTCACCATTTTGAGATGACAACTTCCTTAGGCTTTCCGTGTTTTCCGTAAGCGAAGCGGTATTCTGTGTTTTTTTCCGTGGAATTCCGTGTGTTCTGTGTGTTCCGTGGTTGCCCCAAATAAAATCAAGGACAAAGAATCCCTTTTTCTTATGCTATTTCATACCGCGTAAGTCCTATTTGAAAAAATATTTTGAAAAAAATTTGAAAATTTTTTCGAGCCGCTTGCTCTCAAACTTTTTTTGCTGCCTTGGCATCAAGCAGGATTTCAAGATAGGATTTGGTGAGCCGTTCGCCCGTAATGCCTGCCACTGCGGCGACGCTTTCGATTGCAGCGATCGCTTCATCTTCGGTGAGAGAGAAGTCTGCTTCGATCTCAGAAAAAGTGCCGACATCTTCAACATTGTCAAGAGTAACGATGGCTTTCTCGCACTGATAGATCTCGCGGTGCTTGACAACCTCTGCGGTTTTTCTGAAGTTGAGCCGTTCAAGAATTATGCCGAAGTCTTCGCCGGAAGAGAGGTCGACGATGATTTCCTCGCGTGCCTTGAATCCTTCGCGACCGACTTTGGGGCCTTTGTAGGTGACATTAGGCGGCATGATCTTTCCGCAGGTCTGGTTTTTGGTGTACCGGACGCGAACAGCTTCGTCGGTCTGGGCAAAGTCTTTGTGCGGGGCATTGTAGTAGATATCGTGCTCGTCCTGCTCGGCGATGAGGACAGCTCCGTGTTTTTCGAGATTGTTCCGGATGGGTTCGAGTGACGGAACTTTGACTTTGATCTCAATCTCCAATGCCATGATGTTGTAGTATTCGGATTTGAGGGGATATAAGGGTAGGGGATTTTACTGGAGAGTTCCAAACTTTCCAAGAAAAATAGATATATCATTACCGGATGAATTCGCAAAATCTCTTAATGTATGAGGGCGCATAGTATAGGGAATTCGTATGGCTATTGAGAATGGCAACTATATTAAAATCAGCTACACCGGTTCTGTGAACGGTTCAGCTTTTGATACGACTGATGCTGAGGCAGCAAAGACGGCAGGAATTTTCCGCGAGAATGCGATGTATGGTCCGGCAGTGGTAAAGGTCGGCGCTGGTCATGTTCTGGTAGGCGTTGACGAGGATCTTGCAGGAAAGGATGTCGGCAAGGAGTACACGGTTGTTGTTCCGGCAGAGAAGGCATTCGGCGAGCACAAGAAGGATGAGCTGAAGGCAGTTGACAGAAAGGGTCTTCCGGAGAAGGTCGCAATGTTTGACCGCGTGACGGTTGACGGACGCGAAGGTGTTGTGGTAAATAAGATCGGCAACCGCTATCTGGTTGACTTTAACCACCCGCTCGCAGGCCAGGACCTCACCTATGTCTACACGATTGAGTCTGTTGTTGAGGATCCGATTGAGAAACTTGAAGGAACCATCCGCCTGTTCACCGGACGCGAGATGAAGGTCAGCAATGCACACAAGACGTTTGTGTCTGTTGAAGTCCCGCCAATGATGGCAATGTACAATCAAAACTGGATGATGACCGAGTACATGATCACGCAGGAGGCTTTTGGTCTCTTCCCGGAGATCGAGTCGGTCAAGTTCGTCGAGACCTTCCCGCGCCCAAACCTCAAGACTGAGGAAAAGGCAGAATAATTTTTTCTTCAGAGATGTTTCCGGAGATATCCGGATAACTTTTTTTCGGCGATTTTATTTTAGGAAATACAGTTTTGTCACAATATAAGAGTATTTATAGGAAAAGATCGGCTTTGTCAAGCCAAAATTAATGATTTATCAAGGCAGTAGACATTCAGAAATTTCTGACAAATAATGTCGTAAAAGAATTAATGAGGCGTTGAAAAAAGATTTTTCAATTGGATACCACATAGGTTTAGGAAAACCTAAACCTAATATATGTCCAAAGATAATATAACACGATAACGAGAACAAACGTATTGTATGAGAAAGAAATTAGTTGTAGTACTTGCGATGCTGTGTGTGCTCGCATTCTGCATGGCTCCGGCCGCAGCAACGACGTCCTCTGATCAGGTGACAAAGAACAGCGGCATGACTGTTACACCGATTATCGGTAATGTCATGTGGCCGAAATCATCAACCACTGGCTCAGTCACGCAAGGTGTAACAGAGAGATATACCTATACAGTACCTGCAGGATCAACAACGCTTACAGTAAGAGTTGCATGGGGAACCACAGCAAGCAATCTTGGTCTTGTTGTCCAGACTCCGGACAGTGTTATGCATGGTGAGTACGATGACGCAACCGATGGAAGCGTTAACGGTAGTCTTGCATTGCAATTCCAGGACAGCCCGCTCCAAAGCGGACAGTGGGTATTCTTTGTCAGAGGGAAGTCAGTGACAAGTTCACAATCATTTACTATCACCATAGTCAGCTCTTAAATGGTAGAAATCTATGAAAAACATCAAACCAATTTTTATTTTACTAATTATACTATCGCTATTGTTCACGCCGGTCATGGCAGATGACACTGTAATTTCGAGGGGGAGCCTGATCATCTCCGCAGTCCCAGACGATTTTGAAGATGACGAAACATTGGCACCTATCGAAAATCCTTGGATCATGGATCCGATATCAGAGTTAGAATATATTCTTACAATACTTTACACTGGAGTATGGGGTCTTCCTTCAATACTCATTTCACAACTCCTTGCAATATTCACAATTTTCCTCGGTGCAGGCGCTCTCGGCCTCCTCGTCACCCGCAAAAAACTCCCCGATGATCCTGAATCACGTCCAATGATTGTCTACAATGCAATCAAAGAAAATCCGGGAATGACCATGGCACAACTGCAGAAACTCACCGGAATTCCACGCGGATCAATTAACTACACGATTCATCGCTTAAGTCTTGCAGGCAAAATCAAAAAGACCACAGACAGTGGCGCGGGAAATTATTATCCTGTCAATGTCCAAGTAGCCGGACACGAAGAGTTCATGCACAAAGTCCTCACAGAGGAAAGGCCGAATAAAATATTTCAGACCATCATCGATCACCCCGGAGTTTCTCAAAAGATCTTAGTCGAAAAGACCGGTATTCCTCAGACAACACTTCAGTGGCATCTGTCCCAACTGGCAAAATACAATGCAATTGAAAGCGTTCGCAACAAAAACACAGTTCATTACACCGCAATCTCTGACTACGTTCTGCTGTACAATCAGCTTGTTGGAACAAAAAAACAGGAAATAGAGACTAAAAACAATGAAAATGTCGATAAGATTTCCGGAGAAACAACAAAGAAAAACACCGACAACACAAACGAATCATAACCCTCAGATATGAAAAAATGATGCAGAGTACCTCGCTAAAAAGTTCCATGGTTTTTCGATCCAAAACATTATCGTTGCTGGCTATTTTTCTCTTATGTTCGATTTTCTGTACTGGAGTTTCCGCAGATACGGGTGAGATGTACTACCCTCTCTCAGGACTAACTATCTCTCCGGCACCAGTAGACTTTGAAGACATCGATGATGGGATTCCTGTGGTGCTCGTGGAAAATCCGACATTTGATCCCATGAAATCATTACAGGAATATATTATCATAACCTACAGCCATGCTTTCGGTCTTCCCCCCGTGATTTTTACCGAATTTCTCTGGGTCATTTTTCTCTTTCTCACCACCGGTGCCCTCACCGGCCTTCTGGCACGCGACCCGTTCTCCTTCAAGCCCAACTCTCGGACAATGAAACTCTACAACGAAATAGTCGAAAACCCAGGTATTACCGCAACCGAACTTGCAAAGATCACCGAGACCTCGCGGGGGACCACGACTCATCACATCAATAAACTTGAGACTGCAGGAAAAGTCCGAAAGGTCGCAAGAAAAGGCATGACCTGTTTGTATGCAGGAGCTTGCAGCGAGGATGAAAGCATCGAGTTCATGCAGCGGCTCATCACCCGAGAAAAACCGCACAAAATATTCACCGCGATTGCAGAAGCTCCGGGAATCTCGCAGACAGAACTCATAGAAAAAACAAGCATCTCGCAGTCGACTTTGCAGTGGCATCTCTCGCAGCTTGCACGCTACAATGCAGTGGATACCTATCGCGAGAAAAACTTCATCCACTACACAATTCTTCCTGAGTATCTCAAGATCTATCAGAGCCTCACGAGCACAAACGAGAATAATGTAGAATAGGACTTACGCGGTGTGGTTCTGTGACGTATGGTTTTGCTTGAAATAACCACGGAATGCACGGAAAGATTTCCGAGATAATTTATTCTCTTAAAATATAAAAAATATATTCCGTGCATTCCGGCGCCGCAGGCGTTCTCCGTGCATTTTTGCGAAGCAATGAGCAGGCCAAAGGCATGCGATTTCTTTTTTTCCGTGAAGCTCTGTGTGCTCAGTGCATTCCGTGGTTACTCTAAGTGAGGTCAAGGACAGAAAAATCTCAAACGATGAAACTCATCACAGCGTAACTCCTATAAAAAAAATATTCTTCTTCCGAAGAAGCTTCGCGGGAAGCCACTGCACACTGGCAGCAGCCACCCTTATCCTTCTTCGAACAGCCGCAGCAGCATGACCCCTGCGAAAGATTTCGCTTCAGCATCAGGCCGAACACCAGCAGAATCGCAACCGCCAGCAGCACAAACAGCACCGTCCAGAAAGGATCATCCGAATCCAAGAAGAACACCTCCCTGATAGATGATGAAGGAAACAATCCAGGCAACAACGCACATCATCACAGCTGCCCCAACCGTAATCTTCCACGAGTTCGTCTCCTGCTTAACCGTCAGCATCGCCGCAAGACACGGCATATACAGAAGAATAAACACCATGAACGAGTAGGCGGAAAGCGGCGTGAACACATTCATCAGCACATCGCCCAGAGCCTCCTCGCCCACGCCGAACAGCGTGCCAAACGTTGCCACCACAACCTCTTTTGCAATCAGTCCCATAATAATTGCAATCGCCGCCTCAGGAATACCAAAGCCGAGCGGTGCAAAGATGGGAGCAATCGCAGAACCTATCATGCCAATCACACTCTCAGAAGATCCGTACTCAACACCGAATGGCAGCGAGGCAAGCAGCCACATCAGAAGAACCGCCGGGAAAATAATCACGCCGGCCTTCTTCAGAAACATACCTGCATGCTCAAACGAATGGATGAGAACACCTTTGATTGTGGGAATCCGATACGGAGGCATCTCCAGAACAAATGCCGAAGACTCACCCTTGAAGAGTGTCTTGCGAAGCAGAAGCCCCACAATCAGCGCAACGAGAATGCCCAGCAGATACAGCGAAAACATTACCAAACCCTGCACCTGCGGCACAAAGAAGATGCCGACCAGCAGAAGGTAGACCGGAAGACGGGCCGAGCAGGACATGAACGGCGTCAGAAGAATCGTCAGCAGCCGCTCACGCTCGGTCTCCATCGTACGCGTTGCCATAATTGCCGGAACACCGCAGCCGAACCCAAGCATCATCGGAATAAACGACTTCCCGTGAAGACCAAGTCGGTGCATAATCCGATCCATAATCACAGCGACCCGTGCGAGATACCCTGAGTCCTCAAGAATTGCCAGAAGGATGAACAGCAGGATAATGTTCGGCAAAAAGATCACAACCGACCCGACACCGCTGATGACACCATCGCAGACAAACGAACTCACCCATGCAGGAGCTCCGCTCGCCGCAAGAGCGTCGCCGGCCATTTCAGAAATTGTGCCAAAGATGGTGTCGATCATATCCATGAACGGCGCACCGAGCATGAACACGATCTGGAACACCGCATACATCACCACAAGAAAGATCGGAAAACCGAGCCACTTGTTGGTCACAAACCGGTCGATTCGTTCCGACTGATTTTTTCCTCCCGAGTCTGCATGAAGATTCACCGACTCATGAAGAATGCCTGCGATGTATCCGTAACGCTGATCGGCAAAAACTTCCTGCGGGGTTGTGCCAAAAATTTCCTCGAGATGTTTTCTGGTCTTCTCGATCTCTGCCCTTGCCTCCTCGGAAAAATTTTCCGGAGCTCCATGGATCAGATACTGAATCAGATCCCAGCGGGAAACTTCCGGCAGAATTTTCAAAAGTTCTGCAAGGTGCTGCTCAATTTCGTTTGAGTAGTGTGGAGGGTTCGTGGTCGCCGCAGGTTTTTTCAAAACTTCCTGAATCAGCTGATCCTTTCCGGTGTCATCGATCGCTTCAATTCGCACGACCGAAACACCAAGGGATGCGGAGAGTTTTTTGGTGTCGATGATGATGCCTTCAGCGTCCGCATACCGGTTCATGTTCAGTGCGAGAATCAGCGGGACGCCAAGCTCAATCAGCTGAAGGGTCAGGTAGAGATTTCGTTCGAGATGTGCGGCGTCCACAATATTGACCACGACGTCCGGCTTTTCATGCAGGAGGTACTCAACGGTAATCTCCTCTTCGAGAGATCTGCTGCTCAGGCTGTAGGTCCCGGGGAGGTCAACGATCTCAAGGGTTGTTCCTTCATAGGTTGCCTTTCCTTCTTTTCGTTCGATGGTGACGGTTTTTCCCGGCCAGTTTCCCACATGGTGGCGCATGCCGGTAAGGTTGTTGAAAAGAGTGGTCTTGCCGCAGTTCGGATTTCCAGCGAGGGCGACAATGATTCGTTTTTCGCTCATGCAATCTCCATGAGAATGTTTTTTGCCTCGTTTCTGCGGATCGCAAACTGGCATCCGCGAACGCGGACAATCATGGGGTCGCCAAGCGGGGCATTGCCAAGCACAGTGATGTCGGTTCCCCGGGTGATGCCGAGTTCAAGAAGGCGTTTGGTAATTTCTGCCCCATGTTCAAGGGATGCGACCGTCGCAGAGGAACCGCAGGGGATGCAGTTTAGGGTTACGAGAGGTGATGTCATTTGCATACTACTTTGTTTGCGGTTAGGTTGGTATATTCAGCCGCCTAATTTTATTCGGGAGCGATGCGGCAGCCGAAGATGTTTCGGATTTTTTGAAAACATCCGAAAATTCGCAAAGCAAATGCTCATAATCTTGCGTGAGAAAACTTAGTAGCACATGGATGCGACCCCGCAAACACCACACTGCAAACGCCTTACGATGAAGGAGGAGGATTATCTTGAGACAATCCTCAATGTTTCGGCAGAGAAAGGCTACGCGAAAACACGGGACGTCGCTGACGAGCTGGACCTGTCTCCTCCTTCGGTTGTTGAGATGTTTGCAAAGCTTGATCATAAGAAACTGGTGGTCTACCGCAAATACGAAGGGGTGACGCTGACGGACGCGGGCCGGGCAGTTGCCGAGCAGATCAAGTACCGCCATGATGTGCTGGTGGAGTTTCTCCGTCTGATTGCGGTGCCGGATCAGATTGCTGAGAAGGATGCATGTTTCATGGAGCATGAGCTGAACGCGGCGACGATTCAGAAGATCAAACAGTTTGTTGAGTATGTGGGCAGCACGAAGTCCGCCCATGCAGAGCTGAAGCGGTTTACCGAGTTTTGTAAGTGATTATTTTTTTGAAACGCGAAATAATTATTAAACGCGAATAGCACGAATAGCGCGAATAAAAAATCGCCAATGGCGGTTTTTCAAAAGAAAAAGATCTTCAGTAATTTTTCAGAACAGAAAAAATTGTGTGAAAAATAATTTTTGTAATTTCTTAAAAATCGCCAATGGAAATTTTTCAAAATAGGACTTACACGGTATGAAATAGCATAAGGAAAAGGGATTCTCTGCCCTTGGTTTTATTTGGGGCAACCACGGAACACACTGAACACACGGAAAAAACACAGAATACCGCTTCGCTTACGGAAAACACGGAAAGCCCAAGGAAGTTGGCATCTCAAAACGGTGACATATACCAATACCCGTACACTTAGACTTTCCCGCGAAGCGGTAAGCAGGCCGAAGGCATGCGTTCCGTGTTTACCGTAAGCGAAGCGGTATTCTGTGTTTTTTTCCGTGGAATTCCGTGTGTTCAGTGTGCTCCGTGGTTACTCCAAGCAAGACAGCCTACAGAAAAATCCCAAACAATGAAAATCATCACCGCGTAACTCCTATTCAAAAGAAAAAATTCTCAGTAATTTTACCGAGCTGAGAGAGTTGTATAAAAAAATAATTTTGGTAATATTTTAAAAATCGCCATTGGCGATTTTTTATTCGCGCTATTCGCGTTATTAGCGTTTCATATCTCATCACGACCCGAACCGTTTCTGCGTGTACCGCTGCCAGAGCTTCCAGCACCCAACCGCAAAACCAACCACCGCAATCACCGCAATAATCGCAAACAAGGGATTCATCATCCACAAATTGATGATGAACTGCATACCAACAGCCATCGTCAGCGTTGCAAGAACACTTCCAACAAACACAATCGTCAAAAGAATTCGCGGCGGCACAGACAAAAGTCTGCCGACGATGGTAGTATTGATCGCACTCGAACCCATGAATGGAATGTACATAAACAGAAACAGACCGATCAGCGACAGCCCTTCAATCCAGCGATGCTTCTGGAGAATTTCATTCGTCTTCTTCGTAAAATAGCGGAGAAGTCTGCCGAGCAGCGGAATGCGGAGCAGCAGATCAAAGTTGTAGGCGATAATAACCGCAAGAGCCATGTCACTCGCAACGATACCAAGCGTAATCTGCCACCAGGAAAAACCAAGAGCCATTGCAATGGGTACAATACTCTCCTTGCCAAATCCTGGCATGATATAGGCGGCGAGGCATCCTGCCAGTTTGTAAAACTCTCCATCGGGAGTCGTCAGAAAAAGAAACAGCAGCACTGCACCAAATACTGCCAGAACACCGCCTGACATTATCAGCCGAACGCGAAGGGTAGGCTGATAATACGGAGTAACGGCGTCTTCGGTCATAAAATGCAAACCAAGTATAGGTGTTTAGGGAAGAAAATCTTCCTCATCTGTATCGCAGTCGCATGCAGGATTTTTCGGAGAAAACCGTTTCGTGTACCGGTGCCAGAGAACAGCAAGCACGATAACAGCGACCGCAATCAAAACAATCGCAAGCACCGCATACCATGGATTAACCTGCCAGAGATCCAGAACCGCAGCCGAACCAAAAGCAATCGTGAGGGTCGACAAAATACTGCCGAGGGTCACAATCCAGAACACCGTTATCTTTCGCATGCCAAAAAGCTGGCCGAGAATCGTGGAGTTGGTAGCGCCCGAGCCCTGCAGCGGGATGTACATAAATATAAGCAATCCCACGTGCGACAGCTGTTCAATCCAGGGGCTTTTCTTGCGGACCTTGTTCGCCCCGTCCGTAAACTTACGAATCAGGCCGCCGACAAACGGAATTTTTTGCAGCAGATCAAAGTTCAGCGCAATTAAAAGACAGCTGCAGATGTCCATTAAAATAATGCCTGAGCTGATGAGCCATGCAGGAAACCCGAGGCCCATGGATATGGGAATGATTGTTTCTTTGCCAAACGGCGGCACAAGGTACGCGATGAGAAGTCCCATAATTATCAGAAATCTCTCGCTCGGCTGACCAAGAAGGCCGCCTTCCGGCGGATACACAAACCACAGAAACACAATAAATGCACCGTAGAGAGCGAGCGGACCACCAAGGAATACAAGCCGGCGAAGAATAATCTTTGCCCATTCCTGCGTAGTACGTCCTTCCTCAGCCATAAAAGATACTTATATAGATGGCATGACAGGCATAAAGGGTTACTGGATTGCTGGCAATCCAATATATATTCTGAGAAGTTTTTGGTGATAAGAATTTCTTTCACTCGCGCCCGCATATCTGCGGAAGAAAGGAGTTAGTCTTTCTGAAGGAGACCGAGATCGACATAACGGGCGACAAGTTCGTCATATCCAATTTTACAAGAGACCATTTCTGCAAATTCGGTTTTTGAGAGATAGGTCTGCTCTGCCATCTCCCGCTGTAGTGCATCGTTGATTTCCTGTTTATTGTGGCTCAAATGTGTTGCAATTTCTGATTTCTTTCCATCATGCACAAAGAAATAAACAATATGCTTTGATCGGCCGCGTACTAAAACAAAACCTTTCTTTTTCAGGGCTTTGGTAACCGCATCACATTTTAGTACCGACAAGATATCACGCCCAAACTGCGTCCATCAATTTTTTGCCAAACGTGACCGCCCCTTCAGTCATGGGTTGATGGTCTGTATAAATATCAATGAGATCTGCAAACTGCAGGCGGGCTTCCTCCAGTCCTTCAATGATATCAATGCAGGTTACGAGAATCTTAAACTCGCTATTTGAGAGAATCAGTGTATTATCTTCAATGATGACTTTGAGCGGGATCGGCTTTTTCAGTTTCTTCAGATCATCGTTCACATAAACTGATTTGAGAAACACTGCACCAATACCCTCATCAGACTCTGAAACGGCAACGGTATAGAGAATCGGCTCTAAAATCTCACTGTATGACTCGTTCCCTCGCTTCAAAGAACAGAGCGTCTCTTTTACGCGTGGAGTTACGGAGATGGTAACCGTTGCTTTCTCTGGTTTTTCTCTGGATTCCATCTCCTGCATAATATCAGATAATAGGAAGGGTGAGATAATAGGTTTTGTTATCATGAGAATTTTTGCGTGAAAAATGATTGAACCAGAACAATTCCCTGACACATATATACGAATCCTCACCAATAGAGAAACAATGAAGATCATCTGCAAACCCTACACATCAGATGAAGCAGACAGAGTAACCGAAGTCTGGAACGACATAGTACGGGACGCCAACGCGTTTCCGCAGGAAACAGCGTTCACCAAAAACGAGGCCGACGCATTTTTCAGATCACAGACAGCAACCGTTTGCGCAGTTGTAAACGGCGAAGTTGCAGGATTTTACATACTGCATGACAACAATGTCGGGCGCTGCTCGCACACCGCAAACGCATCCTACGGCGTTGACAAAAAATTCCGCGGATACGGAGTTGGAAAAATTCTTGTCACAGACTCACTGACAAAAGCAAAAGAGTGCGGTTATTTGGGACTTCAGTACAATGCAGTCATAAAATCAAACTACGGAGCAATCACCCTCTACCTCAAACTCGGATTCAATGTGATCGGAACAATTCCGAACGGGTACCGCAAAAACGATGGGACCTTTGAAGATCTCTTAATCTTCCACAAAACACTTTGAAAAAAATTACTGGTTGATGACGCGGGTGTTTCTCCCCATCAGTTTCCCGCAGTGCACTTTTCCCATCACCAGAATATTTTCCCCGTGCACTTCATCAGACACAATTCCCGGGCGGAGCAGCACATTGCCGTTCGACTTGATCACCCGCACGCGGGCGCCGTCGCAGATTGTTACCTGATCAGTATCTGAGATAAGTTCTCCTTCCACCAGACAACCGCGGGAAATAACCGCCCCGTTGCAGGTGATATTGCCGCCGACCCTTGACCCGACACCGAGCGAAAGATTGCCGGTCACCACAAGATCTCTCCAAAACTGAGTTTTCGGAGGCACAATGAAATCCCCGTCGATTTTGACTGACTCCTTAAAATAGGAACCCCGTTCTGCCAGATAGGTCTTGTCCTTTACGAAAACTTTCATCGATACCCCTGTTACGTATAATAACCTTCATTCTCACGGTATTAATAGGTTGCCCATTGCTTGGTTTCCTCACAGCAGCGGAGAAATGATGCCGTACCACAACTCCATCACAAGGAACAGGAAAAGCGCCGCAAACATTCCGTACTTGATCAGACTCGTGGACCGTGCGGCAATCAGTTCAGCTGGAGTTTTGCAGCGGACGGATTTTGCCGCAGCATACAAAATGAACAGATCAATTACTGCAATTGCCGCGAGATACGGAACTCCCCAGCGTGAGTACGGGGCAATGCTTGCGATAATCGCACACACAATCAGGATAACAGAAACGTAACCGCTCTTCTGCACACCAAGAATCATCGGAAGCGTGCGGGCCCCGCCCGCCGCGTCCCCCTCGATATCTTCGGCTGCCTTGAGAATCTCGCGGGCAAGCGTTCCAAAGAAGGTGATCGCAAACAGCGGCAGCGTAACAATAAACGACTCAGGGCCAACAAGAACTCCGCCGAAGAGGAAGATGCTTCCTGAAAGATATGCAACCGAAAGATTTCCAAGCAGCGGTATTTTCTTCAGCTTCGCCGCGTACGCAATCAAAAGAATTGTATTTACCACAGCTATTGCAAGACACCAGAAGTTGGTTGCAAAGCTTACGAGAATACCAACGGCAAACAAAACTCCCGCCCACACCGCAGCATTGTGGGGAGAAAGTGCGCCCGACGGAATCGGGCGGTCGGGCCGGTTGATCGCATCGATATCCCGATCAAAGTAATCATTGAGCACATTGCCCGCACCACAGATTACGGTCACAATCACAAAAAGGGCAAAAGCGGAAAAAACATTGGTTCCTGATGCGATCAAGTAAGCAATGATCGCCGTAATACCGGAAATTACCGCGTTTGCCGGACGAATAATCGTAACGTAGGCGGAGAGGCTCATCAACTACTGTTTTGCTGTAGAACCTGAAAAAGGGAAGGTATCAGACTGCGGGACTCAGGTCATCCCCGCGTCTGATGAATGGGATATAATACAGTTCATGACCGCGAACCGCAAAACTGTACTCGATATCCTGCAGAGTTCCTGAGAGATCGATCTCATGTTTGAGGAAGAGAAACTCTGCATCCTTCTCCGCAGTTTTGGAATTTTTCACCACAGGGTAGTGCGGAGCACGTCTGAAGTCTGAGATCTCAGGAGCTTTCGGCATCGATCTGCTGAACTCAAGATTCCATCCGGCAGTTCGCCTCGGCATCAGGTCTGCGGCACAGACATAGAAGTTGCACAGGCCACGCATCGGTTTTTTGGTGATCCGTAAAAATCCGCCGACCGTATCACAGTGAGTGACGTTGATGTCAGCGTCGATTCTCCAGAACGGAAGGTACACGAGATCTTTGTTCTCAGACTTCGGCGCAAAAATGTGGGGGACAACGTCGCCCACGTCGGTATCCAAAAACTCCATCGTTTTTTTGCATGCCGGACAGAACAGAATGAGGTCAGCCTCTTTTGCTTTCAACGGGGAGCCGCAGCCGCGGCAGAACAGATTTTTTACCAGCAGTGCCATGTTATCGTTTGATCTCCCGGACAGTTTTCTGTCCGAATCCTTTGGTCGAAAGTGATATGCCGCCGGTGAGTTTTCCTTCGGTGATTTCTGAGCCGAATCTGAACATCCAGTAACCGGCAAGCACAAGAATAAGACCCATCACCACACCGCCGAAACCGGCGATGGCGTAGTCGGAGCCTGAGTATAGGGCGTACGCAACTCCTGCTCCTGCGCAAAGTCCGCCGAATCCTGAGCCAAGACCTGCGGCAAGTGCCTGGTAGGTCTGGTCGCCCGGTGCCCGACCGGAGACCGGAGTTCCTGCAACCCCGTCAAGCACGACAAAGTAGTCGCGTTCCCGGTACTGGTACCGAATAATCCAGTATGGGTAGTAGAGGAGCGAGAACTCGCGGGGCACGCAGAATGTTTTGGAAAATGTCAGGGTCTCAATGCCTGACGACGCGCGGCGGTGAGCTTCCATTCTGATGTCGGTGTCTGCCTGATCGTAAGCTTCGTCGCGGGAGGAGGTCGTCTCAAAGACCGGAATATCTCCGTCAGCATACGGCAGAAGTTTTCCATGCGGGTTGGGCGGGACGGCAATACCGAGATCACCGGTCTGGCAGGCGATGACCGACCAGACGTACTCGCTGTCAGAACTATCTTCATGATGCGTGGTATGCGTGTGACCGTCTTTGTCGGTGTGCTCTGAGTAACCGCAGGCAATTGCCTTGCCGGTTCCAATCAGCCGCCAGAACGGAAGGTACATGGGAAATATTTCGGTGATAACAGCAGACGCCGCAAGGTCGCGGGCTTTGGGAAAAGTCCTGAACCATTTTTTCGCGGCAGCTTCCGCAGCGGCTTCGGTAACTTCCATCTTGTACATGAACCGTGTGATGCCCGCATCATCTGCGGTGATCGCAAGAGCAGAGTTGCAGAACGGACAGAACGCAAGTCTGTTTCCTTCGGCAACTTCAATGATTCCTCCGCATCCGGGGCATGAGAGTCCGACGAGAAGGTTTGCGTCGCTC
The DNA here is from genome assembly GCF_032714495.1 of Methanorbis rubei. Classification (NCBI taxonomy): domain Archaea; kingdom Methanobacteriati; phylum Methanobacteriota; class Methanomicrobia; order Methanomicrobiales; family Methanocorpusculaceae; genus Methanorbis; species Methanorbis rubei. The sequence continues at coordinate 62,543 of NZ_JAWDKB010000006.1, read as the reverse complement.
ATAATTTTCCTCCTTCAGGAGTTTTCACCACAGCCCGACCGGTGAACATAGCGAGCGCAGCGCCGGCAAAAGCGAGCACATAAAATATCGGCGTTACGGTGAAACCGAGAATGCCGCCGATGAAGGCGAGAAGAAATCCTCCGCCGACGACAAGAGCGTAGGGTGCGGCGGACCGACCGGGAAATCCTGCGGTGTAGACGCGGCCTGAGGTTCCTCCCATCACAGAGGTGTAGTCCACGCCCTGATACCGGTAGTGGAACACGTAGAAAGGAAGGTAGAGCAGTGCCTGCTCTTTGGCGGTTCCCGGGAGATCTGCGAGATAGGTCTCAACGCTTATCTCAGGTGTGATGACTTCAGCTCCTTTGGTGGAGATGGTTGCGTCAAACACTATGACATCGCCCGGCGGAATGATCTGACTCTGGAGTCCGGGGAGTGTTGTTCCTTTTGCCGGTTTGATGATGGATTTTTCCTGGCCCTTGATTGTTCGGCGGAAGAGGAAGACCGGGAAGTAAATTTTTTCGACCGAAGTTACTTCAGCATTCAATTCAAGATCTTTGGCGAGCGAGGGGCCTGCACACCAGCGGCGAAACACTGCACGGGCTTTTTCCTCGTCCAGAATAAAGGGCATGATGTAGTTGAAGATGACACTGCTTCGGTCAATATAGATCACCGTTTGGCAGGAATCGCAGGTGACATACTGTTTGCCGTGTTCGGCACGTACCGGAGCGCCGCATTTCGGGCAGCTGAGTGGCGACATGAGTAGGTTATGTTTGGGCGGGATGTGTGGTTAAGTTGTTGGGTATTTTTGGTGTTGCCTATTAATTCCTGCCTCCCACGAAACGCATGTCTGCGGCCTGCTTACTGTTTCGCAGGAAAACACAAAAATAAAAAGATCACTGAGAGGCGTGAACAACACAGAACCCGAAAACAATTCGTTTCCGTGATGTTCACGTCTGCTCCGTGATGTTTCTGTGAAATTTCCGTGTGCTCCGTTTTTCCGTGGGCGGAGCTACGACGAATGTTAGTTGCCAATAAACAAATTTGTGGGCAAAGCCATAATTTGAGAAAATATTCCACTCGAAACACCTCGCGACCCAAAAATATCACCCTCAATAAACTTCATATTGATATACATAATTTTGGCATTCGTGAGACACCGGCCTGCCTCATCATGAAAAAATTCTGCCTAAACAAGAAGACGTATTAATTCAGATGCCACACTACTACTCAGTAGTACTTCAAACGAGTACAGATACAACAATGGAGATTTCAAATAATGACGCTTGACAGCAGTAGCGGGGATCCTTCAAAAGGAAAAGAGGATAGCGCACTTTCGCTGTCGGAGATGAAGCTGCGGCGGATTTTCTGCCCGGGATGCTTAGAGGAGATGGCAAAAGAGGAGCTTGTTGGAAACAAGTGCCCGCTCTGCGGATACCGGCTTGCCCCCGAAGATCTCGACGAAGAGATCAATGAGGACAGCGACGAAGAACTCGTCTGGATGCTGACACAGAATCTTCAGCGCTCACTGCTTGAGTGGCTGATGGATATGGGAGCAGCGCCCCTTGCAGCATACAGAATTGCATCAAGAGTCTGTGAACGCGAAGACATTCCAACAAAGAGCGGCAAAACAACCGCCTTCACCTTCACCGCACGCATGAGCCCTGAGGAGAAAGTACAGGAAAAACGCTGTAGAATCTGCGGCAAGACCTTTACCTCGGAAGGAAAGAAGGTCATCTCCGGCGACCTCTTTGATCCCGAACCAACAGTTGAGTACTTCTGCAGCGGCTGCCGGCCCCAGAACTAATTTTTTTTATTTTTTTCAATAGGAGTTACGCGGTGATGAATTTCATCGTTTGAGATTTTTTGGTCCTTGACCTCACTTAGAGTAACCACGGAATGCACTGAGCACACAAAGCTTCGCGGAAAAAAATGAAATCGCATGCCTTTGGCCTGCTCATTGCTTCGCAAAAATGCACGGAGAACGCCTGCGGCGCCGGATTCGCATGCCTTCGGCCTGCTCACCGCTTCGCGGGAATGCACGGAATATATTTTTCATATTTTGAGAGAGTAAAAGAGAATAAATTGTCTTAGAAATCTTTCCGTGCATTCCGTGGTTATTTCAAACAAAACCCCATGTCGCAGAACCACACCGCGTAAGTCCTATTTCGAATGAATTATTTTTTGGATTCCGTGATGTTCACGTCTGCTCCGTGATGTTTTTCTGTAATATTTCCGTGTGTTCTGTTTTTCCGTGGGCGGAGCTGCGAAGCAGTAAGCAGGCTCATGTTTAGCAGACGACTCAACGTTATGGTGAAAAAGGCTATCCCTCTGCGCCTCATACTGGTAAATCATATTCATGGGACTCTTTGACCGGATCAAAAAGACCGAAAGCAGCAAAGACACAAAAGCTGCAGAGTCGGCTCGATACTACAGCGACGCAATCTCTTACCTTCGGTACGACCGATACAACGACGCCTTGTGGAGTCTGGACAAAGCAATTACCGCAGACCCAAACAATGCTCCTGCATGGAACGACAAAGGACGAATCCTTGCAAGGTTCGGCAGACGTGACGAAGCAGTTCTCTGCTATGACAAAGCAATAGAACTGCGGCCAACAAGCGCAGTCTACTATCACAACAAAGGCGACACGCTCGCATCATTTGGAGAAAACGAAGCAGCCGACATATGTTTCACCGAGGCTCTGAAGCATGAACCTGACAACGTCGTCTACCTCACGAGCCACGCACGAATGCTTGCCGCCGCGAAAAACTACAAACAGGCGGACGCAGTCATGACCCGTGTCTGCGAACTTGAACCGCGGGCTCCCGAACACTGGTTCAACCGGGCAACAATGCTCTACGAAGCAGGAAAACTCGAAGATGCCATCGCCTGCTACTCAGCAGTCATCGAGATTGCTCCGGGACACGCAGTGAGCTACTTCAACTGCGGAAACGCGTACCGCGAGCTTGAAAATTATGAAAAAGCCGTCTACTACTATGATCGCGCCCTCAAATATGACCGGACCATGACCGGAGCCATGAACAACAAAGGGCTCTCGCTCAGTCTTCTGGGAAAACATCTTGAAGCCTACGACTGTTTCCGCCGTGTGCTTATCGCACTGCCGAAGGCTCCTGACATCTGGTACAACAAAGGCTACGAACTTCTGATGCTTGGCGAAAAATCCGACGCAGTCGAAGCATTCAACACCGCCCTCTCCCACTGCACGGAAAAAGACGCAGAGCTCATCACACGCATTCAGACAGAAAAACACAAAGCCGAAACGGCCTGAAAAAATATTTTTTTATCGGATCAGCTGATATTATCGATGCTGTATCCGCGGGTCGTTAAAAGTTCCTTGACCCGGTCACGGTGGTTGCCCTGAAGCTCAATGGAGTTTTCCTTGACCGTCCCTCCGCAGGCAAGCCGGCCTTTGAGGAACTTGGAGAGATCCTCAAGATCGATTTCATACGGATCAAGGCCGTCAACAACGGTGACCTCTTTGCCGTACCGTCTCTTGCTTACTTTCACGGTGATTCTTTGCTGTTCCTTTGCGACTTCTTCACAAATACAGAGTTCTTTTGGTAAACCACATTTCGGGCAGATGCCACTATTCATTGCATTACTAAGTGGTGCCCGTGAGTTAAAATAGATATTGCTGAATACAACGCAAAACGATCCCCACACAACTGCCGGAATTATCCATGATAATTGAAAAAGTAGTTGTCCAGCTTTTCCCCGCGCTCGACAAACTCCCGCTGTTCCTTGGTCAGCACGAGGTCGCGTTCACGACTCTGCACCGCAGGACAGAATCTGCAAAGCGTTGCGTCAACCTCGCCCTGCACCGCACGGACCGGGCAGTAGTAAACGCCTTCGTGCAGCTCAACCGCGTAGCCGCCCGGAAACGGGGTTCCTACCGGATGAGCGGGAGAGTCTGCGATATACATCGTGTAGGCAGCGATGAGATACTTGAGAACGGCAAGCCGCTTTCCTGTGGTCCGGACCGAGGCATCACGGGCAAACTCCTTCCATGACCCAAACAGACGCATGTTTGCATGAACGTCTGCAAGTTCGGCGGTCATCATGCGGTGATAACCGTCAACAATCTGGACGCGGGCAGAGTCAAGCAGTGCGTCTGCATAATCTTTCGGAACATAGGCAAGTTTCTTCGCATATCTGGCAAGCATCTCTTCCAAGTCATCAGGCGTGAACGAAGCTCCTGCAATCTTCAGCGCAGCAAGCAGCTCGCCTTTGCGTGAGAGGACGCACAATGCTTCCCAGTCAACGCTTCTGGTCACAACCGCCGCTCCTGAGCGGTTCCAGAACCCCACTTATAGCACCCGCTTGATGCTCATACTGACGCGGCTACGGGCATGATCAACCGAGAGGATCATCACGCGAACCTGTTTGCCGACTGAAACAACCTCGGACGGATGCGCAACAAATCTGACGGCAAGCTCGCTGATATGCACAAGCCCGTCCTGATGAACGCCCACGTCCACAAATGCGCCGAACGCGGTCACGTTGGTCACAACGCCGGGCAGCACCATGCCTTCAGTAAGGTCGGTGAGTTCATGAACCGACTGGTCGAACGAGAACTCTTCCTCGCCGGTGATGCGGATGTCGCGGCCCGGGTTTCCCAGCTCATCGATGATATCAGTGATGGTAACAAGCCCGCAGTTTTCGCTCACATATTTTTCCGGCTCGATGCGTTTGAGAAGTTCGGGAGCGCCTGCGAGTCTGCCTGCAGACACGCCGAGGTCTTTTGCCATCCGTTCCACAAGAGGATACCGCTCCGGGTGAACGCCAGTCATATCAAGCGGGTTGTCGCCGCCAATGATCCTGAGGAATCCTGCCGCCTGTTCAAATGTTTTTGGCCCGATCCCAGGAACATTCAGAAGTTCATTCCGGTTTTTGAACGGGCCGTTTGTTGTTCGGTAGACAACAATTTTTTCCGCAAGCGAAGGACCGATGCCTGAGACATAAGAGAGCAGGGAAGCGCTTGCGGTGTTGAGGTTTACGCCGACCGAGTTCACGACCTGTTCCACGATGTCGGCAAGTTTTGCGGCAAGCCGGTTCTGATCAACATCATGCTGGTACTGACCGACGCCCAGGGATTTCGGATCGATCTTGACGAGTTCGGCGAGAGGGTCCTGCACGCGGCGTCCGATAGAGACAGCGCCGCGAAGCGTGATGTCAAGGTCAGGGAACTCACGTCTCGCCTCAGCTGACGCCGAGTAAACAGATGCGCCGCACTCGCTCGTGAGAAGCACAGGCAGCGGCCTGCCGAACGTGATGCCGCGGACGAATTTTTCCGTTTCTCGGCCCGCGGTTCCGTTGCCGACAGCAATGATGTCAACCGCGTGGGTTTTTGAGAGCTGCATCAGCGTGGCTCTGGCGGCTGAAGGGTTGGTCTGCGGATAGATGACGCCGGTCTCAACCACGTTTCCGGTTGCGTCAAGGCAGACGAGTTTACAGCCGGTCCGGTATCCGGGATCAATGGCAAGCACCCGTTTTTCTCCGGCAGGTGCTGCGAGGAGGAGATGGCGGAGGTTATCGGCAAACACAGCGATTGCTTCGGTGTCTGCACGCTCTTTGACGGTGTTGAAGAACTCGCGTTCGAGCGAGGGGAGGATTAACCTTCGGTAGGCATCGGTTGCTGCCGACGCGACCTCGGCTGATGCTTCGCCGCGACCAGTCACCACCTGGGTGTGCAGGGATTTGAGGACGGCATCTTCGGGCGGCGCAAGATGCAGGCGGAGAACGCCTTCGCGTTCTCCGCGCATGACCGCAAGGATGCGGTGTGATGCGGCTCTGGTGACGAGTTCGTCCCAGGCAAAGTATCCGGCATAGACTGAGGCGTCTTCGGCTTTTCCTTTGATGACATCGGACGAAAGGTGTGCGGAGCCTGCAAAGATTCCGCGAATCATGCCGCGGACGTCCGCACTTTCAGAGATCTCTTCGGCAAGGATATCGCGTGCGCCGGCAAGGGCATTTGCTGCGGTCGGCACGGCATCAGAGAGAAATGTTGCGGCAGCAACAGACGGAGAAAGTCGCGGGTCCTGCATTCTGAGGACTGCTGCGAGCGGTTCAAGCCCGCGGTCTCGTGCAACACTTGCACGGGTCTGGCGTTTGGGTCGGAACGGGAGGTAGATATCTTCAATTTCTGCGACGGTATCAGCTGAGAGCAGTTTATTTTGCAGGTCTGCGGTCAGTATTTTTCGTTCACGCAGCGAACTGAGGATGGTGCCGCGGCGGTCATCCACCTGTTTGATGCGAATTAATGCGTCGCGCACTGAAGCGATGGCGACTTCGTCAAGAGAACCGGTTGCCTCTTTTCGATATCTGGCGATGAAAGGAACGGTCGCACCGCCGCCAAAAAGTGATGCAACTGCTGTTACGGACTCTTCAGAAAGTGATAGAGAGTCAGCAACTTTTCGGCAGAGACGAGTTGAACCAGGTCCTGAGGAGAGGATCATATATGGGTATTATTTTGCACAAGGAACGGGATAAAGCTTGACAGCGGGGCAGTTTTGTTCGTAATGCCTGGGTGTTGATCATAAATTCGATTATTGACATATGCTGTTCGATATTGTTCGTTGCTCCGCCCACGGAAAATCGGAGCACACGGAAAACACACAGAAAAAAACATCACGGAGCAGACGTGAACAACACGGAACTCAGATGTAAAATAATAAACGATACTTCCGTGCTGTTCACGTCTGCTCCGTGATGTTTTTCGGTGAAGCTCCGTGTGTTCCGTTTTTCCGTGGGCGGAGCTGATCAATCCCAAACGAATAAAAAAAAGGAACAGCCAGATGGCTGTAGTTATCAGATTATGCCTTCTTTTCCGGCATCGGTTGGGAGTACTTCTTCCAGACCTGCTCGCGGTAGACCGGACCGCTGTTGTAGGTACAGAACGGAATCAGTCTGCCTTCAGGCGTTGCATAGTGGATGCAGCACCGCTCCACACGGTCGGTGTCGTAGTTGAAGCAGTCCATAAAGTGCATAGTTCCAATGAAGAGCGCATTCTTGTGGAACTCACCGATCGAGTCGTAATCGTGCTTGATTAAAGCATCATAAATCATCTTGTTCATATCGATTTTAACGCCGTCAACCTCTTCCTTCTCCACCATTTTGCGCATATTGTTGAGGCCAGAAGCCATCGCAAGATACTTGCCGGTTTTTCCGGTGGTCTTGAACTTCTCAGCCATCGAGCCGACCTCGGTGAGGAACCGATCCACATCGATGAACCGGTTGATCGGAACAAGCTCGTCGTTCTCATTCACAAACCCGTAGGTTGCCGCACCGCAGTGCGGGTGGGCGCAGAACATGATCTGCGGCTGGTTCGTATAGGACTCGATCAGATCACAGACCGCCATCATGGACGGAACCGGATAGAAGTCTGCCTGCTTGATTGCTCCTTTGGTCTGGCTCTCAATGCGTTTTGCCAGGTCAGGAACGGTAACGCGCTCGCGCTCAACATCATCGTTCTTCGCAGCTCCGGTGAATGCAACCGGCTGGAAGTTAATGCCGCGAATAACATCGATATTTTTGGAAGCGAACTTGATGATCTCGCCGACCTCATGATCGTTCTTGCCGTTGATAACGGTTGGAACAAGCACAATGCCGAGATCTGCTTTGCGGCAGTTTTCAATTGCCGGAAGACTGGTCTTCTCCAGAAGCGGATTGGTCTCCTTGGTGACGCCGTCGAAGTGGAGATATACCGTGGACAGTCCTGCGTCGCGAAGCTCTTCGGCAAGCTTCGGGTTCTGGGCAAGCTTGACACCATTGGATGCCATCTGAATCTGCGCAAACCCGAGTTCCTTGGCTTTTCTGATGATATCAGCCAGGTCATCGCGCATGGTCGGCTCGCCGCCTGCAAGCTGAACCGCCGGACAGGGAACCGGCTCCTGACTTCTGAGGAGCTTAAACATGGAAATAATCTGCTCGAACGTCGGCTCATATATATATCCGCAGGCGCGTGCGTTTGCAAAGCAGAACTCGCATTTCAGATTGCACCGGTTGGTGACGTCGACGTTTGCAAGAAGGGTTCCTGATTTGTGGTGAGCGCAGAGTCCGCACCGCTGGGTGCACTCGCCCGGGGTATCGCAGTTCGGATTGTTGACGCCGCGTCCGGAACGGTCATACTGATCGAACCGGTAGTACATCGCCGCGTCTGACCAGTAGAGAGAGCGTGTTTCCCCGTGCTCCGGACAGGTCCGGTGGATCCAGATGGCCCCTTCCTCTTCCGTAACGGTCGCAGGCAGCAGCTTGCCGCAAACAGGACATATGCTTTTTGTTTCTTTGATGATTTTCATAGACCCGCGTATCTCCTTGGGTCTGACGGTTCGTCCGCCAGAATGTAAGTTATTATATCTTTCTGCTTTCTATTAAATAAACTATGGATAGTGTTAACGGATGATTGTGGAGACGGTTCTTGCAATTTTGGCGACGTTTGTCTCTGCGTTCTGGATTATGGTGCCTGCGTATGTGGCAAATGCCGGGGCAGTGCCGTTTGGCGGCGGCACACCGGTTGACTTTGGGAAAAACGCAAAGGACGGGCGCAGATATCTGGGCGACGGAAAGACGTGGCGCGGGCTTATCGGCGGTATTTGTGTTGGTGTGCTGTTTGGTCTTTTGCAGATTTTTCTCGCAACAACATTTCACTGGGACTGGCTGCCGCAGCACACGATTGTGACGATTACAGCCCTTGCAACCGGAGCGCTTCTGGGAGATATGGTGAAGAGTTACTTCAAGCGCAGATCAGGGAAGGGGCGCGGGGAAAAGTGGCCGATCGCAGATATGTATGATCTTGTTGCAGGATCGCTCGTGCTTCTGGCAATCTGCGCATGGCCCTGGGTGATGGAGTACATCACGATCTGGGTCTTTATTGCAATTCTTATCTGGACGCCTCTGCTGCACCGCGGGGCAAACATTATTGGATACCTGATTGGAATCAAACAGGTTCCCTGGTAATTTTTTTGATAGGAATTACGCGGCGGCGAATATTTCGAAACACGAACCACACGAAAAATCACGAAATAGCTAACTCACGAAATATTTCCAAAAACACGAAATTGACTCTTGGATTCAGATTCAATAACTGAATAATTCGTAAGAATTGAAAATAAAGACGATGGTTGGGCATTGTTGTGCCAAAAATCAATTAACAATAATTACTGCATCGAAAATCCTATTTTGTGTTTTTCGTACTATTTTGTGAGTTAGCTATTTCGTGATTTTTCGCGTGGTTCGTGTTTAAAAAATCTCAAAGCGGCATCACATTGAAAAATAACTTTTCTAGGGCTTATGTCACTTGACAGAATCACACCGCGTAAGTTCCCTGACATGGCTTTACCCCAAGCCCGACCAAACCCAAAATTCCACGAACAAAGTTAATGGCTTTTCAGACCAAATGATAAAACTCACACCGTGCAAAACACTGAAGTTATAGCACAACCAACAATACAAGATATTTGATCAGGAGATTTACTGACATCATGGCAAATCCGGTATTAGATCTGTTAATTCAATACAAAGCCGTGGAATTCGGGGATTTTACTCTGGCATCCGGGGCCAAAAGCACATACTACGTTGATGTAAAAACAGCAATCATGCAGCCAGCACTGCTTGGCGAAATTGCAAAAGAGGTCGCAGAACGCTACGAGTTTGAAGTAGTCGCAGGCGTTGCGGTCGGCGGAGTACCGCTTGCAGTCGCAGTCTCTCTTGCAAGTGGAAAATCATGCGCAATTATTCGTGCCGCAGCAAAAGATCACGGCAAAAGCGAGATGGTAATCGGTGACGTCGCAGGAAAACGCGTCCTGTTAATCGAGGATGTAACCACTTCGGGCGGCAGCTCAAAATATGGAGTTGACGAACTGCGTAAAGCAGGAGCAGTAATCGACTCCGTAGTATCGGTTGTCGACCGCGACGGCGGGGCAGCCGCACTGCTTGCAGCTGATGGCGTCGCCCTGCACCCGCTGGTGAAAGCAAGCGAACTGCTGAATCGCTGAAATAAACCCGAAAACATTTTTGGAAGAGATGAGGATGGATATAAAGATGAGAATACTTGTTGTGGGTGGCGGCGGACGGGAACACGCTATTGCTGCTGCACTGTCAAAAAATACGAATACTGAACTCTACTGCGTAATGGCCAAGAAAAATCCAGGGATCGCAAAACTCTGCCGTGAGGTTTTGATCCATGCGGAGACCGACGCCGAAGCAGTCGTAGCATTTGCAAAACAGCACAATATCAGATATGCTGTAATGGGCCCGGAAGCCCCGCTCGCCTCAGGCGTCTCTGACGCGCTGAGAGCTGCCGGCATCGGCTGCGTCGGCCCGTCAAAAAATGCCGCACGCATCGAAACCGATAAAGGATTCTGTCGCAGTCTGATGCAGAAACATAAAATCGACGGATGTCCGGCATACGAACTCTGCCAGACTCCTGAAGAGGCCGCCGAGTACATCAGAGCTTACCCCGGCGACCTCGCCGTAAAACCGACCGGTCTTACCGGCGGCAAAGGCGTGAAAGTCATGGGCGAACAGGTTGACCGCGAAGGAGCGGTCGAGTATGCGATGACCCTCAAAAATCAGACGATCATTCTGGAAGAGCGGCTGCTTGGCGAAGAGTTCACCCTGATGGCATTCGTGGACGGAAAAACTCTCGTTCCGATGCCGCTCGTGCAGGATCACAAACGCGCGTTCGACGGCGACAAAGGCCCCAACACCGGCGGCATGGGTTCCTACACGCTCGCAGACCACAAGTTCCCGTTCGTAACCGATGCAGATTATGCCGCAGCGTTTTCGATCATGCAGGCAACCGTTGACGCGCTCGCCAAGGAGGGATGCCCGTACCAAGGAGTGCTCTACGGCCAGTTCATGAACACAGCATCAGGCCCGAAGGTGATCGAGTACAATGCTCGGTTCGGCGACCCTGAAGCGATGAACGTGCTGACCCTGCTTGAGTCGGACTTTGTAACCATTGCAGAGCACATCATCGCAGGAACGCTCTCGGCAAAGGATGTCTCGTTTGCAAACAAAGCGACGGTCTGCAAGTATATTGTGCCGCAGGATTACCCGGATAACCCGCACGCAGGCGATAAAATCACAGTCGGCGCACATGAGAACACGATTCTCTACTACGCAAATGTGGTTGAAGAGAACGGCGTTCTTAAGACCCAGACCTCGCGAACGATGGCGTTCGTTGGGGTTGGGAGCACACTCGCTGACGCTGAGGCAGCAGCAGAAACTGCATGCAGAAACGTCTCCGGCAACGTCCGTCACCGGACTGATGTTGGAACTGAAGCACTGTTTGCCAAGAGGATCGCACACATGAAGGAGCTGCGTGGATGAAGAAGGATTTTTTATCGATCACAGACCTCTCCCGCGAAGAGTATGATGATATTCTGACGCTTGCAGCCAGGCTGAAGCGCCAGCGGTATGCAGGTGTTCCTCACCCGCTGCTTGCAGGAAAGACGCTGGCGATGATCTTTGAGAAGGCATCAACCAGAACACGAATTTCGTTTGATGTGGGTATGTATGATCTCGGCGGATACGCGCTGTACCTGAACTCGCGGGACACGCAGCTTGGACGCGGTGAAACGATTGCAGATACCGCGCGGGTGATGTCGCGGTATGTGCACGGGGTAATCATGCGGACGTTTCAACATGAGACGATTACGGAGTTTGCGAAGTATTCGTCGGTTCCTGTTATCAATGCGCTTTCCGACAAGGAGCATCCCTGCCAGATTATGGCGGACTCACTGACGCTGAAGGAGAAGTTCGGGGATCTTCAGGATCTGAAGATCGCATGGATTGGTGACGGAAACAATGTCTGCAACTCGCTGATTATGGCGTCGGTTCAGACCGGTATGGAGATTGCCGTGGCAACGCCAAAAGGGTACGAGCCTGATCCACAGGCTGTGCAGTTTGCACGCGATAATGGTGGTAAAATTGTTACCTATGATGATCCAACCAAAGCGGTTGCTGATGCGCACGCGATTTATACGGATACCTGGATCTCGATGGGCGAGGAGGATATCAAGGATATGAAGCTGAAGGATTTCAACGGGTTCTGCCTTGATATGCCGCTCCTGAAGCGGGCTGCACCTGATGCAATTGTGCTCCATTGCCTTCCGGCCCACCGCGGTGAGGAGATTACGGATGAGGTGCTTGATTCGATGCAGAGCGGTGTGTGGGATCAGGCGGAAAACCGTCTGCACGCACAGAAGGCAGTTCTTGTGCGGCTGATGGGACAAAATATCTAATTTTTTTTAACCACAGGACAATCTTTGTCGCTTTGACATTTGTCATTGATGATTTTTCCGATGAGGAGAATATTTTTTTTTGTTTTGTTGATTTTCGACCGCGATGAGTGATATTTATCTGATGAGTTCCAAATATAAACAACATGGGTGCGGAGAGCAGCACATCAGTCAGGATCACGGCTGGTGGCTGCGGAGGGGCTTGACCTGTTTTTTTTAGGATGACAAAGTGACAAATGTCAAACGCCAAATATTCGAGCTTTTGGATATTGGGGGTGTTGTTTATTAACCCCCTGCCCCCCACGGAAAGCACGGAGCAGACAGAAGACGCACAGAAAAAACATCACTGAGAGGCGTGAACATCACAGAATCCAAAAACAATGCATTTCCGTGATGTTCACGTCTGCTCCGTGATGTTTTTCTGTGAAATTTCGTGTTTTCCGCTTTTCCGTGGGCGGAGCTACGATGAACGTTAGTTGTCAATAAACGAATTTATGAACAAAACCACTCTTTTATCACATAAAAATAAAAAAATTACACCCGCACGACCGGAACAGAAATCCCGCTCTCCTCAGCAAACAGCCGTGCCCGCAGCTCCACGCGGTCCAGCATTCCTCCGCAGGTCAGAATCAGCGTATCTTCGCCGGTCATCGCCGCAAGCAGGCACTTATCCACAACACCATAGGTATAATCCGGTGAATGACCCGCATCATGACAGAAACGCTTTGCCCGCGTCCCCATCGCTCCCGTGCGGCAGGAAGAATGCTCAACACACAGCGTATCAAGCCCTTCTTTCGTGAGAACATCAGTATCTGCAACAAACACCGTGCCGAACTTTCGCTCTTTCGGCGGAACTCCCTCAATCAGCTGCGTCATCTCAGGAATTCCCTTCGGTGGCACATCAGCACCCACCAGACTCCTGCGGGAAAGCTCCATATACAAATCCAGCAGAACCGGCGGCGTCAGTCGGGCAGAGCGCATCAGTTCGCGGTCCGTAAACACCGCAGCAGGCGTTCCCTGATGCAGCAGCTCTCCACCGCCCAGCAAAATCACCTCATCAGCCCAGCGGTACGCAAGCTCCACATCATGTGTGGACAACAGAATCGTTGTTCCATCCTCATGCAGCTCATCCAAAAGATCCATGATCTCAGCTGCAGTAGCAGGATCCAGCGACGCCGTCGGCTCATCAGCCACCAAAATCTCCGGCTTCATCGCCAAAATTCCTGCAATCGCCACACGTTTTTTCTCCCCGCCTGACAGATGATGCGGCGCACGCCGCTCATAGCCGGCGAGACCCACCGCAAACAGCGCATCAGAAACCCGCGTCTTGATCTCATCTTCAGGCAGCCGCAGATTCGCCGGCCCGAACGCCACATCCGCATACACACTCGGCGCAAACACCTGCGCATCCGAGTTCTGAAACACCAACCCGACCGCTGTCCTGACACGCCGGAGAGCCGCACGGTCATACTCGACCTCAGCTCCGTCGATTCGCACAGACCCTTTTTCCGGCACAAGCGTCCCGTTGCACATCAGAAGAAGCGTCGTCTTGCCGGCCCCGTTCGGGCCGACAACAGCCACCTTCTTACCGCGTTCAACCGAAAACGAAATCCCCGAAAGCGACGGGGGTCGGGCAGGGTACGAGTACCACACATCATCAAACTCTAAAACATAATCGCTCATACAAACCTCCATTCAAAGATCAACAGCAGAAACGCCGCAGCTAAAAACACCGTGACCGCGAACACGGACGCGGGCGTCGCACGGCTCTCTTCCTCAGGCAGCACCATACACCCGTCATAACAGCGGGAGTCCATCGACAAAAATATCGACTCGCCGCGATCCCAGGTTCTGATAAACAGCATCGAGGCAAGCATCGAAAACGAACTGATCCAGTTCCTGAACGAACCATACCCGCCACGCATCACCTGCGCATTGTGGATGCTGATGGCTTCTCCGATAAACACAAAGATGTACCGGTAAATCAGCATCGCCAGATCCACAAACTCCTGCGGGAACCGCAGACTCTTCAGAACCTCAAACAGCGAGGTCATCGGTGTTGTGAGCGCCAGGAAGTAGAGACAGCACATACCGGCAAACGTTCGCGACAGCACGAGAACCGCAAGTGCAACAGAGTTGGTGGTGATCGAAAGATGCAGGGGACCGATCGTGAAAAGATCCACCAGCGTCTCACCGCCGCCGGTGATGAAAAGAATCACCAGAGCTCCGGTGCCGGCGAATGCAACCGGAATCATCAGAAGAGAGGAGTAGAGGTGCAGACTTACCTTCGCAAGCAGGAAGGATGCGGCGATCATTACCGCGGCAATAAACAGCGGAACATACGGCAGCGGTGACGTCACGGCGATGATAATCGCCGTGATGCACAGCACCAGCTTCAGCCATGCGGGAACATGCCGCAGCGGGCTTGCCATTGCCGCATCGTCAAGAATGTGTTCATCGAAGATGGTGTGTTTCTGCTCGCCGCATCTTCCTTTGCCGCAGTTGGTCCGGTAGCGCAACCAGTACAGGCATGCGATCACAATCACAGTTCCAAGAGCTGCCTGCAAAGCAAACAGCCAGCCGTGCATCTCTTCAGAGAACAGACTGCCTGCTTCAAACCAGGGAACAACACCGGTTCCTTCAAGTGTGCCGGCAACGATGTCATCGGTTCCGGGCTGGGCTCCATACACCGCAAACGAGAATGCGAGAACTGCTGTAATCAGAACAACAAGAATGCCGACCCACACCCATTTGCGGGAGTTGGGCAGTGCGGTCTCGGCATCACAGACGCCGCCGAGAGTTTTGGTTTCCGTGCGGGAAAGAATGCCAAGGCTCACGAAAATTTCCGGCTTTACGGTGATGACCAGCCGCATCAGAAGCACGATGGCAATTCCTTCGACTACGGCGAGCGGAATCTGGGTGATGCCGAATATTCCAATATAGAGGAGAAATGTTGCGAGAATGCCTCCGTCTGCGGCAGGGTAGGCAAGAGCAAGCTGTAGCGAAGTCATCGCGTACGTTGCGAGGTCTGCGGCAGCCGCGGCAGAGAACATGGTTATGGTAAAACCACGCACCGAAAATGCAGGAGTGATCAAGTGGCCGACCCGGAATATCAGGCAGGCGGCGAGCGGTCCAATGACTCCCATCGCAACAATGTTTGCGCCAAGCGTCGTGAGACCTCCGTGCGCAAGAAAGAGTGCCTGAAACACGAGAACGACCGTACAAAAGACAGAGGTGATCGCAGGCCCGAACAATACTGCGCCAAATCCGGTGCCGGTCGGGTGGGAGGACGATCCCAGGGATGGTATTTTAAGTGATGAGAGTATAAACACAAATGCACCGGCGAGTCCGAGAAGAGGAAGAGTTTCGGGACGCTGCCGTACAAGCTTCGTGAAGGCGGCGATGCCTGCAACGACGCAGATTGCGGCAACTATAGTCCAGATTTGCCACCAAGGCCCGGGAAGAAAACCTTCCATGATATGCATAGGTCAAAAACACCAATTTATTTGCCGTAGCAAAATATTACTATAGTAATTTCAGACACAACGATTTAAGGTATGCGATTATGAGGGATGATGCAGGCTCAAGATTTTTGAATACAACAAAGCGTCCGAGGGAAGAAAATATGACCACGATTCCAAGAATTGTGATTGCCGGAACGCACAGCGGATGCGGGAAGACGACGACGGCGTCAGGCATTATGGCAGCGCTCACTGCCCGCGGTCTGGTGGTGCAGCCGTTCAAGGTCGGACCGGATTTCATTGATCCTTCGCATCACACGGTTGTCTGCGGCCGCGAGTCGCGGAATCTTGATCCGTTTATGATTGGAGAGGAGGGAGTCCGTGACTGTTTTGTGCAGGCATGCGAGGGAGCAGACATTGCGGTTATTGAAGGAGTGATGGGGCTGTATGACGGTGTGGACGGGTCAGATTGTTCGAGCACGGCGCATGTGGCGCGGCTGCTTGATGCACAAATAATTCTGGTTGTTGATGTGAAGGGGATGTCACGCAGTGCTGCGGCATTGGTAAAGGGCTACGCTGAGTATGATCCAAAACTGAAATTTGCCGGCGTGATTATGACGAAGGGAGGGTCTGACCGGCATCGTACTATGGCGACGACTCATATCACGCTGCCGCTGCTTGGATGGATGCCGAGGTCGGATGCTCTTCTGGTGGAGAGCCGACATCTTGGTCTGGTGATGGGAGAGGAGGATGCCCGCATGAGATTTGTCGGAGATTTTGTGGAGGAGCGCTGTAATCTTGATGCGATTCTTGCGGCGGCAGAGGAGACGAGCGAGATCTCTTCGCAGGTTCAGAAATTCAGCCGCAAAGACGCGAACATCAAGGTGGCTGTGGCCATGGATGCGGCGTTCTGTTTTTACTACCGCGACAACTTCGATTATCTGCGAGCCGCTGGAGCTGAGCTGAGCTTTTTTTCGCCAGTCAGTGATGCGCTGCCGGAAGCTGATGCGTATTATTTTGGCGGCGGGTATCCTGAGCTTTATGCCGAGGCACTGTCTCGTTCACGGTGCAGAAACGATCTTGTGCGGGCGGCTGATGCAGGCAAACCGATCTTTGGTGAGTGCGGCGGTTTGATGTGGCTGTCCCGTAGTATTACAACAGCGGACGGAGCAGTTCACAAAATGGCAGGGCTGATTGATGCGGACGCGGTGATGGAGAAACGGTTTGTTGCCCTGAACTATGTGGTCGGGAAAACGGTTGCAGGTTCAGCGGTCTTTCCTTCGGATATGTCGTTCCGCGGCCATGAGTTCCATTACTCGCGAACCATACCGGATGCGGACGTGCGGTATCTGTTTGCTCTTGAACGGGGAGCAGGTATTGACGGGCGCGGAAACGACGGGGCGGTAGCGGGAACGACGGTTGCCGGCTACACGCATATGTACTTCGGGAGAGATGGGGCTGAGGCGTTCTGCCGGATGAGATTTTGAAACGCGAATAGTGCGAGTCGCATGCCTACGGCCTGCTCACCGCTTCGCGGAATAAAAAAATCGCCAATGGCGATTTTTCAAAAAAAAAGAAATTTTTGTTTTTTTGCTTCTGAACGAGGAGATGTGTCTAAAAATAAATACTGTTCGTAAATTTCAAAAATCGCCATTGGCGATTTTTTATTCGCGCTATTCGCGTTTTATTACGTGAAGCGGTGAGCAGGCATACCATTCGCGTTCCTTTCCAAAAAAAGAGAGAATGAATTCACCCGCGGTTTACCGGCAAATCCGACACAGGCAGCGTCTGCATCACCCGCAAAGCAGTATAATACTCCATATTGTTCACACAGCCCGGATCCGGGGCGAGATGGTTGCCGAAGTAACCGTAAGCACGGGCACGGCACCCGCCACAGTGATACCGGTACTCGCAGGAACCGCAGCCGCCCTCAACCTTATCCTTGTTTCGCAGATCAGTAAGCAGCGGGTCATGCTTCCAGAGCTCCTCCAAGTTCGCGGTCCGCACATTTCCAATCGATTTCGGGAAAAATACACAAGGATCAATATCCCCGTTCGCACGAATCGCCATATAGAATCTTCCTGCACCGCAGCCGCCCACAAACTCGGTCAGCCCGAACAGAGCACCGTCAACCTCCTGATTGCAGAAGTGCGTCGGAACCATAACTGCCCCTCCGGCACAGGACTGCTGAAGTGCGACGCGGGCAAACTGCGGAGCGGTTGTCAGCACCTGACACTTTGAATTTTTGTTTCGCTCAAACAGCATCTGCAGCATATCCTCGCGTTCATACGGGCTCAGATCCGTATCAATCATATCCTGACCGCGGCCGGTCGGCACAAAATTATAGGCCATCACCCAGTTCACGCCAAGCTCCTCACAGAGATCGATAATGCTTGGAATCTGATCATAGTTGGACTTCGTTGCGGTCGTGGAAATATTGACAAAAAATCCTGCATCAACCGCGTTCCGAACACCGGCAATAGTTCGGTCAAACGCGCCGGAAATTCCGCGGAACTCATCATGGGTTCGTGCATCCGCACCGTCAATACTGATTTGCACATACTCGGCCCCCGCGTCCCGCAGCTCCTTTGCTCGGGCCTCGGTAATCAGCGTACCGTTCGTTGCCAGGGCAACATACATTCCTTTCTTGCGTGCATGGCGAATCAGATCCAAAATATCAGGGCGTGACAGCGGTTCGCCGCCGGAGAATGCGATCACCGCAACACCGAGCCGTGCCAGCCGATCAATCAGATCCAGCGCCTCAGCTGTCGTCAGTTCATCGTCAAGCACTTTTCCGGCGGACGCATAACAGTGTTGGCATCGGAGATTACAGCGATGAGTTACATCCCACACAACCTGAAACGGCGCTCCCGGAACAAACGGGCGGCGGACGCCGAACTCGGCAATGCCTTTCATCACCGACACAAGACCCCTGCGCCAGTAAGCATCCTGAAAGGTCTTTTTCATATCGCCTTCGGTCACGCCAAACTTTCTCGCTCCGGTCTTGATAATAAACGCAGCCTCGCGGGAAGCCCTGCGGCACTTCGGGCAGGCATCATCCCGCAGACCAAGATACTGCTCAAGCGCAATCTCTAGGCGGTTGCCGCCGCACTCCTCGCACTCGCCACTCATTCCGGCAATTATTCTCCTCGACAGAGGATTACCGATCAACACACTCAGGATATTGATGCTGGTCTCGGTTTCCATTTATATCACTAATGGAAAACATCAGTTGTAAAGTAATAAATACCGATGGAAGGTGACAAAATGCAGGAAAACAAAAGTATTAGTAGGATATTTTCTCGTTGACGCACGCCATATCAACATTTCGTAAGTGACAGTGTTGCCTACTTAAGTCCTGCCGCCCACGGAAAAACGGATCGCATGCCTTCCACACACCGTTCCGTCGTGTTTAACTCCTCCTTTCAGGAGTCGTTTCGGCCTGCTTACCGCTTCGCGGGAACACACGGAGCTTCACAGAAAAACATCACTGAGAGGCGTGGACATCACGGGGATAAATATTTTAGAATAGGAGTTACGCGGTGTGATGTCAAGGAAAATTTATCCGTTTTTTTTCTGAAAAATGTTGATCGGGTTAGTGGCGAGTGGGAACTACGAGAAAAAAACCGGCACGGATTCACACAGATGTTTAATTTGCCAATTGCTGTTATCTTGCGTTCGACCGGGACTCCGGCTAATCGCCTGCGTCCTTTTCGACCTCACTGGATAACAGCTGGCAAATTTGGAATCCGTGTGAATCCGTGGCGATTTTTTTCTCGCGAGGCAACACTTCATCACTCAACAGTACACCGCGTAACTCCTATTCTAAAATATTTATCCCCGTGATGTTCACGCCTCTCAGTGATGTTTTTTTCTGTGCGTCTTCCGCTTTTCCGTTTTTCTGTGGGCGGAGCTGATCAACCTCAAACTGTGTTCACCAATAAACGAATTTATGGAAAAAAACCGAAAAAAAAGAAAGGAAAAAAAATCAGGCAACGTGGATGTACTTTGCAACAAGCTCGGCAAACGCCTCGGTGTTGCCAAGCAGCTTGTCAGAAAGTCCCTTGTCATTGAATGCCTTCAGCTTCTTTGCCTGGGAATCAATCACGCCAGCCGGGAAAATGCCGTCCTTCTCAAACAGTGCACGTTTTGCCAGAAGCACGTCCGCAGACTCAGAGCAGGATGCAGGAAGCTGCCTTAAAGTCTTTAAGAAAGCCGCATACTCTTTGTTGAAGATATTGCCGCTTGCATACAGTTTCTGTGCCTGATCAAGCGCGTCAGGCATCGCAAAACCATGCATCGCACCAAGAATCAGACAGGCGACCGTCTCATAGATATCTGCCGAGCCGTCGGCAACACGGTACTCAAACGTCTGCTTGGAGGTCTTGTTCGCCTTGCGGTGGATGCCGTAATTTGCATCAGCTGCCATATCGGTCGAACCGGTCCAGCCGAGCGGCACGCGAACCACCACAGACCGGTTCCGGTCACCCCAGCAGATGTAGGTCGGTGCTTCCTGATGCGGAACAAGTCTCAGGTACGAAGTCGGGATCGGATTGCCAAACGCTGTGACCGCGTCGCCGACATCAAGAATGCCTGCGATCATCTGCTTTGCAATATCTGACAGCACGCCGTCCTTTATCATCATATTTTTGCCGTTCTTTTCGGCAAGCATGTGGAAGTGCAGGCCGGAACCAGCTTTGCCGACGGTGATCTTCGGCGCATACGAGACCTCAACACCATATTTGTAGCCAAGCATGCGAAGCGCCCATTTGGCAACAGCAATCATCTCAACCGCGAGGATTGGATCGGTTGGCAGGAACTCAATCTCATGCTGCTCATAGTAGTAGCCGTCTTTCGTGAAGCAGCCCACTTCCGAGTGACCGTACTTGATTTTGCCGCCGGCACGGGCAACCATCTGCATAGCTTCGGTCCGCATCTCTTCAAATTTGCAAAACGGGCCGGACGCATGGTAGCCTTTCTGATCAAGGCCTGGGTAGAGGGAGTCCTCGGGACAGATAACATAGTACTCAAGCTCGCCGAAACACTTGAAGTCCATGCCGGTATTTTTCTTGAAAGCATCGCGGGCACAGCGGAGGATGTACTCCGGCGACGAGGCAAGCGGTCTGCCTTGGTTATCGTAATAGGAACAGAGGATGTTTAAGGTCGGCATCTCTTCAAACGGGTCCATGAATGCAGTGGCATACCGCGGAACAACGTAGAGGTCAGAGCTTCCCGCTTCGATAAACGGAAAAATATTGCTGCCGTCAACACGCTCTCCATCCGAAAGAATCGTATCCAGATATTCTTTGGATGAGATGACAAAGTTCAGGGTCTTCAGTTTGCCGTCGCCTGCAACATACCGGAAATTCACCATCTCAACGGCCATTTCCTCACAGAAACGGATGATATCTTCTTTGGTAAATTCAGCAGGATCTTTCTTTAGGAACTGTACCAGATCGCTGGGATTCATCAGTATTTCTGAGTCGTTCATTGCGGTAAATATTCGAAGGGACGACATAAATATTCAACCATGCGAAAGTCAGACCAAAGGGAAAAGAAGGCAATTACTGTCGAAAAAAATAATGAGGGACGGGGCGCCCGCACATCAGGACTCAGCGTTTATGGCGATGCCTGATACAAGGAACCAGGTGTCATCGATCGGCAGGACATACATGAGCGTTATCTGATTTTCACCGAGGTCGCGGTTTGGATAATACTCGTACACCATACCACCGCCCGAGTTTGCCATCACCATCAGATCACGACCAAAGGATCCGCCGTAGATATCGGTAGCGCTCGCAATATTGTTGCCGATAAGCTCAGGGTCGTAGGGACGGGCAAGCACGATGCCTGTAGAGTCAACCGCAACGAGCTTGATGTTATCATCGAAAAATTGGCCGTTCGGGGTATTCAATGCCGCAATCGTCGCATCTTTGCCGTTAACAGCAGCATACTGGGCAACATGGCGGGTATACTCAATCATGGCATTATTAAGTTCAGGGTCCACGTACTTTGCTTTTTCGTCCATATAGCTGCCGGCGGAAACGAACCAGGTGTCGTCAATCGGCACGACATAGGAAAGTTTTACCTCAATCTCCTGATTTTGCATATGGCTGGGGCAGAGATACATTCCATAACCTCCTCCCTGCTTGGCACGCTGAACCAGAGTCCGAATGGTTGGAACGCCGTTTGCATCCTTATTAGCGATCAGGTTCACGCCGAGATCGCCAGGCATCATCGCGCTTGCAAGGATGGTGCCGTTGAAATCAATTGCGGTGATGGCGTACTCCTGAGTGACAAACTGGCCGTTCGGATCATTGATGGCAGCGAGTGTCGCGTCTTTACCGTTTTTGACCGCATACAAATATGCGGACTGGACAAATTCTTCGAGTGTTTTGTCGGTGTTTGATGTGGGACTTGGAACAAGCTGCTGTTGAGCAGTTTGTGTACCGACCACAACGGTAAGGGGGCCGGTTTTTGTTTCAAGTGTATCCCATGCCGCGGCAAGGGTGATGTACCTCATACTGCCATAGCTGTAGGTGGAGTAGACTGTAGTACCGTTTTTGGTGGAGATCATTTTCTCAAGTGCGGCAGCCGTTTCATACTGACCGAATGCACGTGCAGCCGAAATTGCATTCTGTCCAATGTTTTTGGAATCATCAGAGTAGAGAACGACACCATTCTCATCCAGAATCATGGCAAGAACTTCGTCACGCGGCAACTCTGAACGTGCCGGAATGACGAGTATTTTAGACATAGGGTCAAGGTAATACCAGAGGAAACCATCGTAGGCCCCATTTCTGGTGTAGACTGGAACAATGACTGACATCTGGAATTCACCAGTGTCTCTCTGGCAAATATCCTGGTATGCCAGAGTTGAGAAATTTTGCGGATCAAATTCCAGTGAGGGTATCTGATAGCCTACCGGGAACATTGCAGTTTTGGGAGCAGCGGCAGCCACGACGTTGTCAGCAGTGATCCGGTACACGGACAGGGAACTGGGATTATGTACATACAAGTCACTGAGGCTGGCGGAGACTTCAGGACTGTCAGGGGCAAAGTCAGACTGATACTCTGCTGCAGCAAAAAGGGAGTTCCCAAGCTCGGATGTACTATTGCCGACGCTTTGAGTAAATATGTGCACGAGCTTTATCTGCTCAATATAATCGCCGGATTCGTCAGACTGATCTGACGGCAAAGGAAGAATGCAACCTGCTATGCAGACTGACATTACCACAAAGATGCCAAGTGCCAGACATACCAGATATTTCATGCCGTTATTTTACCCCCAATGATAATACTCATTACATTAGTTGTGTATCTATATAGAAATTGGCACCAGGTACTTCTGAATGAAAAAATAACGGTTATGATTTTTGGATGAAATAGAGTGAGTGGTGCTTCACTGCTTTGGCAATAGCCACCTTCGGTTTGTCGTCACCTGCAACATACCGGAAATTCACCATCTCAATGGCCATTTCCTCACAGAAACTGATGATATCTTCTTTGATAAATTCAGCAGGATCTTTCTTCAGGAACTGTACCAGATCACTTAGATTCATCAATATTTCTGAGTCGTTCATTGCGGTAAAATATTCGAAGGAACAACACAAATATTCAACCATGTGATAGTCGGATCGATCATAAAAAAAAGGCAGTTGCTGTCGAAAAAATGGGGAGGGATGGAAATCGCCCACGTCAGGGACATGCAGTCATGGTAATGCCTGAGGAAAGGAACCAAGTGTTGTCAACCGGTAGGACATAGATGAGCGTCATCTCATTTTCATTGGTGTACCTGTTGGGATAATACTGATATATCATACCACCACCGGAGTTTGCCATCACCGTCAGGTCGCGGCCAAGCGATACGCCGTAGATATCGGTAACGTTCTGAAGGTTGGTACCGATAAGTTCAGGATTGAAAGGACGGGCAAAAACGGTACCGTTTGAGTCAGTCGCAACGAGCCGAATGTCCTCGCGGTAAAACTGACCGTGTGGTGTATTCAGCGCCGTAATTGCCGCATCTTTACCGTTGATCGCGGCATACTGGGCAACCTGACGGGTGTACTCGATCATGGTATTGCGAAGCAGCGGATCCACATACTTTGCTTTATTATCCGTATAGTTGCCGGCAACAATGAACCAGGTGTCGTCAACCGGCATGACATACGAGAGTTTTACTTTTATCTCCTCATTCTGCATATGGTCAGGATACAGATACATGGCGTAACCTCCACCCTGTTTTGCCCGCTGGACCAGTGTCTTAACGGTTGGAACACCGTTTGCGTCGGTGTCTGTGATCAAGTTCACGCCGACGTCACCGGGAAGCATCGCGTTTGCAAGAATGGTTCCGTTGATATCGACCGCAGTGATGGTGTACTCCTGCGTGACAAACAGGCTTTCAGGATCATTGAAGGCGGCGACTGCCGCGTCTTTGCCGTTTTTGACTGCATACAGGTACGCGGCCCGGGCAAACTCTTCGAGGGTTTTGTCGGTGCTCGAGGAAGGGCGCGGAACGAGTTGCTGTTCAGAAGTTTTTTTGCCGACCACAAAGGTGAGGGGACCGATTCTCGTTTCAAGCGTGTCCCATGCCACTGCAAGGGTGACATATTTCATACTGCCGAAGCTGTAAGTGGAGTAGGATGCAGTACCGTTAGTGGTTGAGATCATTCTCTCGAGGACAGCTACCGTTTCATCCTGACCTGACACATTTGCCAGTTGAATGGCATTTTGTCCGATGTGTTTGGTTTCGTCAGAGTACAGAACATTTCCATTCTCATCCAGAATCATGACGGTGAATCCTTCACGCGGTAGTTCCGGCCGTGATGGGCTGACGAATGTCTTGGTTTTCGGATCAAGGATAAGGCAGAGGAGACCATCATAGGTTCCGTTTCCGGTGTATATCGGAACCAGAATGGACACCCGGGTTTCGCCAGTGTTCTCTCTGTGGTAAAGACCCATGTATGCCGGACTGGAGAGGTTGTGCGGATCAAAGTCCAGTGCAGGTATATGGTACCCTATCCGGGGCGCCGCAGACTCGGGAACTGCGGCAACCACGACATTGTCGGCATTTATCCGGTAAATGGATGAAGAACCGGGGTTGTCCACGTACAAATCACTCAGACTTGCGATGACCTCAGGGCTGTCGGCAGCAAAATCAGACTGGTACTCTGCTGCGGCAAAGAGTGAGTCGCCAAGATCAGTGATCTGATTGTCGATGCTGAGAACAAGTTTGTGCGCAAATTCTATCTGTTCATCATAGTTGCCAGACAGGTCAGGCTGATCCTGCGGCAGAAAGACGCAGCCTGCCGTGCAGACTGACATCACCATGCAGATGCCAAGTATCAGACATATGAGATATTTCATGCCGTTATTACCACCACAATGCTAATATTTACTCTGTTAGCTGTGTTTCTATATAGAAATTGTCAAGAAATATTTGAAAGAAAAAAATAACGGTTATGATTTTTGGGTGAAATAGGGTGAGCGGTGCTGCACTGCTTTGGCAATAGCTGCCTTCAGCTCATCGCCGTGCAGACCGCGGACGTCCACTTCATTGTCGGAACGGAGCAGGCAGGGTTTGAGTTTGCCGTCCGAGGTCACGCGAAGCCGGTTGCAGTTCGCACAAAACTCAAGATTGTGCATCGGACGCACCACTTCAACCTCGGCACCGTCAAGGCAGTATTTTCTGCGGTGATGCATTCTCCGCGTGATAATCTGGGTGGATTTTTCAGCGATGCTTTTTTCCAAGTCACCGACAATTTCTGCGTCACCTCTGATGACCTCGTCGATGTGATCGATGTGGTCAGCCCAGCCGTTGACATCCATGAGCTCAATTATCTGGAGGATGAGTCCTTTCCGGTCTCTGACATAGGAGAGAAAGTCCTCGATTTCATCGTCATTGATGCCTTTCAGAATGACCATGTTGAGTTTTACCGGAGTGAGACCGACTTCAACTGCTGTATCAATTCCTGCGAGGACTTCGGGCAGCAGGTCGCGGCCGGTGATCTTCTGATACCGGTCGCGGTGCAGGGTGTCAAGGCTGACATTGACCCTTGAGAGTCCGGCGGCTTTGAGATCCTTTGCCATTTTTGCAAGCAGGGTGCCGTTGGTGGTCATGGAGGACTCAACGCCCGGAGGGATGGATCTGATGATGTCAAGGAGGTCGGGTCTGAGGGTCGGTTCGCCGCCGGTGAGTTTGAGGGTGGTGACCCCAAGCTCGGTGAAGATGCCGATGAGTTCAGCGATCTCCTCTTTGGTCATCTGGGCACGGCTGTTGTCTACCGTGCAGCCGTTGATCTCTTCGCCCTCATGGTGGCAGTAGATGCATCTGAGGTTGCAGGCGTTGGTGAGTGCTATCCTGACGTTGGAGATGGTTCTGCCATAGGTGTCGGTGAGGATTTCGTCATTCAGAGATTTGTTTTCGGTCGTCATCGGCATCTCCAATGAAGTTCTTTGCAATGATGTAGCACTCGGTGCTTCCGCGGCGGGTGGCGGTAGCCCGGATTACGCGGACTGAGTAGAAGCGCTCTTTGACGAGGTCAACGAGTTCGTTGAAGTCAACGCCCTGAAAGGATTTCATGACAAAGTTGCCGCCCTGTTTGAGAAGTTTTTCGGTGAACCGAAGGGCGTCTTCGTTGAGTGCCATGACGCGTGCCTGGTCGTAGGCTTTGGCGCCGGAGAGGTGGGGGGAGGCGTCGCAGACGACGACGTTGACGAGCGGCATGAGTTCGAGAATTTTCTGCTGAATGTCAGGGGCAGTGAAGTCGCCGGTGACGGTGATGACGTTTTCCATGGGGACGATGGGGTTGAGGTCGACGCCAAGCAGCTGGCCTTCGGTCATGGTGCGAAGAACCTGAAGCCAGCTGCCGGGAGCGGCCCCGAGGTCAACGACGTTGTCGGAGCGTCTGACGATGTTGAACCGCTCGTTGATGTCGATGAGTTTGTAGGCGGAGCGGGCACGATACCCGTCACGCACAGATTTTTTGTATATCTTATCTTTTGTCCACTGCGACCCCATTACGGCTGCCTCCGTTTGTGTATTATTATAGAGTATTGAAGAAATATAATGTAGCCGGTTCTGCCGAGTTTTCATCTTTATTCATGAGCCGCCCACGGAAAATCGGAGTACACGGAAAAACGCACGGAAAAAACATTACCGAGAGGCGTGAACATCACGGAATCCTAAAATAATCTACTTCCGTGATGTTCACGTTTGCTCCGTGATGTTTTTTCCGTGCATTTTTCCGTGTACTCCGGTTTTCCGTGGACGGAGCTGTGCAACCCCCCGACATGTCACCAAAACTTGACAATATGTTAAATACATTGAGCACACACGAGTATTCTATGA
The DNA here is from genome assembly GCF_032714495.1 of Methanorbis rubei. NCBI lineage: Archaea > Methanobacteriati > Methanobacteriota > Methanomicrobia > Methanomicrobiales > Methanocorpusculaceae > Methanorbis > Methanorbis rubei. The sequence continues at coordinate 35,469 of NZ_JAWDKB010000006.1, read as the reverse complement.
CGGTTCAGGAGACCCCGGTCGTGGAGCTGCGGGATGTCTATAAAATATATCATATGCCTGCGGGCGATGTCCATGCACTGAACGGCGTGACGTTTTCGGTGATGAAAGGGGAGTTTGTGGCGATCATGGGGCCGTCGGGCTCCGGCAAGTCGACGCTGATGAATATGATCGGCTGCCTTGATGTGCCGACAACCGGCGAGATGTACATCGACGGCCGGAGTGTAAAGGAACTGACCGATGATGAGCTGACCGAGCACCGGCGTGACCGGATCGGATTTATTTTTCAGAAGTTCAACCTGATCGGCCTCTTAACGGCGTATGAGAATGTGGAGTATCCAATGATTCTCAAGTACGGCAAGCGCGATGACACGGGGAGACCAAAAGAGCTTTTAGCCCAGGTGGGTATTGATGAACAGAAGATGACCCACACGCCGTTTGAACTCTCCGGCGGTCAACAGCAGCGTGTGGCTATTGCTCGGGCGCTTGCCAACGACCCTGCACTTCTTCTTTGTGATGAGCCGACAGGAAATCTGGATTCGAAGATGAGTGAACAAATTATGTCGCTGTTGCGTGATCTGAACACGAAGGGACGGACGATTATTATGGTGACGCATGATCCGATCACGGCAGAGTATGCGGACCGGAGAATTGTTATCCGTGACGGCGAGATTGTGAACGAGTGATGATTAAGAAATAATTTTTGTTTTTGTGAATTTGCTTGGAGTAACCATGATTCGCATGCGAATCGTGGTTACTCTAAACGAGACCAAGGACAAAAATCCCCGTCTCCTTACGAAAACCACATACAGAAAACCCCAACTGCAAATACAGCCGCACATCGCAGGAAAAAACCGACCAAACACAAAGCTTAATGTGCGCCCCGTGCTAACACTTAGCACACATGTTCGGAAAGCAAGTCCGTTTAGAAAGAGTCATAGACCGCAACTCAGGAAGAGTTGTCGTTGTCCCACTGGATCATGGAATCTCCATGGGACCAATCCCCGGTCTCGTTGACATGCGTGACACCATCAATAAAATCTCCCTCGGCGGCGCAACCGCTGTTCTGATGCACAAAGGAATGGTCCCCTACGGCCACCGCACCTCAGGAAAAGACATCGGACTCATCGTCCACCTCTCCGCAGGCACCGGCCTTGGCTGCGACCCAAACTCCAGAGTTATCGTCACAACCGTTGAAGAAGCCCTCACCCTTGGAGCAGACGCAGTCTCCATTCACATCAACCTCGGTGCCGACACCGAACCTGAAATGATTCGCTCTGCCGGAGAAATTTCCCGCAAATGCCAGCAGTGGGGAATGCCGCTGCTTGCAATGGTCTACCCGCGCGGCAAAAACATCAAAGATCCCTTCGACGTTGACGCACTCAAAACCTGTGCCCGCGTTGCCGCTGAACTTGGAGCAGACGTTGTTAAAACCAGCTACACCGGCGACATCGAAACCTTCAAAGAAGTCGTGGCAGGGGCCCAGATTCCTGTCGTCATCGCAGGCGGACCAAAGATGAGCTCTGACCTTGAAATGCTTCAGATGGTTCGCGACTCGCTGGACGCAGGAGGCAGAGGAGTCTCCATTGGAAGAAACATCTTCCAGCACAAAGACATCGTCGGCATCACCTCCGCAGTCTCCGACATCGTCCTCAAAGACGTCTCGGTCGAAGAAGCAGCCAAACATCTCAAGAAGTGAATAGAATGTCAGTAACCCTCCCTCCGGTTCTCATCCGTGCCGACCGTGCACAAGAGTACAGCGACCGAAAAACAATCGTCGCCGCAGCGCTCGAAGCAGGCTACACCAATATCATACTCAAGGAAGAAGACACCGCCCTCACCCAGCTTGGCAGATATGCTGCAATCACCTCCGACGGAAAATATCTGTCAGTTGCGGGCCAGCGGATCGGCGCAGACCTCACCCTCAAAGGGGCCGAGGACATGGAGGAAGCATACAGCATCAAAGACACCCTTCCCTATCTGATAATAACCCCCTCGGACTGGAAGGTAATTCCTCTCGAAAATCTCATCTCCAGATTCCAAAATTCCGCGACCTCGGTCTACATCAGTGTGAAAACGCCGGACGAAGCAAAGCTCGCGTTTGAGACCATGGAAGTTGGCGCTGACGGCGTGGTCATCACCCCTGACCATCCAGCTGACATCGCAGGATTTTCTCGCACTCTTGGCAGCGAGTTCCCTGATGTGAACTTGCAGACCGCAGTCGTGACTAAAATTGAACCGCTCTCCCTTGGCGACCGTGTCTGCATCGACACCTGTTCGCTTCTCGCGCCAGGCGAAGGAATGCTGATAGGCTCGCAGTCCTCCTGTTTGTTCCTTGTCTGTTCAGAAAGTTTTGAGAGCGAGTACGTGAATGCACGACCGTTCCGCGTCAACGCGGGAGCCGTTCACTCCTACCTCCTCTGCCCTGACAAAACGACACGCTACCTCTCTGAGATCGCCGCAGGCTCCTCAGTCCTCGCAAGAAAACCGGACGGAACCCTGCGGTCGGTGAGTGTGGGCCGCGTAAAAATTGAGGTCAGGCCCATGCTCTTAATCGAAGCAGAAGCAGACGGTAAAACCTACTCAGTGGTTTTACAGAACGCCGAGACGATTCGTCTTGGAACGCCGTCCGGCGCTGTATCAGTGTCGGCCCTCATGCTCGGCGACGAAGTCATGGTCAGACTGGAAAGCGGAGGCCGCCACTTCGGTCACGCAATGGCGGAGACCATCTGCGAGAAATGACCCGTATTTGTGCTGTAATCGCTGCCGCATCAGCTGATGTAGCAAAAACCATGGCAGCAAACGCAGTAGCCAAAGGTGCTGAGGCACTGGAGTTCAGGCTTGACGCCCTTGCCAACATCCCTGAAGATCTTTCGTTTGTCTCCGGCGAAAAATTTTCAATTGTAACGTTCCGGTCCGAGAAGGATGCGGAGCGAAAGGATATTTTTTCCCGCGCTCTTGCATGCGGTGCAAGCTATGTGGACATCGAGTCAGACTCGGTCCTGCGAAACGAGTTTCCAAGAGATCGTGTGATCTGTTCATATCATGATTTCGAAAAAACACCTGCGACCTTTGAAATTCTGAAGATCTTCAAAGACCTTGAAGACTCAGGCATCCCCAAAGCCGCGTTCATGGTGCAGGGGCCCGCCGACCTTCTTGAGATCTGGAAGGCGTCTCTTGTCCTCAGACAAACCGAAAGGCCGTTCATCCTCATCGGAATGGGTGCCGCAGGCGAGGTAACCCGTATCCGTGCAGCAGAAATCGGATCCATGCTGACCTACTGCGCAGTAACACCGGAGCTCGCCTCAGCCCCGGGACAGATAACTGTCGATGACGCGGTCCGGCTCGGCAAAAGTCCGGTCGTAACCGCAATCACCGGCTGGCCGCTCACCCACACCCGCTCGCCAAAGATGCACAACGCCGCATTCCATGATGCAGGAATCAAAGGAAGATATGTAAAAATTCCGTCGAGCACGGACGAACTCCCCCTGATTCCAGAAGTCATCCGCTGCTACAGCATCGCAGGCATGAATGTGACCATTCCCCATAAACAGGCGGTCATACCACTCCTCGCAGAGGTGTCGAAAACCGCCCGAGGCGCCGGAGCGGTTAACACAATCTGCAACAGAAACGGAAAACTCAGCGGCACTAACACCGACATCGCAGGAATCGCAGCAACCGTTACCGGCCTCGGCATCGTGCCGAGAAATGCGAAAATTCTCATCATCGGTGCGGGCGGCGCCGCCCGGGGGGCAGCAGCCTATCTCAGCTCAGCCGGCGCAGAGATACATATCACCAACCGCACCGAAGCAAAAGCCAAGGAGCTGGCTGAAGAGTTCGGCGGAGCAGTGGTTCCCGCAGCAGACCTCGCGCCAACGTACGATCTCATCATCAACGCAACGCCTGCCGGTATGAGCGGATTTGCTGACACCCTGCCGGTGCCAACATCTGTCCTCTCTTCGAAAACAGCCGTGTTTGACATGGTGTATGAGCCGGAGAACACGCCTCTGCTTGCAGCAGCGTGTGCCCTTGGCGTGCGTAAAACCGCTGGCGGAAAACAGATGCTCATCGAACAGGCAAAAGCCTCCTTTGCCCTCTGGACCGGTGTCATTCCGAACACCGCTGTCATGACAGCAGCTTTTGAGGAGCAAACATGATTGGACGCGGCATATCATACGGCGCTCTTTCGGTCATCAACGCCATCGCAACCGGTAAAGGAGCAGCGTTCGGCATCGATCTCAAGACCGAAGCGACCGTTGAGTTCACCAAAGAGCCGGGATTTTTCGTAACAATCGACGGCCACACAACCGAAAACACCCTGCTTGCCGAACTCTGTGCACAGGAGATGCTGAAACGGTGCCCGGACTCAGAAATGAAAGGGGCAGTGATCAAAACGGTCTCAGACATCCCGATCTCAATGGGACTGAAAAGCAGCAGTGCCGCAGCAAACGCCATGCTTGCAGCAGCTGCCGACGCGCTCGACATTGCAGCAAGCCCGCTTGAAATCAGCAGACTTGGAACAAATGTCTCCATTGCCGCAGGTGTCAGCATCACCGGAGCGTTTGACGATGCCTGTGCCTGCATGCTCGGCGGGCTCGTCTTCACCGACAACTTTGCAAAAACACTATTGCACCGCGTCCCGATGCCGGAAACCTGTACCGCAGTCATTCATCTCCCGGAGTTTCAGATCAGAAAAACCGCATTCCCCAAAGAAAAAATGCGGAAAATGGCGGACACCGTCGCCAAAGCCTACGACCGGGCACTCGCAGGCGACGTCTACTCTGCCATGTACATAAACGGCAGTTGTACCTGTCGGGCGCTTGGAATAACGCCTGAAACCGCAGATCGCGCCCTCGCCTGCGGCGCCGTTGCCGCCGGACTCTCCGGTACCGGCCCTGCGACAGGAATTCTTGTTCCAACCGATTCCCTGAACGAATTTCTCGACGCTTTCGGGCGAGAAAATATCCTAATCGCAAACATCAGAAACGGAAACTTTGCATGAAATTGATCGTATCCCACTCACAATTGCGCGGAATCACCGCAGCCCCGCCGTCCAAGAGTCACACGCACCGCGCCTTCATCCTCGCAGCGCTCGCCGACGGAACGTCGGTGGTCTCCTCCCCGCTGTTTGGCGAAGACACCAATGCAACGCTTGACGCGGTGGAAGCGCTCGGCGCAGAAGTTTCCCGCACCCCAGAGAACGACACGGTCACCATTCGCGGCGGAAAACTTCGGCCCTCCGCAAAAATCATCGACTGCAAAAACTCAGGCACCTCGATACGGATTTTAGCCGGAGTTGCCGCACAGCTTGCGGGGACGACCAGCCTCACTGGCGATGCGTCGCTGTGCTCGCGGCCCATGAAACCGCTGCTTGACGCATTTACTGAACTCGGTGTCACGGTCACGTCAAGAGACGGCTGCGCACCGTTCAGCGTAACAGGTCCCGTATCGGGAGCCGCGGTGCATATCAGAGGCGATATCAGCTCGCAGTTTATTTCGGCACTCCTGATTGGAGCACCCTTAAGCAAAAATGAGCTGTCAGTTCACCTCACAACGCTCCTCACCTCGCGGCCGTATGTCGAGATGACGATTGCCGCAATGAAGGAGCACGGCGTTTCTGTCGTAACAACCGAGGACGGATTTTTCGTTCCGAAAAATCAAAAATACTCTCCGGCTGACGCACGGGTTGGCGGCGACTACTCCTCGGCCGCGTTTTTGTTTGCCGCAGGAGCACTCACCGGCGATGTCATCGTGACCAACCTGTATCCAAAGGATCCGCAGGGCGACAAAATGTTCATCGATCTTTTGGAGAGCCTTGGTGCTGGCGTCAACCGCACCAGTTCAGGCGAAGTCCGCGTGACCAAAGGGCCGATGCATGGAGCAGACGTAAACCTTGCTGACGCTCCCGACCTCTTCCCGATCGCAGCGGTGCTTGCAACCCAGTGCGAGGGAACGACCCGCCTGTTCGGCGCTGCTCATCTGCGGTTTAAGGAGAGCGACCGGATTAAATCGACCGCGATGTTTCTGCAAAGCATGGGTGCCGACATCACGGAAACCGAGGATGGATGTATTGTCAACGGGCCGTGTGCACTTTCGGGCACAAATGTTACGACCTTTGGCGACCACCGGATAATGATGGCAGCAGCAGTTGCAGGACTTATTGCAGACGGCGATACGGTTATCGATGACGCCGAGTGCTGTGCGGTGTCGTATCCGAACTTTGTTGCGGCAATGCAGGCGCTCGGCGCACATATGAGGTTTGCATGAACACGATCGGGTCAGCGGTGCGGCTCACGCTGTTCGGGGCAAGTCATGACAGCCGGATCGGCTGTGTGATCGACGGCATTCCTGCCGGAGTGTTGGTGGACACGAACCGAATCGAAGCGGACCTCGCACTCCGCAAACCGGCTCCGGGGATTGGGACGCCGCGGGTGGAGGCTGACGCTCCTGAGATATCAGGAGTGGTAAACGGACACACCACCGGCGCTCCGCTGGTGATTACGTTTGCGAACACGAACACAAAGAGTTCGGATTATGAGGAACTGCGGCGGATACCCAGGCCCGGGCATGCCGATTATCCGGCAGTCTGCAAGTACGGTGTGGACCACGATATCCGTGGCGGCGGAATGTTCTCAGGGCGGATGACTACGCCGCTGGTTGCAGCGGGCGCGGTTGCACGGGGAATGCTTGACCCGCTCGGTATTACCGTAGGCTCGTATGTTTCCCGGATCGGAAGAGTTGCGGACACTGCTGAGTACGAACCGGCGACGCTCGCCGCGTCCCGGACAAATCCTCTGCGTGCGATGAGCGAGGAGCTTGAGGCCCTGATGCGCGAAGAGATTCTGGCAGCGAAAGCTGACGGCGACAGCGTCGGCGGTGTTGTCCGGTGTATGGCAACCAATTTGCCGGTTGGTCTTGGCGAGCCGTTCTTTGACACACTGGACGGCGAGGTTGCAAAAGCTGTGTTCGCAATTCCGGGCGTGAAAGGAGTGATGTTCGGCAGCGGATTCGCCGCTGCCGCTGTCCGCGGTTCAGAGAACAATGATTTTTACCGGATGAAAGACGATGTGGTCCAGACGCTGACGAACCATGCAGGCGGTGTCCTCGGCGGGATGGCGAGCGGTCAGACGCTGGACTTTTCGGTTGCGTTCAAGCCGACGCCGTCGATTGCACAAACCCAGCAGACGGTGAATCTGGAAGAGAGGAGTGATGCGGAATTGTCCGTTCACGGCCGCCACGACCCCTGCATTGCGAACCGCGGTGCGATTGTGGTCGAGGCAATGACTGCACTGGTGATTGCAGATCTTTTGATCCGGGGAGGCTACTATGGCTGAGCTGGACGCACTGCGGATGCAGCTTGCAGACATTGATCGCGGGATTATGGAGTTAGTCGGAAAACGGAACGCGATTGCAAAAATAATCGGCGAGCGAAAGGCTGCGGCGAATGAGGAGGTGGTGGTGCCGTCGGTGGAGACGGTAGTGGTGAAGCGGTATGTGGATGCAGGCGCCGCCGCGGGCGTGAGTGCGGCGGCGGCGACCCGCATTGCGCGTGCGGTGATCGATGAGTCGGTTGAGGTGCAGGGGCGTGTGCCGCGGCATGCTGAACCGAAGAGTATCTGTATTGTCGGCGGCAACGGTGCAATGGGGCGCTGGCTGTCAGCGTTTTTTGCAGACCGCGGCCATGCGGTTTCTGTTGCGGTGCTGGACCCCGCGAACGCGCTGTATCCGGTGATGACGGTTGCCGAGGCTTGTAAAAATGCTGAGGTGATTGTAGTCTCTACGCCGGTGACGAGCGCGGCCGCCGTGCTGGCTGAGATTTTTGCGTCAAAGACGTCAGCACTGGTGTTTGATATTTTGTCGGTGAAGTCGCCGGTCGAGAGTGTTCTGCGGCAAATGGTTGATGCAGGGATGTTTGTCTGTTCGGTGCATCCGATGTTCGGGCCGTCAGCGCCCTCGGTTGCCGGAAGAAACATTGTTGCTGCCGACTGCGGTTGTGCGGCGGCGGTGGAGGAGGCAGCGGTGCTTTTCAGCGGAGGAACGGTTCTGCGGATGCCGCTTGAGGAGCATGATGCGGCGGTCGCTTATGTCCTCGGAATTTCGCATGCGGTGAACCTCGCATTTTCGGAGGCTCTTGTGCGCAGCGGGTTTTCTGCTGAGACACTGAATGCGGTCTCGTCCACGACGTTCCGAAAACAGACCGCGGTGTCGCGGGAGGTTTCCAGGGAAAATGCTGCGCTGTACTATGCGATTCAGCGGGAAAATCCCTATAATGATGCGGCGGTCGGGCATCTGGCGGACGCGGTCTCTGAACTGCGAACTCTTGGGAAAGAGGAGTTCTGCGAACGGATGACTGCGGGTGCTGCGTGGTATCAGGCGTGAGAAGAGAAGACAAGAAAAATAGAGTTGAGAAAAGATGGATGATCATGAATCATAAATCATGAATTGATCACGGTTTCAGGGAGAAGACAGTCCCTCTATATTTTATTTTTTTATTTTTTTTATTTTTCAATCAGGAAATTATGCAGGTTTATTATAAATTAGTTCTATAAATAAACAACAAGACAGCGGGAGTTCGTCACTCCTCGGGCGAGGAGGAGACGCGGGCTGCCAGTCAGATTTTTTTTATTGGGTGATCAATTCATGATCTATGATTCATGATTCGTGATCTATGATCATCTGCTGGATTATTTAGAAGACAGTCCTGTTTTTACAAACCGTGCGAGGAGTGCGTCCATCTGAATGTCTGCGTCCGCTCCTTCGCTTAAGCGGAAGTCGGTCTCCCCAAGATGATCGATTAGCTGGACCTTCAGTTTCCGATCGATGTTCTGGGAAGACGAGAGCGTCCGGTAAATCTGGTTCAGCAGCTCGTTTGGTGCGATGCCGCGGTCATACATGAGGGTGCGGAGCATGCGTTCCGCGGTTTCAAAGTCGCCGGAGAGTGCGACTTCAACCAGCTCATCGATCTCTTCAGGTTTTGCGTTGGAGGTGATGGCATAGACGTTCTCGGCGGTCACCGTAGGCGACACGATGGCCGCACCCTGGAGTGCGTTGATTGCTTTTCGCATGTCGCCCTGCGACACGTAGGCAATCGCATCATAGGCGTTTTCCTGAATCTTCAGCCCTTCAACTGTAGCAATGCGACTCATTTCGTCACGGATGGCGGCATCGTCCAGCGGACGGAACCGGTAAATGGCACACCGGCTCTGGATAGGATCGATGATTTTTGATGAGTAATTGCAGGAGAGGATGAAGCGGCAGGTTTCTGCGTAATTCTCCATCGTTCTGCGAAGAGCTGCCTGCGCATCCTGCGTCAGTGCGTCAGCTTCGTCCAGAAATAAAATTTTGAACGTCGCGTCTCCAAGGGGTGATGTCCGGGCAAACTGTTTGATCTGATTGCGGACCACGTCGATACCGCGCTCGTCGGATGCGTTGAGTTCGCGGAAGTTCATGCTCCAGGTGTCGCCGAACATCTCGCGGGCAAGCGCGATCGCGCACGTTGTTTTTCCGACGCCTGCTGAGCCGGTGAACAACAGATGAGGGAGCGCTTTGCTTTTTACGTACGACTGCAGCCGCTCAACAATCTCCCGCTGCCCTGCAACTTCTGACAGATTGCGCGGACGGTATTTTTCGATCCAGATGCCGGGTGACTCCATAGTAGGCTACTTGTTGGAGTTGTAAGAGAATAATTTCTTGTATTCTTGGGGTGGGTCTGTACTCATGAGCCGCCCACTCACCGCTTCGTAGCTCCGCCCACGATTCACAGGCCAAAGGCATGCGAATCGTGGACGGAACAAAAACCCGCACACGCCAAAAACTATCCATACCCAAAAAACCCATATAACTACCAACAATGGATACGTTGCCGCCCTCCGGCCTTCAGGCCGCCGCATGCCTATTCGCCTGGGAGTTTGCCAAAGCCTCAGCCAAAGCAGACGGAGGCTTCAAAACCCCGTACGGCACTTTCAGCGACACCATATTTCTCTGCGGCACGCTGACCGAAAAAATATCGAAATATGAAAAAATATCCTCGCTCAGAGTCAGCGACCCAACCGGCGTCTTCACCATAACAACAGCCCGCACCGAACCAAAACTCGCTGAAACAATCGAACAGCTTGAGTCGCCTGCGTTCATCCTCGTAACCGGAACCGTAAAATTCCGCACTTATGCAAACAAAACCTACTCAGAAATCATCCCCGACATAATCATCCCCTGTGACCGAAAAACCCGCGACACATGGCTCTGCGGCGCTGTCGCCGCAGCCGCAGCGCGGCTTGAACAGCTGCCGCCCTCGTCCGACAAAAGTGAGTTTGCAAAAATTCTCCAAAAAGCCCTCGACAATGTCCGGGGTGATCACGTAGCAGCAGCACCTGCTGCTGCCGCGGCAGTAACTGACGAACAACTTCTCGCACTCATCACTGAACTCTCCGGCAAAAAAGGAGCACCGATAGCAGACGTTATCACCAGCGCGGCAAAACTCGGACTCGGAGAAAAAGACACCAAAGCAGCGCTCGCACGGCTCATGGAAGAGGGAGAATGCTACACCCCGACCACCGAACTCATCAAGGTCGCCTGATTCATGAACCCCGAATTCTACGCAGACGGGCCAGCCGTCCTCATCGAACGAAACTCACGCACCCTCGTCATCGCTGATCCACACTTCGGCGTCGAAACCGACCTCCACCGCCGCGGCCTCCACTTCCAGAGCGCGACCCAGTCACGGCTCACGCGGCTGCTTGCAATCATCGAAAAAAGCGAGCCTGACTACCTCGTCGTCTTAGGCGACCTCAAACACATGATCCCCTACGTCACCTATCAGGAAAAAAACGAAGTCCCAAAAGTCCTCGAAAAAATCCGGGAACAGACCGAGTTCAGGCTCGCGCCCGGAAATCATGACACCGGCCTTGAACAGTATCTCGAAAAGGACGAACTCCTCCCAATGACCGGCGCCGTTATCGACGGCGTCGGCTACATGCACGGCCACACCATCCCATCCCCCGACCTCGCCGGAAAACTCATCCTTTGCGGCCACCACCACCCAGTCGTCAACATCTATGACGAAGTCGGCTGCTCACTCCGCGGAACGCCCGGCTATCTCTTAGCAGAGCTTGAAAACTCAGCACTCGGACTGCCGGCTGCGGGCACCCCGACACGTGCACTCCTCGTCCCCGCATTCTACGAACTCGCCGGTGGCATGGACGTCAGATTAATTCCCGGCAACAAAATATCGCCGGTCGCAAAAGCAATCATCACAAAAACCGCCGAAGTATTCCTCAAAGACGGCACCTATGTCGATACCTGGGAACATCTCGCACCAAATCCGGAGGAGTCATGACCACAGCCATTGAAGAACTGCGTGCGAACCTGCATCCCAAAATCCGCGACGCACTTGACAAACGCGGATTTGACGAGTTCTCCGAGATTCAGATGCGTGCGGTGCCAAAACTCATCACAGGAGAAAACGCCGTCCTTATCGCACCGACCGGCACCGGAAAAACCGAAAGCGCACTCCTGCCGTTGTTCCACCGCATGCTCACCGAAACGCACCCGCCAGGATTCACCGTCCTCTACATCACGCCGCTCCGTTCCCTCAACCGCGACATGATGAACCGGCTTGAGTGGTGGGGACACGAACTCGGGCTTCGCATCTCGGTCAGGCACGGGGACACCACCGCAAACGACCGCCGCAAACAGGCGACGCATCCGCCCGACATCCTCATCACCACGCCCGAAAGTTTGCAGGCGATGATGATGGGAAAAGTCCTCCGCAAAAATCTCGAAGGCACCCGCTATGTGGTCATCGACGAAATCCATGAGCTCGCGAGCGGCAAACGGGGAGCACAGCTGTCCATCGGCCTTGAACGGCTGGTAGAGATGTCAGGCGAAGTGCAGCGGATCGGAATTTCCGCGACTGTGGGAAACCCTGAGATCATCGGTCAGTTCCTCTGCGGGAAGAGGCCCTACACCATTGTGCAGGTACCGGTCGCAAAAACACTTGACCTCACCGTCCGGTTCGCGGGCGAGGCATTTGCGGATCAGGTAAAACTGATCGAGCAGTGCATCGACTCCCACACCTCGACGCTCGTCTTCACCAACACCCGAAGCGTGGCAGAGGCCATCGGCCATGCTTTGCGCGAACGCGGCGACATCGACGTGCATCACGGCTCGCTTTCCCGCGAGATGCGAATCGATGCCGAGGACCGGTTTCGCGCCGGTGGAACCAAAGGTATGATCTGTACCTCCTCGATGGAGCTCGGTATCGACATCGGTCAGATTGATCATGTCGTTCAGTTCAACTCGCCGCGCGAGGTCGCCCGCCTTATCCAGAGAACCGGACGAGCCGGCCACCAGCTGAACGCGACCTCGAAGGGAACGGTGCTTGCAACCGGTTTTGATGACTGCATCGAGTCGATGATTATTGTTCGAAAAGCGATGCAGAACGAGCCTGAGAATGTGAGGCCGCACATCAATGCAGCAGATGTTATCGCAAATCAGGTTGCGGCAATAGCGGTTGAGCGCGGAGAGATATCGATCCAAAAAATTGAGGAGATAATCTCCCGCAGCTACTGTTTTGCAGAAGCCGGCCCTCTCATCCGCGAGGTGATTGCTCAGATGGAGAAGCATTATCTGATTCGAACCGAGGGCGATATGCTGATTACAAAAACCCGGGCACGCCGGTACCTTTCGATGAATCTGTCGATGATTGCTGATGAGAAGAAGAGCGTCGTGTTTGATGTGGTGTCGCGAAAACCGGTCGGTACCCTTGACGAGTCGTTTGTGATCAGCTGGATTTCTTCAGGAGCGGTGTTTGTGGCTCGCGGTAAAATGTGGCGTGTGCTCGATATCGATGAGGATCGGATCATGGTTGAGCCTGCGAAGAATGCAAAAGGCGAGCTGCCGTCGTGGGAGGGTGAACAGATTCCGGTGCCGTTCACGGTTGCGATGGAGGCAGGGCGACTCCGCCGTCTCCAAAACTTTGGTGAGTATCATGCGGATACGCGGTCAGTGGCATTCTCGGAAAAGATTCTTTCCGAGATGAAAAAAAACCGTTCGATCACGGCGACTGATAAGGTGATTGTGCTGGAGGATGCGGATGACGGGGTGGTGGTGAATCTCTGCGGCGGCCACAAGGTGAATGAGGCGCTTGGTCGCGTGCTTTCGATTCTCTTGTCAGCCCGCTACGGGACTTCGGTCGGGATTGAGACGAATGCGTACCGAATTTTACTGAGACTGCCGAAGTTTCTGCGTGCGCCTGATGTGGATGAGGTGCTCTGTTCGCTCGAGCCGGATCATGTCGAGGCAATTCTGATGCTTGCTTTGAAAAAGACGGCTCTTTACAAGTGGAAGCTGGTGCAGATTGCGAAAAAGTTCGGAGCGATTGATGCTGATGCTGATTATGAGAAGATCAGTATCAACCGGCTGATGGAGCTGTTCGATAACACGGTTATCGAAAAAGAGGCGTTTCGCGAGCTGTTCTTTTCGAACATGGATGTTTTGCATGCAAGGGAGGTTGTTCAAAGCCTCAAGGACCATGGAATGGAAACTGCGACAAGCAGGCTTTCGATCATCGGGGCTGAGGGACTTTTCACGGGACGCGACGTGATTGTGCCGCCGGGGGAAGATCAGGCGATCATTGAGAGTGTGAAGCACCGCATTGATGAGCAGGATATTATTCTCGCCTGTATGCACTGCAAGTCCTGGAAAAGCAAAACAAAGGTTGGGCGTGCGCCTGATAATCCCCAGTGTCCGCTCTGCGGAGCGCGGCTGGTGGCGGTTCTCAAGCCGTACGATGAGAAGCTGTATGCGGCGATGAAGAAAAAAAATAAGACGACTGAGGAGAAGGAGGCTGAGGCGCGGATGATGCGCAATGCGAATATGGTGCTTTCGAGCGGCAGGAAAGCGATTATTGCTCTTGCGGGACGCGGGGTGGGCCCTGAGTCTGCGGCGCGGATTTTGAATACGTTTGCGTCCGGGGATAATTTTTACCGCGAGATTCTGAAGGCTGAGAGGAAGTTTGTTCAGACGCACCGGTTCTGGTCGGATTGATTGACGAATGCCTAAGGAGATGGGAGTATTTGTCCTGGGTCTCGCTTGGAATAACCACGGAGCACAACCGTCACCACCTATAGCTATAAAGCAAGTCACTACAAAACTACCAAATATGAACCGAAGACATCTCCTGATAGCAGCCGCAGCGATATTCTGTCTGCTGTGTGCGGTTGCAGCCGGCTGTGTATCGCCCAATGCAGTGGATCCTCTTCCAACACCAACACCTTCAGCGACACCCGCAGGCGAATGGGAAGGAGTGCTGGCAAACGCTGACGGAACACAAACCGAGTACAAACTCGACTGTGAAAAGGGCGGCTCGGCAAAGCTTGAGATCGACACCACAGGACCAAAAGGGAGCGATCACACCTACCGCGGCACCTGGATTGAGAATGTCAAAGACTCCTACACGTTGTCTTTTGGAGCGAACACCTACCTGTTTGTAATCAACAGCGACGGAACCGGCCAGCTGACCACACCCGACGGCATCACCGTTACCATGCGGCCGGACGACGGCAACTCTGCCGCGTACGATCCGGTCTCCGGGGATTGGAAAGGAACCGCAGTCAAAGGAGACACGCGAACCGAATACGATCTCACACTCGACCGAACCGGAAGCGCCGAAATAGACGTTGACACCAGTTCACCTCTCTCGTACGAAAAGGAGATGTCATACTACGGCACTTGGACAAAAACGTCCGAAAGCGTCTACACCATCTCGGTAGTCGGAGCCGGCGACTACACCCTGACCCTCTCCTCAAACAATGCCGGAGTTTTGTCCACTCCTGACAACGGCGAAGTCAAGGTTGTCCGGGACTACTGAAAACCAAAAAAACATCAGCGGAATTATCCGCTGTGTTCATTATTTTTCACGCCAAACACATGTAGAATGAAGTCCTCCCCGTTTCTTGTACCAGTCCCCTTCTACTGGTGCGACAACTGCCACGTGCCGGTTATGGGTAAACTCTGCGCCTGCGGCGGGAAAACAAGGCCCGTGTCCGTCACTCCGCCCGGCGACGTCCGGCCTGCATTTGACCGCGACCGAAATCTCGTCAACCGCCTCTTCGAAGAACAGTTTGGCGTCCCCTTAATTCCGGACGACCACATCGCGCTCCTCAACAAAGTCCCGGACGAAGACCGGATGGAGGAGATTATCCTCGGCGGAGCAGTAGTCTGCGCAATCCGTTTTATCCCGTCAGAAAATCGTTGGGAAGTACTGCCGCGCGAGTCTGCGGCAAAGCTGACTCAGCCGACAAAACGCGTGATTCGCGTGACCGAAGAGGCCGCATCCTACATCAAGGACGGCAACAGCGTTCTGATGCCGGGCGTCGTCTTTGTGTCTCCGGAAATTTTGGTCGGCGACAGTGTGTTTGTGATGTCAGAGAGCGGTGAGTGCGTTGCGGTCGGCAGGGCAAAGATGTCGTATGCAGACACAGTAGGGGCAACCCGCGGTCAGCTGGTGCGGACCCGCAGAACGCAGAAATCGGTGATTGATCCTGCCCCGTCAACCTGGGAGGACGCAATTGCTGCGAACAAGGGGGTGCTTGATCTCTACGAGTCAAAGTCGATTGAGTTCATCAGAGATGTCATCTCCAAAAATCCCGGGCTGAAGCCGACGGTCTCCTACTCAGGCGGAAAAGACAGTCTGGTAACGCTTTTAATAACGCTGAAGGCGGTTGGAAAGCTTCCGATCATCTTCGCAAATACCGGCCTTGAGTTTCCTGAGACGATTGAGAACGTGCATATTGTGCAGGAAAAATACGGGCTTGAACTGATCGAGCGGTCCGGCAAGGAGGGATTCTGGGATGGGTTTGAGGCAAACGGCCCGCCTGCGGTGGACTTCCGCTGGTGCTGCAAGGCATGCAAGCTGGAGCCTGTGAAGCGTCTTATCGAGGAAACCTGGGGCGAGGCGCTGTCGCTGATCGGTCAGCGGAAGTATGAGTCTGCGAAACGGATGATGAGTCCGCGGGTGTGGCGGAACAAAAATGTGATGTGCCAGCTCTCAGCAGCACCGATTCAGCACTGGACGGCGATGCATGACTGGTTGTATTTGTTCCGCGAACAGGCGCCGTACAATCCTCTCTATGAGTTAGGTCTCGACCGCATCGGGTGTTTCATGTGTCCATCGTCAGATATCGCCTGTATGAAGGATATCGAGGCGATGTATCCTGAGCTGTGGGCGATGTGGGAGGAGAAGCTTTCCGGATGGGGAAGCCGCAACGGTAAGACGCCCGAGTGGGCGGCGAAGGGTCTGTGGAGAGTCCGCGAGTCTGCGGAGGGAGACACGGATAATGACAGCAACTTCTAAGATTGCAGTGGTCGACTACGGTCTTGGCAATCTGCGAAGTGTTGTGCGGGGACTTGAGGCTGCGGGATGTCAGCCTGTGATCACGGCAGAGCCTGAGCTGATTGCGTCAGCCGATGGAATTGTGCTGCCCGGAGTCGGGGCGTTTGCAGAAGGTATGGAGAAGCTTGCGCCGATCCGAAAAATTGTGGAGGATGCGGTCCAGGAAAAACCGCTGCTTGGCATCTGTCTTGGGATGCAGATGCTGCTTGAGGAGAGCGAGGAGCATGGTCTGCATCAGGGACTTGGGTTTGTGCCAGGCTCAGTGCGGCGTTTTGCAAAAATTGCAGGAATGAAGGTCCCACAGATGGGATGGAATACGATTACACCGACGACACATCCGCTGTTTGCTGACATTCCGGCGGAGACGTATGTGTATTTTGTTCACTCCTATTATGCGGATACGACACCGGAGTTTACCATTGCGACAACCGAGTACATTGTTTCGTATGCCTCAGCGGTCGCGAATAAAAATGCGATCGGGGTGCAGTTCCATCCTGAGAAGAGCGGGCCTGCGGGTCTTGCAATTCTCAGGAATTTTGTGGCGATGACTGAGTGAATATTTTGTGAAAATATTTTAAACGCAAATAGCACGAATAGCGCGAATAAAAAATCGCCAATGGCGATTTTCAAAGAGAATAAAAATGGTTTGTGTTTCGTGGAAAGATGTCGTCCAATAATCAGTCAACGCTATTAAATTTTTAAAAATCGCCATTGGAGATTTTTTATTCGCGCTATTCCGCGAAGCGGTGAGCAGGTCGAAGGCATGCGATTCGCGTTTAAAAAAAATAATCAATTCGCGTTTCACGCAGCGATCTTGTACCGCAGCAGCGCCGCAACACCGCCAAGGCCGATCAGTCTTTTCCCGGGTTCAAACTCGGTGGACAGCACCACAACGCCTGCACCGAGCCGTTCGGCTGCTTCAATCATGCGTGAGGTCCTGCTCTGCCGGATCTCGGTATCAGCGACCACAATAGTCTCTGCAGCGCCGTAATCAATAGAAGTCTGCACCTCAGCAGCCCCGTAAGCCACAGCCCCGTTCTGGCCGATGCGGAGAAACACCTCATCCATCACCTGCACCTCTTTTGCCAGCTGGAGATCCTCGGCAACCCTTGAGAGAACACCGTTTCCGATCGCCTCCTGCGCAGCACCGTATCCCGAGCGGCGCGTATCCTCCAGAAGCATCCGGGCCGCAGTATCCGAAGCCTTCGTTTTCGCGAACTTGACGAAGTCCTCTTTTACAAACCCGGGGCCGGCGACAACAATCGGTCCCGTCACCTTGTCAAGCGCCTTCAGCAGCTCCTCAAACAGACTCTGACGCGAGTCCAGCTCCGCAGTCTTCCCGCTTCCGATCGTCAGCGTTGTCACGCGTTCCGGACCGTACTGGCGAATGCGGTAGAGCTCGGCCTCGCCGTCCTCGATCGCCACAATATGCACAACACCGTGTACTGACGACGAAACCGCGCGATCCAGCCGCTCAAGATCCACTGTTCGCCACTCGCGCACCACCGAAATCTCATATCCCGGCTCAATATTCAGCGCATGGTGCTGACCGGTGTCGGGTCCAAACACAATCACGCCAAACACCCGCAGCCGATTCGCCGTCGGCGTGAACTCAACTTTCTCGCACTTCACGCCAATGCGGACTGGCCGTTTTTCCAGCTTTTCGGCACGCAGCTTATCGTTCGGGCCGTCCACCGTTCGCATCGTAACTGCGAACACCGTGTTGCCGTAAGAGATCAGGTGTGAAAGATGCCAGAGATCGTCCAGACTCTCAGGCATCAGCTTGTACTCGCCAAATCCGTCGCGCCTCAAAGGCTCGGCAGCGGCAGCCTTCATGACTCCACCAGATCCGATCCGCCCGGGGGCACGAACGCTGCGACCGCTTCGGTGTTCAGAACAGCCTTCAGCATCTTCTGATCAGACTCAGGGATCGCCTCTTTGAGTTTCCGAAGAACCTTCTTCGCAACATCATTGCCCTCAAAAGTCCCGGGGTGCAGCCGGGCCGAGATTGTACACCGCGGCTCAACTGCTGCGGGCGTTCCTCCGAGCACCGCAAGTGAAGGCTCCATCTGAATACCGATCGCGACCTCCATCGGAACGTTGCGGAAGTACGTGCGCTCGCCGCGAATCACAAACGAACCATGAGCCACGAACTCGCCGGACTCAGCAGTCTTACTCACCTGCGACGGAGCAGCAGCAATCACATCGCCCGCAGCAGAACCTGAGCTCCACATACGCGAGTACGATGCCGCAAACTGCACAGCCTCGTCCATTTTTTCCGTCTTCCCTTTCACAATCACCACAGACGCACCAAACACATCGGCATGCAGGAACGTATCCCCGCCCTCCATGTATTTTTTCACCAGCTCCTCGTTCTGATCCGCGTTTCGTCCGCCGATAACCAAAACTCCGTCCGAGGTTTCCATCCATCTGAACCGGTGATACCATTTCGGCTTCATCTTGCCGGGGCCAGCTGCCTTTCGCTTCTCAGGATGCACAATCGCCCGTTCCATTGCGCGAAGAGCTCCTTCTTTTTTATTGCGGAACTTTTTCGCGGTGTCATAGTAATGCCCGACATTTGCCTCAAGGCTCTCGTGCACAAAAACCGTCACCTTGTGTTTCTCACCGAGATCCAAGAGAACGGACGCGTCCGCAGGATTCACCGACACAATTCGTTTCGCGGATGGCGAGTCCGCGCCCTTCAGAACTTTGGCGATGTCCTGCCAGGACATTTTTGCGCTTGCCGCGGCAAGGACACCAATTGTTTCCTGCACCTCGCCATAATGCGAGTAAATTATCTCGGAACACTCGGTGGCCTCGATAATTTTTTTCTCAAACTTAACAAGAGCCTCCTCCTGCTGTTTGCGGATTCGCTCCTCACGCGAAAGTTTTACCTTCGCCTCAACCACTGCCTCGGCCACAAGTTTTGGATAGAACGCCTCAAGTGCCGCAGAAAATGTCGGATAGTGAGCTTTGGGCTCGCGTATCAGTGAAGGAAGCGGGAACGCTCCTTTGTCATCGATGACCGGATCAAGAGAGGTCTTCAGCCTCGCAAGGTACGCGATCATCGCCTCATAGACTGGCCTGAGCTGTGCCTCGGTTGAAAATTTCGAAGGCATCGATTTTGAAACGCCGGCAATTGCACAGACCTCTTCAGATGTCGGCCCCCCAAGCTGCATGCGGGTTGCAAGCGCACGCACGATATCAGCCTCGTCCTCGGCAATCTGGGCCGCGAACTCTTCGTAGGAGAGGTTCGCAGGATCCTGTCCTTCCATCGAGTAGACGGCTCCGCCCACAATCTCACGGTCGCGAAACCGCTTTTGCGCGAGTGCATTGACAATCACATAGTTACTGTCAGTGAGAATCAGATTTCCCTCATCGAACAGCTCGATGATGAGCCTGAACTCCTGCGGCCTATCGCATGCAGCTTCGCTGCCTGCTTTGTCATCCTGCCGTGCAGGACGACCTTTTCCAATCGTCAGGATCAGCACGCGCTCGACGGTTTTCTGCTCGATTCCGAGAACCCTTCCTCCTTCAATGAACTTGCGGAGGTACATCGAAAATCCTGACGGATTTTTCGGCGCGTCCGGAAGTGTACTCACCAGATGAGCACGCACCCCTTTCACAATATAGAGGAGATGGCGCGCCTTCTCCTCCCCATTTAAGCGAATCCCGAACGTCGCGTTATCGTATTGATATATTTTCCCAATCCAGAGCGGCAGAAGAGATGACAGCTCGGCGGTCATTGCTGTCACATCAGTCCCGCTCATTCCCGGTGTGGTTGCCATTGATAATACCAAGAATAGATAAGACCTGAAAGCTAAAAAATTAAAGCATCCATGCTGCGCGGAAAAATCGCTCAGCAGAATTCCAGCTCCGGAGAATACAAAATATGCAGGTAGCACGAGTCAAAAAAGAAAAATGCAGTACAGCAGACTGCAACCGTTGTATTCGGTTCTGTCCTGTTTCGCGCAAGGACCAGCCGGTGATCTACATCGGGAGAAACAAAAAAGCAACCGTGAACGAGGAACTCTGTAACGGCTGTGCAAAATGTGTCCGCATCTGTCCGGAAAAAGCAATCGAGATGATTACTATCCCTGATCCGGTAGAAGAGACCGCGGTCGCGGTTGAAGAGACCAACGCTGTTGTGACTGCGGCTGAGGACGGCGCGGTTGCGGCAGCTCCCGCCGCAGCAGCAGAAACTGCCAAACAGACTGCCCCGCCAAAGAAGAAGGAAACACCGGAAGAGAAAATCGACCGGAAAAAATACGAGCACAGCGAGCGCGTGATTCGGACACTGATTGCAAGTGTGCTCGGTCTGGCTGCTGGTATTGCCTCCTACTTCCTTGCAGGAACTCCGAGTCTGGAGAACGGCATTCAGCCTGAACCAGTCCTTGGTATTCTGATTCTTCTGATTGCCATCATCATTCAGAGAACCATCTTCCTCTTAATCAAGATTGACACCAAAAAACTTGGCAAGAAAGACTGGTTCTATCAGGCATTCATTACGTTTGCCCTCTGGTACCTCACCTGGACCATCATCCTGAGCACATCGCTCTTATCCGAGTAATATCATGAGGATTGCCATCGTTCACAAAGACCGGTGTCATTCCCGGAAATGCGGACAGGAATGCATTGCCTACTGTCCGCGGGTACGGACCGGTGACGAAACCATTCAGATCGGTGAAAATGGCCGCGCGGAAATTTCCGAGGAGCTGTGCGTCGGCTGCGGTATCTGTGTGAAGAAATGCCCGTTCGAGGCTCTGGATATTATCCAGCTTCCAGAGGAACTCGACGCACCGATTCACCGCTACGGCCCGAACTCGTTCGTGCTCTACGGGCTTCCCCAGCCGGTCGCAGGAAAAGTGACCGGCGTTCTCGGACCAAACGGTATCGGTAAGTCAACAGCTGTCAAAATTTTATCAGGACAGGTGAAACCGAACCTTGGAATCTTTGAACGCGAGGTTACGTGGGATGAAATTCTCAAGTTCTACTCAGGAACCGAACTGCTGAGCTATCTGCAGCAGGTCGCAAAAAAGACCATCCGGGCATCGATTAAACCGCAGTACATCGATTTCATTCCAAAAGTTTTCAAGGGAACGGTAGGCGAGCTGCTCCGCTCAAACGATGAGCGAAAGATGCTCGACTACTATGCAAAGGAGCTGACCCTTGATACGATTCTCGATAAGGACCTCGCAACGCTTTCCGGCGGAGAGCTGCAGCGTGTGGCCCTCACGGTTGCTCTTTCAAAGGAAGCAGACTTCTACTTCCTTGATGAGGTGACACCGTTCCTTGATATTTATCAGAGAATGATTGCGGCGAAGCTGATCCGCGAACTCGCTGACGAGCATCCGGTGATTCTTGTTGAGCACGATATCGCGATTCTCGACATGGTTGCTGAGACCGTTCACATCGCGTACGGTAAGCCTGCGGCGTTTGGTATCATCACCCGCCCGAAAGGCGTGCGTATTGGTGTGAATCAGTATCTGGAAGGATTCGTTGCCGAGGAGAATGTTCGTATCCGTGATTATCCGGTGGTGTTTGAGACCCGCGGTCATGAGAGTGATGTGGAGCGCGAGATTCTGATGCAGATTCCGGAGATGACGAAGTCGTTCCCAGGCTTTACGCTGAAGGTTGCGGGAGGCGAGGTTAGGCGCGGCGAGGTACTTGGTATTGTCGGTGCGAATGGTATCGGCAAGTCGACGTTTGCGAAGCTGCTTGCAGGTGTTGAGATTCCTGACGGTGGAAAGAGATTTGATACGGTTACGGTTTCGTATAAGCCGCAGTATGTGACTGCGGCGACGTCTGATACGGTGGAATTCCTGCTGCGTCAGGCAACCAAACGGTTTGATTCGTCATACTATCAGCATGAAATTCTTGAGCCGCTGGGCCTTATGCCGCTTTTACAGTCTGAGGCGAAGAATCTCTCGGGTGGAGAGTTACAGAGAGTCGCAATTGCTCTTTGTCTTTCGCGCGATGCTGACCTGTATATTCTTGATGAGCCGAGTGCGCATCTGGATGTTGAGCAGCGGCTGGTTACAACGAAGGTCATCAAGCGTGCGGCTGAGGATAAGGGCGCAGGCATCATGGTCATCGACCATGACATGTACACGATCGATATGATCAGTGAGCGGCTGCTGGTGTTCGATGGAGCCCCTGGAGCAAACGGTCTTGCTACCGGCCCCTTTGAGATGAAGGATGGCATGAATAAGTTCCTTGGGCTCCTCGGGATTACGTTCCGCCGTGATAAGACGGGCCGGCCGAGGATCAATAAGCCGGATTCATACCTCGACCGCGAGCAGAAAGCCGCGGGCGAGTATTATTACTATAATGTTGATGCAGTGGCCCTTGCGGCGGCTGCGAAGGAAGACGGGGAGTAAAACCCTTTCATTTTTTTTGGTTGCTCCGGCCACGGAAAAGCGGAAAAGACTGAACATCACGGAAATAGATTTTTTTTAATTAGGATAGGAGTTACGCGGTGGTGAATATTTTGTATTATGAAAAATGTTGACTGGATTAGTGGTGGATGGGTATGATGAGAAAAACCAACCGCAGATTCACCCGGTTACAATTTTCAGAAAAAAACAGACTAAATTATTTTTGACACCGTGAAGCTCCGTGCATTCCATTTTCCCGTGGGAGGCCAGGAATTAACAGATCAACATCCATTTTTTTGCCGCAGAAGTTGCGGACATGCTTCCAGACCACAATCCGCAATCCGCAATCCGCAATCCGCAGTCCGCAAACCACTGCGAACAACAGTTCAACCAAAGCATCAAAAACAGAGTCCGGCGCAGCAGTCCCGCTATACTTGCGGAACTCTACTGCTTCGCACAGTCCTGTTGTAGATTTATCTCTTTCTTTCATAATAAAACTGAGTAATTGCAGTACCAAAAAAAAAGCAAACATCAACCTGACGACATCCCCCTCGGGACCCTTGAGAGAAAAAAAACCTGTCGACTGCGGATTGTAGATTGCGGACTGCGGACTGCAGATCATCAATCGCACTCCGCAACCAAAATCCCGGAGAAACAAGGAAACTCCCATACAGCAGAATTTCAAAACCGCACCTACTTACATCACCGCCCTTCCCCCATACAACCATCTCCGGCACCGCATAAACTCCCCACAAGCCCAAAGATACAAGTTATTACCCTACAGTTCGTATAGTTAGGTATGATTCTGGTAGACTGGGAAATTGCAGATCACATAAAACGCGGGTTTATTGGTGTGGACCCGTACGATCCTGCACTTGTACAGCCGAATTCTCTGGACATCCGTCTTGGCAACCACTTTGTCTGGTATGACGCCTGCGATGACGTGATCGACCCCTACAAAAAAGAGACCATCTTTTCCCACACAAACGAGCGCAAAGGATCCTATTTTGACATTATGCCTGGCCAGTTCGTGCTCGCAGAAACTCTTGAGACCATCACGCTTCCTGACAACGTCGTCTCCTCAATCGAAGGAAAAAGCAGTGTTGCCCGCCTTGGTATCGAGCTTCACCAGACTGGCGGATGGATTGATGCAGGATTTTCCGGCACCATTACGCTTGAGATGTGCAATGTAAACTGCCGGCCCGTCCGCGTGTATGCAGGAATGCCGATCGGCCAGCTCGTATTCTATGTCACCAAACGCTGTCTCTGCCCGTACGACAAAAAACCGGATGCAAAGTACCAGAACCAGAAAAATGCGACCATCTCGCGGTACGACAAAAACACCCTGAACAATATCGAATAATTTTCACTTTTTTTATGCGTTGGCGCTTCGTAGCTCCGCCCACGATTCGCATGCCTTCGGCCTGCTCACTGCTTCGCAGGAAAAACGGAACACACGGAAATTTCACAGAAAAACAACACGGAGCAGACGTGAACAACACGGAAATATTTTCTGAATAAATCATGAGCAAGCATCTCGTGTTTCAAAATGTTCACCATCGCGCAATTTCTGAAAATAATATAAATAGGAGTTAGGCGATGATGAATTTCATTGTTTGGGATTTTCTGTAGGGGGTCTCGCTTGGAGTAACCACGGAACACACTGAGTACACGGAGTCGTCAGATGGATGAGTGCACGCAAAAGAAAACCCGTGGATTCTCTTTGAAATTCGCGTTGCGCTCTTTTTTACCCAGTTTGTGTAACAGGCAGGGCAGGTAACCCGACTACAGTTAGACGTCATCGGTTCAGCATAGCCGCAGGAGGGACATTTGCGCCACCCGACCACATCAGTACAGGATGGATACGCTTCACCTTCACCTGGCAGCATCATCATAAGCAGTAGTTGTCACCGAACAAATATAACCGTTACCCAAAAACGCAAGTTTCGGGATACCGAAAGGTGATGGTCTGAGAAGCATGTCAAACCCTTGGGAGGGACAATTGGACATATAGCAGGATACAGTTATGCCGAGCATGGTTTCAATCGTAAAGGAGCAGTAAGGAGGTCAGGGAAGGACACCAGCTGGTGCCTTCCCCGACACCTCATCCGCCCGAGAGCAAACTGGAGGGGACAGAAACAGGACACCAAGCCTGAGGTCACTTACCCTCATCAACCACCGTGCGCATCTTCGCCTTCGCTCAGATCAACACGGCGGTCTCTTCAACCGTTCCCAGGCTTGGCTTCATGATAAACACAGGGACTTAATTCTGCAAACATCGCGGCAAGCCGCCATGCACAGCATACCACTCTTCGCGGAGCCTTCGGCATCGCTCATCGCTTGCGAGAATGGCACAAGTCCCCGAAAGCACCCAGAACCCAGACCTAAATATTCACTCATCCGCCAAGACCGCATAAACCCCCGCCCGCCTACGACGGGACAAGGGTTTATGGGGTCGGCGGACTTTCCGGCCGCAATCGCAGTTTTGCAAGATCAAGACTGTAGGTTGAAAAATGAACATAGAAACCAGAGTAAAGACGATCGTAGAGTTACGAAAAGAAAACAACCGCATCCCATTGGAAAAAATCGAAAAGGCCATCAAAGAAACAATTCACTGTGAGTTTGATGAAACATGGTTTGCAGCGGTTCTCGATGATATTTCTGCAATCAATGATCTCAAACAGCACATACCCTGTGACAACAAGAATTCATGCATCAAAACAAACAACCTGATTCTCGACGCACTTCTCAGGGGTATTGAGATCATCGAGAACCAGAACAAGGAAATGGGAGTTCAAGAGGTCGATGCATGACTCCGCCCACCCACTTTTGTAAGACATGCAACGCATGGAATCCGAGCAAATCAAAGAAGATAAAACCCGGAATTTGTAAGAAGAATCTCTCAGAGAAACACTGCCTCATGACCACGCACGATTATTCATGCGAATTGTGGGAGGAGAAGCAATGACAATTGCAGAGGACATCTGCGCAAAATGCGAATATGCGCACAAACTCTACACTCACCACTGTGGACTCAATGTCATCGAGGACTATGTGTATTGCGAGGTTGACGGCACAGTGAAGCATTCAAGCGAATGCACGTGCCTTGAGGAGGAAGAATAATGCACAATTTCTTTCCCAATTTCGATAACATCATCTTCTTCGATGTCGAAACGACCGGTCTGAATCCGATGAAAGATCAGATAATTGAGTTTGCCGCAATGAAATTCACCAAGGAAGGTGCATGTGACGAGACACACTTCTACATCCAACTGGAAAACGGAAGAACATTACCCGAAGAGATCACCGAACTGACCGGAATTTACACAGAATGGTTGGAAAAACGAGGTATCTGCATGGAAGAAGCAATGACCAAGATCAAGCAGGTTTTATTCGGCCCAGGAACAACAAACCTACTGATTGCTCACAACGCCAACTTTGACATGCGTTTCGTCCTGAAAATGATGTCAGATGCAGGTTTTGACAAATTATGCACCAAATCCCATGTTCTCGACTCGCTCACCGTCGCACGCGACCGGAAAGAGCATCCGTGCAAGCTGAAGGACATGATCACGCATTACCACATCACTGGTGTAGAGAACAGTCATCGAGCTATCGATGATGTTTTCGCCCTCGCAAAAGTAGTTCATGCAATGGGGACGGAATGCAATGATCTCGACCTCTACGTGAACCTATTCGGTATGTATCCAAGGTTTCCAACCCCAGAAGCAGAGAAAATACTTGGCATCACCTACGTGATACAGAACTATGAGGGAGGGAAAAACCGTAGACTCTACTTAATCGAAAGGGAAAAAGGAATAAAACCGCATGGAACACCGGAAGAGGAAGTGTATGGGGATATCGAGGATGAGTATCTCGCACGATGTGAAGGAAGAATATGACACTGCCAAACACTACGAAGAAACTTCCTAAAAGGGAACTCGACCGTGATCAAATCGTCAGACGCTGTGCGGCAGCATTCACAATAAGCGCAAATGCATCTAAACAGAGAATGATGATAAACAAGCACATTTTTTGCAATTACATCGGAATAACAGATACAAAAACATGCGATGAATGCATAAGAGACGATTGCCATTATCCCCCTGGACAATATTACAGGAATCTGGAAAAGAAAAATAATTACAGACCAGAACAATAACGTCCGGCTTCCCACATATCCCCTCTCTCTTTTTACGAAATCCGGCTTCCGGAACTCACCGCAGCAGCACTGACAGTATAACACAGGCGGCAGCGATGCAACGAGATCACGTGATACCACAAGTCCGCGAGAATGCAAATGCGCCCGCCGGCATCTGAGTGTCTCTCTGAGTGAATCTCGAACTACGCCAAAGGCCGGGAAATGTGAACTTGGTTCCGGACGGAAACCCTCAGGTTCTTCTCCCCCATGAGCATCTGTTTTTCGCTACATGACCTCAACCACCGGCGACCTTAAACCCTCCCTGCTGAGGCAGAGGAGGGATTAAGCGCCGGTAGTTGCAGAGACGGTCATGCGAAAAACCGAAGATGCTGTGTGGGAGGGGAGAATCTCCTCAGAGGGTTACATCCTCAAAGTAGAACTCAAGTATCACACGGCCAGGAATGGCTACGTGATCGCCGAGGTCATCAAGACACTGCACACCGGCAGAGGTCGTGTAATGAAGTGGACGGACTTCGGAGGGAACAAGAGTTACGCACCCTACGAAGAGAACCCGCCTGTCTGGATGGCAGAGGAACACTTCAAAGGATACGTAGCGGAAGCCAAAAAGATCGGCTTCCAAACTATGATTTCCGGAAAGCCGGAGGTAAGAGTTCATCAGAAATGGATTCCAAAGTATCAGACCGAAGTGCGGCAGCGGAGAAGCGCGGAAGCATGGAGAGATGAGCGCAGCAATGCGTATGCAGGAATGGAGGTTGAGGCATGATTCCAAACGATTGTTGTGGTATTTGTGCAAAATGCAAGAACGTCAATTGTCCGGAACGGTGTTATGGAATTTGTGAGGAGTGCAAGGATATCTATTGTCCGGCACGCCTTGACACTCATGGAAAGGAACCTGAGGAAGAACGATGTTGTACAAAGTAAGTTGAGAGAAACGGAATAACTACCTTTTTTGTCTAAGTTTTTTGTATTTTTTTGATTGTGGCAGAAGGTTATGCTGAGGAAGGGGTAAGTGGCAGCTGTTTTTTTTGTCGTAAGGAGATGAGATGATGGGTAGGGGAGCCGGAGCAGAGCGGGGCCGACTGACCGGCTGATGGGTTGGGGGAGGAAGGGAACGGGAACGCACAGACACACGATAAAGAGAGAAAGGAGATGAGGGAAAGAAGAAGGGGAAAGAGGAAGAGCGAATCACGCACGGAAAGGAGAATGAGTATTGAGGAATGAATTAGGAGGTATGGGAAAGAGTGAGGGAAATGTGATTACCGGAAATGGTGATGGTGTAAGGTTCTGGAGAGCGAAGAATTACTTTGCTGATAAGTTCTGAAGAATATTTACCGGCAAAGCCCATAGAATCAATCACTCGCCCAGACTGATCAGAGATCACAATCTCGGCCCGGGACTGAGGAGAGTAAACAGTGCGAACAACTTCCTTCCAGGTTTTGGAGAAGGAATCAGTGTAACCCTTGGTGTAAGTTTCTGTGGGAGGATGGTATGTTGCCTGGAGAGTGGCAGGGACGGAGTCAGGGGTTATGTGCAGCGTGTAATGTTTGTCTGTTCCTGAGGCAAAGCTGTAATATTCAGATTGAGATTCAGGTTTTTTTATCGAAGAGGTTCCCCCAGAGATTTGTGTTTTCGGGAGAGTATTTTCGGTTCCGGAATTTTGTTCAGGATGATCAGAAGATGACTGTTGAGTAAATTCGTCGAACCGGTTGCGCAGGTCAGCAGTAATATCCTGGATGGTTCCGGAAGTTTCAGAAGTCGTTGTTGGTGCTGATGCTGTTGTTTCGTCAGGGGAAGAAACAAAGAAGGAAAAAGCGAGAAGAGCGATGAGAACAACAGCTCCAATAATAAGGAGCTTGCTCATGTGAGATGTGTTTTGTATGGAAATTATTTATGGGTTCTCTCCGGTAGGTGGACGTTGCCCCCGCGGCTGGCGCCGGTGTCCCGGAGGGACACCTCAATGGGATACCCCCTCCCTACGGTGGGCAAGCCTCACCTTCGGTCAGGGGACACCGTGATAAAAGAACTGCCAGGCGTGATGACATAAAACAGATCACAATTAGTACTAATAATTTACATATGGTGAAAATAAATCATTTCTTGCAATAGGTGTATTGTGAACGAACGGCCAAGACTGCATAAACCCCCGCCCGCCTACGACGGGACAAGGGTTTATGGAGTCGGCCATTTTGGTGTGGAATCATCACGATTGTGGTAATCGTGAGAGTGGTGTGTGTTCACGCGGGAACCGCGCCGGAGGCGCGGGTTCCCGCAGCCCTTGAGCACACACATGCAAAGGTGAAATGTATGATACCGAATACGAGAATTTACGAACGAAAGGACTTGAAATCGTTTTTGTCCGAGTATAACGATAAGAAGACCGGTAAAAATTACCGTGTGGGGATTGGGATGTTTTTGCGAGAAATTTATCCGGAATCCGGAGGGAACGAGTTGGAGGTGACGAATCCGCTGTCTGTTCGATACCTGAATGAGATAGAAGCCGGCAGAGACTACATTGCAGATCTCCGGAGAGTGGGAGACAGCTATTGTGACGGTAGGTATGCACCGATTTCAGCAAGGAAGAATTTGCAGATTGTTATTATCTGGTTGCAGGCAAACGGAGCGGTTATTCAGTATTGGGAGCGGCGGAAGATTTTTGCGAAAATGCCGATTGGTCGTCCGGTTTCCGCTGAGTATGAGTTGAAGCGAAAGATGATCAGGAATGTGGTCGAGACATTACCGGAATGGGGAAGAGTGTTGACATTGGTATTGGCGGGTTCCGGGATGCGGATTGGGGAAACGATGAAGCTCCGGAAGCAGGATGTGGACTGGTCACAGAGACCTGTGAAAGTGTCTGTTCGGGCCGAGTACACGAAAGGTAAGATTCCCAGGGTAACGATGCTGACGGCGGAGGCAGCAGAAGCGTTGCAGCAGTACTTATCCGGAAGAACGGATGCTGATGACCGGCTGTTTCCGTATGCAAAGGAAAGTTTTGAATGGCATTGGCGCAGGGGAGTTGATGCAATGGGATATGGCGAACGAGACCCGATCACCGGCCACCGGCTGATGCATATTCACATGCTGAGGAAGTGGTTCATTTCTCGTTTTTCTTTGGTTGCCAGGAAGGAGGTTGCTGAGTTTCTTGCAGGGCATACGGGTTATTTGTCGATGTCTTACACGAGATTCACGCACAAGCAGCTTGCCAAGCAGTTCCTGAAAGCGGAAAAGAAGATCAGTATTTTGTCAGGAGATACCGAGTTGCCATATGAAGAAAGAATCATGAAAACAAGTGCAGAGGTGTAAAAAATGGAAAACGAAACTACTTATTATGTAAATCCGGAAAAGAAAGAAGAAACATTCGAATTAAGCCAGAAATTTGTATTAAGACCGGTTATTTATCTGATAATAGGGTTTTTTGCCCTATTTATCATAATAGGAATACTAATAATACCCGTTGCCATGTTCATGCTTATCAGCAGGACTTGGAGGTATATATACACGAAAATTACCATTTCCCCCTCAGTGGTTGCGATTACTGAAGGATATTCCCCGAGAACACAGGAAATAATGATTGACAAGATTGAAAAAGTCGAAGTAAACCAGGGAATCATGGACAAAATGATGAACACCGGAACCGTCATTATCAGTGCGGCAGGTCATAACATCACAATGAGGAAAATGGATGACCCCTTTGTAATAAAAGACAAAATCGTGCGTCATATCGAAGCCGGAAAAGAACATTAACTTTTTTATGGAATCCCTGCTCGGAATTGAACCGGAGGGCAGGGATAAAAAAATTCCCAGTGTGGTGAGCTGGGAAGGGATTGTCTTACCTGTGGATTAATGTATGATGTGTGATGTTGCTGTGTGTGGTAAAGCAATGTTCAAAGACTATACAGGGGATTTTAGAGGGTAACGTCGCAGCAATGAGTGATAATTTTGTAATTACGCCCATTTTTGGCGGTAAGCTCGCCTAAGGTGAACTCCTTGGGAACTGCGTATGGCATGGCACTCCCAATCTTTTCCAGGAGCCGCGAGAATCCATCGACGACGGCTTTGCCGGAGAAGAGAATTCTTTTTCCCTCCGGAGTAATACCGATGACGGCGGTGTAGGGTTCACCGTCGTTACCGACGAGATCTGCGGTTGTGTGAGAGGCGATAACGTAGGTCTTATCGACTTCTGCGACTTCATCAAATCTGGTGTTCAGTTCGTACTCAGTCACACTCAATTATTGGTCTTAATGATACTTAAAGTTATACTTCTGTATTAGTTTCTGGTTCAAGATGTGTCTTTTTGTAATGATATTCAAGCCACGTTTCGGGGGTAATGGGAGGCTTTGTGCTGCGGAAGTAGTGAGTGTCATATGCCCGCGCAATACGACTGCGGAAGAGGACAAAACGCTTCTTGACGGCAAGGTATGGGTCGGGTGTCATGCGGGACATTTCGTCAAGGTCGTGGTAAATGTAAGTAATGAAGAAGAGCGGACGTTCGGTGAAAGGAATGCTGATTTTACGGACGTAATAGAGTTCGTTGCACATTTCCCGAATGATCACGTCAACACGTGCGGCATTCTGAGCAATGATGTAAATGTCATTGTTGTTGTGGCCGTTCATGGCGAAGAAGGCCTGCATGTCTTTCGTGAATTCTTTGTAGTTTCTACTGCTGTAGTCCTGCCAGGCTTCGTCAATGATGATGGTTGCGTCCTGGATGTTTTCTTTCGCGTAGGAGCTGAGCCAGCGATACGTACTAAGGCCGGTTTTTGGATCAACTACAGGGTAATTGGTAAAAGTAAGGTTTGGGTCTTCCAGCGTGACAGCCCCGCTCTTGATTTTTGCAAAAAGGGATTTGATTAGACTTTTTTGAGGAATGAGATTTTCTATGGCAATTTTCGTTGCATAGTATGTTTTGCCGGAGCGAGGAGGTGCTACGATAATGTAGATCATGGATAGGTATTGCACGGTTCCGGTCTGACCCGAAACCATGCCGTGTGTTCAGATAGCTTTACCGGCGACCTTTGCGGCCTTTACGGCCAATGCCGAGGACTCCGAAAGCCCAACCGGCAATTGCGAGAAGGAAACCGAAACCGACCCAGACAAGCAGCGGGCCGGAGAGAATCATGTCGATGATGATAACCCAAATCTGGATGAGGGATTCAATCGTGGTGGTGATTCCCGTGAGTACTACATCGAGTGTGGTGTTGAATGCGGGCATGGTATGCTCCAAGGTTTGCGATGACACTTTAACGAGTGAACTTAAAGAGACACATTGCGAATTCGAAGAAAAGGAGGACGAAAAGTATCAATACAATTGTTGTTCCTATACAATTTAATACTACCGTTAATATGCCGATGTCCGGAAGACCAAGCATGTCGGTTACGAGTTGGTAAATCATTCGGCTGACCTCCTCAGTCTGATGAGTTTTTGTACAATGATACCGATTATTCCAAAGGAAAGGAAGCAAAGGACGCCATAACAGAAACCCGCCCAGAAGCAGGTTTCCGCAGTGGCTCCGAAGATCATTACGGGAAGTTCATTCATGGATATCTCTCAAAATGAAATGTTCGTTTCATGCGGCGGAAGAGGAGCCAGGCGTAAATGCGGTAGATGAGAGTTTTGAAAATCATGCAAATCCCACCCCCAGGCGGCGGCACATAACGTAATACGCGAGCAAAATCGCAATGATGTACATCGGGATAATGAGGAGGAGAAGCAGGATGTGTATGGTTTGTACTGCTTCGACAAGGTCGGTCATGCCGACAGGGTAAACACTTCCCCAGACAGTAGTGACATTGCCGAGGTCAAGTGAAGAAGAGAGGTCAGAAGGAAGAGGAGTCAGATCGGTAACGGGGATACCATTCAGGGACGTGAGGTTGGAATAATCCACGTCCATGCATGTATTGTTGGTTGCACTACGGGATATTTTTATGTGTCAATCCTGCCACGGAAAATCCACCAGAGGATGGAAATTACTTCGAGGATGATCATGCTTTGGAAGAAGTTGAAGAGGGTATAGTAACCAAGGGAACCGAGGTCGATGAGGTTTATTTGGTCAAGGGCATCAAAGAATCCGGTAAACCAGATGACAAAGTAATCGAGGGTTATTTGTAACGAGGAGATGGTAAACATTAGCCAATCACCGGAATGAGTTTTTTGATAGCAAACCAGACGCCAATGACAAGACGAACGGTGAGCACGGTCAAACAGACAAGGAAACAGGGAATGATGATAAGGCCTGCACCCCAGCTGAAGCTGAGTTCAAAGAAGGTTTGCATGAAGCTCATGAAGTCAATGACTGAGTTCCAGATGAGAGAGACAGGATGCCAAAGAATGTTATCAAAGATACCGAAGATGATCTCAGGGATAGAAAGCAGAGTGTAGTAGAGGCAGGCGATGCTGTAGGGAATTATCTGGAGAATTGCGTCAAAGATATTCAGGATGGTTATTTCAGCCATGTTATTCATTCACCTGCCTATTGAGTTCGGGAATTGCCCAGCGGAGGAACATGAGGAAAGCGTCAAGGAGAATGAGGAGAGCGGCAATGTTAATTATGAAGGGGGGAATTATGCGGAAGATTGCACCAAGGAACATGCCAGGAACGTAGAGGTAGGGAGAGAATCCGGCAAGGAGACGGGTTATCCACGTGAGAAACTGGACAAGGATGTCGGCAAGGGAGTAAATCGGCGTGAGGACTATTTTGAAAACGCCGGAAACGAGTTCGATCATGAAGTCACAGTAGCCATCAATGGTGTCACAGAAGCTTTGGTAGGAATCGTTGTAAAGGGGAAAAAGAGAAGTGGAAGAATTTCTGGCATTGTCTTTCAGGGACTTGATTGCATCAAGCCCCGGTAGATGGCCTGGTAGTCGCAAATTATCCCAATCAGGGCCGGTATAACCGAAATTTATCGGTTTATCGAGGTCTACGGCGGTGGTGTTGTTGATATCAGGGGGGATTGTAGGGGTTGGGGTAGGAGTGGGGGTTACGGAACCGCCCCAGCTGACAGACTGCATTTCGCCGTCGATGGTAACTTCAAGGGTATAAGGGCCAAAAAATGAATCGACCCAAAAGGTATAATCACCGGAACCACTCTGTGTTCTATCAGTAATTCCGCCAACAAGCCTTGCATCGGAATAAACACCATTCCTTTCTAATATAACCTCATACTGTAAACCAAGCCAATCCTGATTTACAGTGACATGCTGAGTAATCGGGTTAACAGGAATCATGTAAGAAACATATTCAGTAGACGTATCACCATGTTCCACACCCCTCCCATAATCATAACCAACTGAATGGGATATACGAGCAACTAAACCCGAGGAAGCACCTGTATACCAGGCAGGAACTGTATAATAATCAGTCCATGCCCCACTTATTACATGAGTCTGAGGACCAATGTCATACCCCGAGACGTTCGGATTAACAGAATATCCATTTTGACTAATGTAACCATAATCCATGACAGAATAACTATAAACCGATGTAATATCCTGGGCTGGTGAATAGTGTTCGCCGGTAAGCGCTAAAGACCGAGTACTACTATACGAACCTACAAACTCACCACTGTCCCAAGTAAGATCTTCATCAACGATAACTGCGGCAGCCACTGGCAAACAGCACATACTCACCAAGAATGTGAGAAATAGAGTCAAACAGATTAATTTTACATCAAATTTCACGATTTACACTTCCTTTTTATGTCGATTATCAGTCATAAGCATTGCCGAGACACCAAAACACGGACGAGGTTTCCGAGGCTCGGGAGCATGCAGAATGTAGTTGGGTATTTTGGTTACCACCCGGACTTCACAGGGTTCATCAACGCCATCGATGTAGTCGTGATGCAGCATGGGGTTGTCGTCGATGTCATAAAGAAGCAGGTGCGTTTTTTCAGACTTTTCAAGGCATTTTGGGCAGAGGAGGAAGGAGGAGAGGTAAATACATTCGCCCGTGCCCAGACGGAAGTATCGCGGTGACATGAGGCCGAAGGCACGATGTGTTTTGACTGCTTTTCCGCTTTCGTTGAGTTCAATACCGCAATGTGTGAGGAGGTATGCAGCGACGGCCTCGACGTCATTGGCATGAGAGCCGTCTTCTCTGATTTCAATTTTCAGGGAAACGGAACGGATGTTTTTGTACACCCAGCCTCCGGTATCGAGGAAATACTCATCGGCACGTGGGAAGTAGCCGAAACAAAGAAGATGGAAATGTGGAGAAAAAACACGGTATGCAGAGAGAGAACCAAGATTCAGGACATCATCATGTGCAAGTTTCCAGAACCCGCCGGAACTGTAGGAGGGTTCATTGAGTTCCTGATCTTTGCAGTACTGGATTAGGCGAGCGCGCACATCCTCACGTAAACGGTAGGGATGAAATATGATCTCGCCGGCATGAACATCAGGGAAGAATTTCTTCAGATGTTTCACACAAATGTCAAAGCACTTTGACATTTTCTTGTCTTCTGTAATTACTCCCTCAACCGGAGATATCGTTAAATGGCGGCAGTTGCTACCGATTTTTTTGAGACGCCTTTCTGACATTCCGTGT
>NZ_JAWDKB010000005.1 GCF_032714495.1 Methanorbis rubei | reverse complement strand
GTAGTAGTAGTAGTAGTAGTAGTAGTAGTAGTAGTAGTAGTAGTAGTAGTAGTAGTAGTAGTAGTAGTAGTAGTAGTAGTAGTAGTAGTAGTAGTAGTAGTAGTAGTAGTAGTAGTAGTAGTAGTAAAAAATTTGACACGATGTTACCAACATCTGTGTCATCAGAGTTCTCAGGGAAAATGTAGTTGTAGATTGCACTATTATAATATGGGTGATGGTAGGGCAAACGACATACCTAAATTTTTCTTCGAGACCCGTTGTTTGTCGAATGAAATTTGCTGCGTTGAGTGAGACAATATTGTCGGGTACAAGGCATTTTTCTTGCGCTGATCAGCTTTTTTTTCAAGTTGATGTTTGGCAACTCGCGTATTGATTGGATTTAATCACATTTGACCACAAAGCCTATTATACCCAATATACAAATATCAAAGCATATTCCGTTGATCGGAGTATAACCCTTGCAGAATGATTATTCGGCATATGTCGAATGTCACGTATTGCATGTATCACATGCAGAAAATTAAATCCTAACTTAGGAGGAATTAAATTTGAAAAACACGAAAATTATGGCAGTTCTCGTCGTTTTGCTCGCAGCAGCGCTCTTTGTCGGAGCAACATCTGCCGCTGCCCCTATGAGCATTGACGATTTCAATAACTTAACCATAAATATAACAGCCCCAACCAATGGGACTATCATACCGGGAACTCCGGTAGCTGTTCAGACTTCAATCAACACACCTGTAAACTTCAGTATTACGAATGCATCCGCACTCCTCGACCCGACTAGTGGCGAGGTAATCGTTGACTGGGGAACCACCAATGTTTGGAATGCTGGTGCTGGTAGATTTGTAACCTTCGATTACTCCAATGATGTAAGTCCAGGCCCGGCTTATAACGGACACTGGGTCGATGGTAATGACCAATGGCAGGCAATCGCAATGCAGGGATACACTGCAGCAGGAACGTACACCATCAGTGTTGAGGTCTCTGGCGATACCTATGCTCTCGCAACAGTTTATGTAAGTGCGACTCCTGTGCCAACCCCGACCCCTGCCGACCTTGGTTACGTAATCAGACCGGTTGCTGCAGGTCAGGATGCATTTGTTTATGAGCACATTACTGTTGCCGCTCAGACAGGTGCTCCTCTGAAACTGGTGAAGTTCTCCGACGGTGCAAACCCGAGTATCATTAACCAGATTTCCTCTGACTCCACTGGTGTCTTCTACCTTACCGAAGCAGTCGTGAACGGTCAGTATGGAACCTACAACTTAACTGATACAACAACCGGTGCCGCCACTGCGACCCAGGTTTCTATCTGGTATCCGGAAATCTCCCTTCAGGCAGAGTTAACCACGGACCTCACCACTGGTGTGACCGCTGGCGACTCCATTGACGGCCAGACTGTCAACAAAGACACCGTTGTCTCCTTCCTGATCAATGCACCGAAAGTCGGTCCGGCATTCTACAACTCAGCCGATCTGACCAACTCTTCCCATGCAAAGATTGTGTTCACCACCCCTGTTGCAGGTAAGACCACTGCATTCGGCACGGCAAACTTCAACTCTGTCGTTCTGACTGCGTCCCAGACCATGGCAGGTTTCACTGCAGCTGGTCAGGATGCAGCCGCAGGTACCTACACCGCACAGGCTGAGTATGTGACCCCAACTGCATTCAAGGACTATGCAAAGAAATCCAACACGATCTCTTTCACCCTGCAGAGCAGCACGCTGACCATCACGGCAGCTAAGGACTCCGTTGTCCGCAGCAACCCGTTCACGGTCACCATCACTGGCAAAGCACAGACTGTCTATGCAGTTTACCTTGAGAACGCAATCTCTACTGAAGTAAACCCGACTCTCCAGCCTTCACAGAATGGATTCAAGGGTAACTTCACGACCGACAACACCAACTCCGCTAGCGCCGTTGCTATCATCGGTGGAGGATTCTTCCAGACCGATGCAAGCGGTAAGCGTACTATCCAGTACAACACTGCAGCAAACACCGAAGACAAGACCTACACCGTCAAAGTCAACGGACTTGTGGCATACGATGCAACCACTGGTGACGCAATCCTCGACACCTCTGACTACGACAAAGTCAAAGTCAAGGTTGAGAAGGGAGCAGTAACCATCACCGCATCCGGCGACGGTTCCTACTACATCGGTGACGAGATTAAACTCACCGGTACCAACACCGACAGCAGCAACGTCTTCCTGTTCCTTACCGGACAGAACCTCCTTGAGAACGGTATCGTCCTGAAGGATCTGCCGACCAAGGTTCCTGCATACAATGCAACCAACCCGGTAGCTGTCAAGACTGACAACACCTGGGAGTACAAGTGGGATACCTCGAATATCGCACTCGACACTGGTGCATACACTATCTATGCAACCAGCAGACTTACCAACGGAAAGTCATCCAGCCCACAGACAATGACTGCATCCGGTCAGGAAGCAGTTAAACTGTCCGACTCTGAGTATGCAACCATCTCCGTTAACCTGAAACAGCCGTTCCTGTCTGCAGTTCCGTCCGGAACCGTCATCGCACAGGGCGACAAGCTCTACGTTCGCGGAACCGCAGAAGGCAAACCGAACAACCTGATGCTCTACATCTTCGGCCCGAACTTCTTCGAAGACCACTCCATCACTGTTGAAGATGATGGCAGCTACGAAAAGAAGATTGACATCAGCAGCTCAATGTCCTCCAACCAGTACTTCGTCGTCGTTCAGCACCCGATGTACAACGGCGTCTTTGACGCAGTGCTCGTAAAGGAGCAGAATGGAGACTACCAGTACTTCAAGATTCAGAACGCCACCACCGGCGGATCCCAGCAGGCATCCTTCGTGGTCTGGGGCAACAACAAGCTCCAGGGATCTCAGGCAGCAGATGCTCTGACCAAGATGATCGATGATGCAAACATCGATGATATCTACACCAAGCTCACGTTCACCGTTGCAGCACCGTGGATCAGAATCAATAACCCGGGAGACCAGGCAGTTGGATCCAAGTTCACTGTTGCAGGAACAACGAACCTTGCAATTGGCGATCAGATCCTTGTTGAAGTAATGTCCTCATCCTTCACTGCAGTTGACAAGACCTCCACCTCCACCACCTCTGGTGTCTCTCAGACTACCAAGGTCGTTGCAGGCGAAGGCGCTGACAATGCATGGGCTGTCGATGTCGACACCACCAACTGGAAGCTTGACGAGTACACCATTAAGGTGAACGGTATCGAAGTCGATGTTACCTCCACGACCAACTTCAACCTTGTTGAGAAAGTCGTAACCCCGACCCCGACCGCAACCGGTGCACAGCCAACCACCACCACTGCAACTGCAACCCCGA
This sequence comes from Methanorbis rubei, assembly GCF_032714495.1. NCBI lineage: Archaea > Methanobacteriati > Methanobacteriota > Methanomicrobia > Methanomicrobiales > Methanocorpusculaceae > Methanorbis > Methanorbis rubei. The sequence goes on along the minus strand of NZ_JAWDKB010000005.1, from coordinate 169,546 downwards.
CCGCAACCCCGTCAACTCCGGGATTCGGCGCATTCATTGCACTTGCAGGTCTTGGTGCAGTAGCACTCCTCGTACTCCGCCGCAACTAAGCAGCGTGAAACAATAAATTGGTGATTTTGTCCCACCTGGGACAAAACTCCTTTTTATCATAGAGATGCTTTTTTTCAAAAAATTATTGCAACCTGATATTATGCAGTACGATTCTGCGTGATCACTCGAAGTCTGCTTGGAATAATTTTCTTCAACATGATGCCACATTACCATCTCCGTGTGGTTCGTGCAATCCCTGCACAAAAAATTTTGAGAAATAATTTCTCAACTCAAAAACAAAAAAAAAGATTTTCAGGCAACACGCCGTATCGGCGGAACCCGATCAAGCAGCATACCTTCAACCACGACCGGCATGCTCACTCTTGCCTCTTCAATCGCCCGCTGAAGCCTCCACCCGCGGTCCGCATAAATAGTCAGGATCGGCTCTCCCTTCTTCACCGACTCTCCGGGTTTTTTGTGCAGATGCAGTCCTGCTCCATGATCCGCAGGGGATCCTGCCGTTCGCGCAACATTGATAAGTTCGCGATTTTTCACCGCAATAACATATCCGTCATTTGGTGCCGGAACATCAAACACATTCGAGCCCAGAGCAAGATCAGAAGATTTGACTTTCGGATCCCCGCCCTGTATCTCAATAATCTCCTGCATCTTCTGCAGCGCCTTGCCGTTCTTGATAAGATCCATCGCAGCCTCAGTACCATATCCGTAGGCTGTCTTTCCGGTCATCTCAAGAGCCATGCCTGCAAGGGCCGCACTCTTTTGCATCAGAGAGGTTGGTCCCTGCATCCCTTCAAGAATTTTGAGAGCCTCTGCCACCTCAAGATTCACTCCGATGTTTCTTCCGACCGGTGCTCCTCCATAGGTAATCGCACACTCTACACGAACTCCCAGACGTCTCCCGAGCTCGATCAGATCATTTGCAAGCAGGCGCCCTTCATTCTCATTCGGAACTTTTGTCCCGGGACCGATCGGAATATCAATCACGCAGGTATCAGATCCCACAGCCATCTTCTTGGCCATAATACTTGCCAGCATCTGACCGCGGGCATCGATCTTCAACGGATACTCGTAGGTGATGATCAGATCATCTGCCGGCGCAATATTTGTCGCACCTCCCCAGACGATCACACCGCCTGCCTTCAGCGTCATCTGCTGAATCTCCTGAATTGTAAACGTAACAGGGGCCAGTGCCTCCATCAGATCCGCAGTCCCTCCGGCTCCGGTAATAGCACGTGAACTGGTTTTTGGAATTAAAAGTCCCGCAGCCGCAACGACCGGGACCACAAGAAGAGTAATTTTATTTCCCGGCACTCCGCCAATCGAGTGCTTGTCCACAATCGGGCGGGTGTTGAAGGTGAGCCGATCGCCGGACGCGACCATCTCGCGGGTGAGATACTCTACCTCATCCATGTCAAGATTGTTGATGTATGCCGCAGTAATATAAGCGGTGATCTCTGAAGGCGAAAGAACGTTCTCTGTCATATCCTGCACAATCTGTGCTGTCTCCTCGCGGGTGAGTTTGCCGCCGTCCATTTTTTTACGAATGAACTCGATCGATGCAGGGCGGGACGCAACACGAATCTCGACCTGATCCCCTTTTTCGGTCTGGAGTTTTTCGTTTGCCCCGGCAGTAATAATAACAGTGCCGGGAGTTGTGACGTTTTCTGTGAGAGCAACCGCCGCACGTACAGAGGTTCCTTTCGCATTATTGATTATAGTCACGCGGTCTCCTTCCCGGACTCCTATCTGCCGGGCATCGTCTGCGTGGAGAAGAGCAAATACGCTGGCAATATCAACCGTAGAACTGCTGAGTATCATTAGATGACTTTAGGCAGGAGAACGAGATAAGGGTTTGCCAGATTGCAAAAAACTCAAAAAGAAAAACGCTGAGGGGGAGATTTGAACTCCCGAGAGACTTTCGCCTCACGGGCTTTCCAGGCCCGCGCCCTACCGCTAGACTACCTCAGCAAACTAGCATAAGATGTGGGTTTTTCGTCTTTATTAATATTGCTTGTTTGATCGCGTCGGCGAAAGAAAAACCCGGGTGGATCTGGCAATAAGACCCGGTTCTCCGCAGACAAACTTTTCTGAGTCACGCAGTCCCTGTGCAAGGGCAACGAGTCTTCCCTCCTCGGTGACCACGGCCACACTCTGTCCACGCACAAATTTGTCGCACCGGATTACCCCGACTCCTGCAAGCACTGCCCCGTGAGAAACTGCGTCAGCAGCACTTGGCCGGACGATCAGTTTTGGAATGTCTGCGATTGCTTCTTCTGGTGGAAGAATCATGGAGAGAATTTTTTCCTCGTCCCCGTTCTCGACCGCGTCACGAACTTCGTGAAGGGTGTGGGTGTTCTCAACAGAAAATCCCCCTGACTTTGTCCGCCGCAGTTCGATCATCTGTGATCCGCATCCAAGTATTCTGCCGATGTGAACGCAGAGTGATCTAATATAAGTTCCCGCTTCGCAGCGGACACGTATCAGCACCAGTCGGTCCTGCATGTCAAGAAGCTCAATGCGGTGAATCACGCGGATGCGCAGCGCTCTCTTCACTGCCGAGCGTCTCGGCGGGCGCTGGTAGACGCGACCGGTGAACTCTTTGACTGCGGCTTCCACATGTTCGCGGGGGATGTCTGCATGCAGACGAAGACATGCCACGTACTCTTTTTCATGCAGAAGCAGAAGCGGTGCGAGCCGCACTGCTTTGCCGAGCATCACGACAAGAACTCCTGAGACCATGGGGTCAAGAGTTCCTGAGTGCCCGACCTCGCTCTTCAGCATATCACCAACCCATGCGGCAACCTGATGACTGCTTGGTCCCCGCGGCTTGTCCACTAACAGCACGCCGGTGTAACTCATTGAACGCTCTCCAGATAGATGTTCAGAGCGTTCAGTGTTCCTTCCAGAGATCCGTCACCGACAACCTTCGGCTCAAGGCCGCCAGCCTGCATGGCGTCTGCGGTGATATCACCAATAGCTATTGGAAGAATGTTTTGCATGGAGGGAAGCAGCGCCATCTTGTACGAGTTTGCACTGGTAAACAGAACTGCGTCGACTTCGTCGAAGTTCAGCAGTTCATTGGTTGGTTCAAGACCATAACATCTGTACTCAAATGCCATGCCGCCCGCATCTTCGATCGCATTGATAAGACCAGGATTCGGCACATCCGCACGCGGAATACCAATACGTTTTCCATTGATCCACTCTCCAAGATAGGGCACGAAGTCCCTCGAGTAAAATGTCGGAAGAGTTTCTGCGGCGAGTCCTGCATCATGCAGAACCTTTGCGGTCTGCGGGCCGATAGCGATCACCCGAGATTTTTTTGTGATTGTGGGGTTTAAGAGCGGGGCGATTTTTTGCGCCGGCAGGGCACTGGTGAAAAATATTGCATCGAACTCACCATCAGCTGCTGCAAGCACAAATGTCTGAATTGTACTGCTCCTGATCTCCGCACGAAGCGGCGAGACAATTCTGCATTCATGTCCGTATTTTTTGCAGAGAGCAGCGTCTGCCGAACCTTTTTCGGCGAGACGGGTGATCGCAAGTAACATGCGCAAATATTGGACGGCAGAGTTAATATGCTGTCCCGTCAAGATTCAGATATGCTTGGGGTGATAGCCGGCTGTCTCGTTGGAGTTTTTCTGGGAACTGTTTCAGGTCTTGTTCCGGGCATTCATTCAAACACCATTGCAGGGTTTCTCGCAGGAGTGTCAGGTCCGCTTCTGATCCTGTTTGGTGTCGAGGGACTTGCCGCGGCAATTGTTGCCACCATGGTGACGCATACATTTCTCGACGCAGTGCCGTCCACCTTTCTCGGCGTCCCTGATCCTGACACTGTTCTTGCTGTTCTTCCTGCTCACCGGTTGTGCCTTGCCGGTCATGGCGAGGAGGCGATTCGAACCTCAGCGATTGGGAGCGCATCAGGATTCATTCTCTGCCTTCCGTTGTTCATCTTGTTTATGATACTTCTTCCGCCGCTGCAGGAGTACATTGACTGGGGAATTGGTCTGGTAATTTTGCTCGCGGCTGGTCTTTTGATTGTGTATAGCAGATCGCCCGGCTGGTCTCTTGCGGTGTTTGCGGTCTCAGGAGTTCTTGGTGTGTTCTCGTTAGGCTATGCCCATTTTTCGTTCGGGATGTTTGGTATCGGTGAGGTTCTGCTGCCGCTCCTCACCGGACTCTTTGGTGTTCCGGTACTTTTGTCGTCGATGAAATCCTCGCTGCCTCTCCCAACTCAAAATTTTTCCGGACTCCTGATCCCAAGAAATGATATACTCGCCAACGGTTTGCGAGGCGCTGTTGCAGGCGCTGTGGTCGGGTGGCTTCCGGGATTTTCCAGCGGTACGGCAAATGCTCTGCTCGCGGTCAGGCGCAGTAGTGATTTTGAATCTATGGACGCCCGGGGTTATCTGGTTGCGACAAGTGCGGCCAATACAGCGAACGCTGTTCTTGGTATTGCGGCACTGTATGCTATCGGACGCATGCGAAGCGGCGCCATGGCTGCTTTGGGTGCGATGGATCTTCCATCTCTTTCGCTGATGATCCTTATCGCTGCTGTTGCCGCCACTATCGCTTATCTTCTTACAATCTTTTTCTCACGTTTCGCACCGCTCGTGATGCGGTTGAACCAGCCGCTGCTTGCAAAAATAGTTCTGGTGTTTTTGATTGTGATGTCGTTTGCGTTCTGCGGACCATTCGGTCTGTTCATTTTACTGGCCGCTACGCTAATCGGAGTGATTCCGGGTCTCGTGAATGTTCCCAGAATCTTCTGCATGGGAGCCATTATGCTGCCGGTAATGCTGCTGACGCTGGATCTGATTCGGCTGTGACGACTTTATCTGAGAATACTGATCTCCTTCTCTGCTTTTTTGAACTGTTTGAGTACCTGTTTTTTGGTGTACCGCTGATAGGATGTGGACAAGTACCCTTCATGTCCTGCGAGCATTTCACCAACGTCCTTGTTCGCCGCAAGACCGAACCGTGAGATGAACCATTTGCGGGTCATGTGCCAGTGAAGCTGGCGGGCATTGGTTGCCGGATCACGGTTTCCGTAACCGAGCTCATCGGCAGTTTTTCTGAAATGATACTGAGCTGTTGCCGCAGAGAAAGGAAACACTCTTGGATCTTCGTCACGGCGTACGGCAATATAGTCCCTGAGAGCTTCGGATGCCTCAAGCGTGAGGTAGGTTGTCCGTGCGGTTTTGGTTTTGGTGTTCTCTGCCCGAATGTTAACGGCTGTTCGCTGTTGATTCTCGTCGAGATCAGTTTTGAGAAGTTTCAGTCCTTCTCCAAGCCGCATGCCGGATCCTGCCAGAGTCAGAAGAAGGGCTCCAATATGTTCGGGCAGCTCCATATACATCTCTCGGAATATTTTTCGTTTGATCTCCAGCTCTTTTGTTGCCGGTCGTGAAGGGGGAAGACTGACAAACAGCCGCTGGCGTTCTCGTCTGCTCAGAGGAAACCCTCCGTCTTCAAGCCATACACATGTCGCTTTGATGTTGAGGTTCGCGGTCATGGGCGCATAACATTTCGAAAAACGATTTACCGCAATTTTGAGATCATGGTGATAATTTCTTCCGTGTTTGAGATCAGTAAGATATGCTGATGCGTAAGGATCGATGTCTTCGGCTCTTTTGGATGGAAGGTCCGGATACACGCAGTTCAGATAAGCTGCGATCGCAAGGCGATAATTATCCATGGTTTTTTTGTTATCATACAGTTTCAAAAAATCACTGACTGGTGTTGCTGAGTCTGCATAAATTATCGGCGATTCCATTTCAATCTCGATGGTCTGATCGATTTCACTAATGTTACATGTGGTTGGTGTCATTGACGTGTTCACCTATCTCCAAAATCACTGAAATAGTCCTGAAGATTTTTCGTTCTTCTTTTCGATTGACAGAAGGTCTATCGTGATTTGCGGGACACTGAAAATATATGGTACTATGAAGGGATGTTGGTATGGTGATTTTGAAAAATCCGCGCATCTTAGATAATACAGCGTTAATTTTCAGTATTTTGTTTATTTTCGCAGCAACAATACCTAACCTCAACTGATTTTTGACATATCCGGGCACACCTGACTACTGTGCCAAACTTTGCTGGTGCACTGAATTCATCTGTTTATGATATCAAATCTGTGACTCCATCTGTCTTGCATCTGAATTCGTTTACGCACCAACATGTGTCTCATCAGATCCTCTCCCACAACAAAGCATACAAACCTCTTCTTACTACTAATACTATTATGAGTGAAAAGCGCCATCATCTCCAAACCCTGTTCGACCGAATAAGTAATACCGGTTCACCTCCAAAACTGAATACATCTATGTTCATAAAACATCTCGTTGTAATCTTCTTGCTTGCGGCCCTGCTTTTCTCTGGTGCAGCAGCGGCGGAAGCAACAAGTCTCACACTAAATGTTTATGATAACAGTGCGTCTCACGACCCGGTCAAGGACGCAAAAGTTGTCATAACCAAAGGAGGTCTTGATCAGACTCTTTACACTGACGTGAACGGTAAAGCGAAGTTTGCCGCAGTAGAGTATCAGTCCACCTACACGGTATCGATAAGCAAAGACGGCTATGACACGCAGAAGTTTTCTCTTACCATCAATGTGATGGACAAAGACTACACCGTCTATCTGCAGAAATCCAATCTGATTCAGGTAAAAGTTCTCAATCCTGACAAATCAACTCCGGTTGTCGGTGCCAAAATTTCAGTCGACGGCCTTACTATGGGTACAACCAACAGTGCAGGTGTTCTGCATGTATCCATGGAAAAAGGAGCGTATCACAATGTCCAGGTAACTGCCGACTCTTATGAGACCTACTCTTCGTCTCAGTACATTGACTCGGATCAGACGTCCCTTACGATCACGCTCTCGAAGTCCTACCTTTCTCCGCGTGTCCTTGTCTATGACACCGATAAAAGGCCGATTCCTGCTGCGTCAGTAATTATCGATGAGAAGACTACGGTCTATACTGATGAGTACGGCAGAGCATCACTCTCCAAACTTACTGCAGGAACCTATGATCTCAAAGTAACCAAGACCAACTATGTCCCGTACACCAAGAAGGTTACCTTCTCTGAAGATTCATCGGATGAAATTGTGGAGCTCACCTACGAATCCGTTCCGGTTACGGTTCTGGTAGTTGACGGCACAACACCGGTTGCCGGAGCTCTTGTTTCTCTGGACAATCTGGTAACCGGCGTTACGGATGCAACAGGAAAGTTCACAAAATCCATGTCTCCGGGACAGACCGTTCTCTTTGCAGCATCCAAGGACGGTTACACAGGACACAGTGTCTCTTACCAGATCACAACCACAGGCGACAACACTATCACGCTGCCGCTTACCCCCAACTTCCCGACGCCAATCGTTATCGGTGGTATCGTTGCAGTCATCGTCATTGTAATTCTTGTCTTCCTCTTCACGAGAACACGGAGGCCGAGAAGAAATAATGACTTCGGCCGCAGAGGATTCCTCTAACAATATTTTTTTTCAAAAAAATTACGGACCTGCTGGGGATCGAACCCAGTTCTCCGGGTTCGAAGCCCGGAAGGATATCCACTACCCTACAGATCCTTATCCTATATTCATCTCTCTTTATCTCTTTTTTACTCTATCGTATTTGTCCTGATACATCACAAATTACAATTGCCTCAGAAACCAACACACTCGTATGTTACTCTCCTCTTCCTGCATTCGTGCACGAATTGCTGACGGCACACTGGGCATCACTCCTTTTGCTGAAGATTCCCTTCAGCCGGCATCCTATGATCTGCGTGCTGCAGAGGATATCATTCTGGAAAAAGGCGAACTGTCTCTTGTTGCGACCATGGAGTTTGTCAGCCTTCCTGCTGATCTCGCAGCCACGCTTCGGGGCCGCTCTTCCTTTGGCAGAAAAGGAGTACTGCTTGGTGCAGGATATATTGATCCAGGATTTCGGGGAAATCTCACGCTCTGCATGGTAAACATGGGGCCTGAAGATATTCCGGTTACGAAAGGGACCCGCGTCGTGCAAATGCTTATTCATCCGATCCTTGGTGATGTGGAAACAGCCTACAATGGAAATTATCAGGACAGCTATGGAATTGTAAAATCGAAAATATGAATGGGTTTACACCCACTTATCCTTATCACTTTTTTTCGCAACCTGTTTGACTGCGGCATTTTTCGGGAGAGGAATTGAGGTCACCCGGATACCTTTGTTGACCTCACGGGGTTTCTGGGCATCACGAACCTTTGTCGAGTCTCCAATCTCCTTCGGTCGGTTCATCGGTCCGCTGCGAATCGTTCCGTCAATTTCTTTGGGTTCCTGTGCGCCTGCCATTCGTACTGGACCGTCCATCTCTTTTGGTCTCTGGCTTCCCGACATTCTTACAGGACCATCCATCTCCTTTGGCCTCTGACTTCCTGACATTCTTATGTGTCCGTCAGTCTCCTTCGGCCTCTGACCTCCCGACATCCGAATGTGTCCGTCGGTCTCCTTTGGTCTCTGGCCACCTGACATTCTGACGTGTCCGTCAGTTTCCTTCGGCCGCTGGTGTCCAACAGTCACCGACCCCTCAAGGACTCCGGCACTCATCGTCTCTTTTGGTCTTCCTGTTCCGCCGACACTTGCCATGCCGGTTCCAAACTTGTCCGAGTCCTTTGGCTTGTCTCTGCCGCCAACATCTGCCATGCCAGCGAGAACGGTGTCCTCCTTTCTCTCCCGTTTCGGCATCATGATAGTACTGCCGCTCATCTGCGGCTGCTTTTTGGGTCCGGCAATGGTTATTTTCGGCATCTCTCTGGGCTTGGCCGCTGGAAGAACCGATCTCTCCTGCGTCATCGACTCGTCAAAGATTGTTGCCTGCTGCTGTGGGGGTTGGATATACTGCTGCACATACTGTGGCGGATAGATGTACTGCTGTTGTGGCGGCGGCGGAGCAACAACTCTTCTGACCACATCCTCAAACACATCATCATTTCCCCCGGGCTGGTAACCGTACTGCTGATGGACTTCATCCTCAAAGACGTCCTCGCTGTAGTACTCCTCATCTTCAAAGACATCCTCAGATTCTATTCTGTTCATTGCCTCCTCATCCTCGAAAACATCATCCGACTCGTAGGCGAGGGGCTGTCCTGCCTCCTGAAGCATGTTTCCTGAGTAATCATCCTCCAGCTCAAACATGTCTTCTTCGTTCTCGTAGACTGGAGCAGCAGACGGCATGCCAAGACCAATCGGCATCACCATCTCTTCTTCAAAGAGCACTGCGTCCCCTGCTATCTGAATTGCGGGCTTCGTCTCCTCTTCCTCTCCTTCGTACTCCTTGCTTTGCTCTTCCTCGTATATATCTCGAATCTCGTCCAACTCTTTCACCCGTGGTACATTTTCCAGACCGGCGAGAACAATAATAACACCGACATACTGGGTTGACTTTACCGGATAATCTCCGGCACGCATCTCAAGACCTTTGATGCTGCGGTCGATCCATTTGCGCACCGTTTGAAATCCTTTCATCGACAGTTCATCTGACGGTCCTGCAATAAGTACCAGAGCTTTTTCCGAAGACGTCAGATCGCAGGGAACGGAAACCTCACGGTAGACTGCCTGTTTTGCCAGCTCAACAATACGTGATGTCCGTGCCTGATTTTCTTCCAGAAGATATTTTTCCACACGGACGCGTTTCATCATACTGTTGGTCCATGTTGTCGGAAGTTTCTCGGTTGCATACCCGATTGCAACAAGGTCCATATTTTTGAGAGTATTCAGCACCTCGCCTGCATCAAGCACAACCTCGGCAGCCTCAACACCGCGATGGTTGAACTCTCCTGCCCTGAGGAGGAGACCTACACGGCGTGCGAGCATCTCGTTCAGTACCGGATACATCTCATAGATGGTGGCCTTTCGTTTTGCCTCCATCTGATTTTTGATATTGTCCTCTTCTTCGATACGCTTGAACCATGTTTCATTGTCGAAGAGAATTGTTGCCTGCGAAACTTTTCGTATCTCGGCAAGTGTCTCTGACGCACGTGCCGAGACTTTCACTCCTTCGTTTCTTCCGGGAAGTGTGAGAATACAGAACACCGGATCTGCGAAGGCATCGTTGAGCTGTTCAACAACGGTTGGCACAAGTTCTGCCATTCTTCCGCCAAGGCCTGCACAGACAAAAACTGCATCAACATCATGCACGCCGTCTCGCTGGAAACAGCTTGCAAGGTTTCCCACTTCAAAATCAGTTCCCCGCGTATTGTTCTCTTTGATCGGGTCGGTTGGCGTGAGTACAAACCGGTCTTCCTGAGGGATACTTTGCATCTCGGCGATCGTCTTCTGATCTGCATCGAACACAAATGAACGGACACTTTGTACACCGCTTCGCTCGTCGTGCTGATTGAGCGTGTCAACGATCTGACAACCCGCTCCGCCGAGTCCGATAAGTAGTGCTCTCATTTGTGTTCTGCCTGCATTTCAAGAATGCATTCTGCTTCTATTATTCCTTTTGTAACCATATATTCTTTTATAATATACTGTGTTTTTCAAAAACTAAACGATAAATCGGAAAGCGCATACAAAAAACGATGATTTCAGCCGATTTTAGGATTCCATAACTAAATCCCGCGGATTTTGCCGGAATGTGTGTCTTCAAAACAGAATCTATTTATGCAGAGGGGATTAACTTAGAATTGAGGTGTAAAGAACTTTGACATATGGAATTGAGTTTGTTCCGGGAAACGTTAATGTTAAGCAGGTAGTTAACTACTGCAAACTTGCAGAGAACAAGGACATTGACTTTGCATGGATCACTAACCACTACAACAACCGCCACTGCTACCCGGTTCTGACCGCAGTTGCTCAGGCAACCACCACCCTGAAAATGGGTCCGGGTATCATGAACTCCTTCACGGACACTCCGGCAGGAATGGCATCCTTTGCCTGTACCCTGAATGAGATCTCCGACGGACGTGCAGTCCTCGGTATCGGCCCAGGCGACCTGTCCACTCTTCCGAAGCTCGCAATCGACCCAGCAAAGCCGGTTGCAAGACTCAGTGAGGCAATCGACCAGATCCGTGCACTCTGCAGCGGTGCAGAAGTCAAGAAGTCAGGCCTTGAGTTCTTCGACTACGATGGTGCAAAGCTGACCGGTGTCACTCTTCCGGGAAAGAAGGGTATCCCAGTCTATGTCGGTGCACAGGGACCGAAAGTCCTTGAGCTCGCAGGTCTGAAGGGAGACGGTGCACTGATCAACGCATCCAACCCGAAAGACTTCGCAGTTGCAATCCCAATCATTAAGGCAGCATGCGAGAAGGTCGGCAAGAAAGGATTCGATGTCGGAGCATACACTGCACTGTCCATCGACCAGGACCAGAAGAAGGCAGAGAAAGCAGCAAAGATCGTTGCAGCATTCATTGCAGCAGGATCTCCTGAGGCACTTCTCCAGCGCCACGGCCTTGACCTTGCAAACGTTGCAAAGATTAAGGACGCACTTTCACGCTTTGACTTTGGTGCAGTCGGCGGTCTCGTTACCGAGAAAGAAATCGCAGCATTTACTATCTGCGGTACGCCCGACGTCATCCGCCAGAAGTGTGAAGACCTGACCAAAGCAGGTGTCACTCAGATCATCTTCGGTTCCCCGCTTGGACCGGACATGACCAACTCTATCCGCCTGCTCGGCAAGATTATGTAAATCGGGTAAAACCGGTTTCAATATTTTTTTCGTTTTTGTTTTTGATTTTAGCTCCGCCCACGGAAAACACGAATCGCAGGCCGAAGGCATGCGAATCGTGGGCGGAGCTACGAAGTCATCCCAGTACAAAAAAAATTTTCAAAAAAAAGATCAGAGAGCCTCGCGGCCCAGAGCAAATGCCTGCTCATTGATCGCAATAGTTTTCTGCGGAACATTTCTCCGCACAGCCTCTTCAAGCGATGCAACAGAAAGCGGAAGCTCGTGTGATGCGGCACCCAGCAGGACAATGTTTGCCGCAAGCGGACTACCGGCCTTTGCCGCAATATCTGTTGCGTTCATCAGAACAACTTTGGCACTGCCTGACTTCAGCTCGGCAGCGACATCATCAAGCTGCGGCACCGGAAGCTTTGCCGAGAACACCGAAGTCGGCACAATCATCTCGCGGTTCACGATCATTGTTCCGCCATCCTTCAGGAAGTGTCGGTAGCGGACCGCCTCCAGCATGTCAAACGCGATGAGGAGATCAGCCGAGCCTGGAGCAATCAGAGAACCGAACTTTCCATCGATGCGAATGTGGGTCTCGACAGATCCTCCGCGCTGCGACATGCCATGCGTCTCGGCACCCCGAACATGACGTCCTTCAATCACGCAGGCATCGCCGAGAACGTTCGAGGCGAGAATAGTTCCCTGCCCGCCGATACCAACGATCAGCACATCGTAACTCTTCTTCATTGTCTCGCACCTCCGCGGTGAAGAGCGCCTGCAGGACAGATGTCGGCACACACGCCGCATCCGGTACATAATGCAGTCGTCACTGCCGCACCATTCTCATCGATCTCCAGAGCCGGACAGCCGTATCTGATGCATGCGCCGCATTTCGTACATCGGTCAGCGTCCACCACATATCTGCTGCGTTTTACGCCGTTGCGTTTGTTCATGATCACGCACGGCTGCTTGGCGATGATAACTTTCACGCCCGGTTTTTCCTTTGCGGCCTTCAGGGTCTCCAGAAGATCTGTCAGATCGTAAGGGTCAACTGACTCCACAAACGAAACTCCGCAGGCCCGTGCCAGCTCTTCGAGCGAGATCTTCGGTGACTCAACGCCGGTCGCGGTCACGCCTGTGTTCGGGTTTGGCTGGTGGCCGGTCATTGCCGTGATCCGGTTGTCGAGAATGATGACCGTCTGGTTTGTGTTATTATACACTGCATTGATCAAACCGTTCACGCCTGTGTGCAGGAAAGTGGAGTCACCGATTGTGGAAACCACGTCCGTCTCCGGACACGAGTGGGCAATACCTGACCCGACCGTGATGGATGCTCCCATACAGATCGTCGTGTCCACCGCGCCCATCTGAAGTCCGAGCGTGTAGCAGCCGATGTCGCTTGGGAACACGCCGTCTTTGAACACTTTCTTCATCGCATAAAACACCGAGCGGTGCAGACATCCAGGACAGAGAATCGGCGGGCGGACGGCGACAGCGGTCGGTTGTTTCTCAGGCGGGAACGGATCTTCTTTAAGGTAGCCAGCCTTTTGAAGAGCTTTTGCAACAAGTGCTGTTGAGAACTCTCCCTCATGCGGCAGATAACCGTCAAGTTTTCCGTGAACCGTTACGGTTCCTGCAACCTGTCGGACCGCTTCTTCAACTATTGGCATCAGCTCTTCCACGACGAGGACTTCGGTGTGTTTTGCAACATTCTCTGCCAGCCAGTCGACATCGATCGGGTATGCGCCGATCGTAATCAGCGAAATATCTTCGGGGAGAATCTCTTCAACATATGCCGCGGAAATTCCTCCGGCAATCACTGCACGTTCTCCGCGCACGACTGCTGAGTTGTAGCCTGCCTCAACAAGATATTTTGCAACCTCGGCCTGCTTTTTCGTGAGGATTGCATGAAGTGGGCGTGTGTGTGCCGGAATCACCACGTACTGTTTCGGGTCGCGGACAAACTCACCTTTGCGTGTTGACGGATTTTCTTTGCCGAGAGCTACGTCGCTCTTTGAGTGGCAGATTCTGGTTGTGGGTCGAAACAGCACTGGCAGGGCAAATTTCTCTGAAATGTTCCAGGCATCAGCCATCATATCATGAGCCTGCTGAACATCCTTTGGATCTAGACACGGGATCTGGGCAAACTTTGCATACATCCGAGAGTCCTGTTCGTTCTGCGAACTGTGGGCGAACGGATCGTCTGCCGACAGAACAACAAATCCGCCTTTCACGCCGGTATAGGCTGAGGTCATCAGAGGGTCAGCGGCAACGTTGAGGCCGACATGCTTCATGGTTACAATCGATCTGCATCCGCACCAGCTTGCACCGATCGCATTTTCAAAAGCAACTTTCTCGTTGACCGACCACTCAAGATAATACCAGGGATCCTTTACTCCGCGAAGAGTGTCAACCACTTCAGAGGATGGGGTTCCGGGGTATCCCGAGACAAAGTCCACTCCTGCTTCAAGGCATGCATGGGCAATTGCCGCGTTTCCGAGAAGATATTGTTTTTTTCTCTCTTCAGCCATGTATTCATCCTGCCAATATATTATTCCTTAAAGTTTGGCAGAACAAGCAGTTAAGCCTGTCTCCATTCGGATTTCGGAATCTATTTATATGGATAGGGCATATGTATTAGGGTAACACCCAATCGGGGCCCGTAGCATAGCTAGGTGGTGCGCCCGGCTGATAACCGGGAGGTCATGAGTTCGAATCTCATCGGGCCCACTGTTTTTTCTTTGCTTTCAAAAAATAAAAAAAATTATTTTTGGTTCTTTTTCTGGATGTATCCAAGCGTTATATCGAGTGCGGCAAGCACATCCTCTTCTGCAAGCAGGTATTCTTTCATCGCAGAGTAGAGCATGTAGATGATGTCGTAGCCGTAAAACTCCAGCGCATCCTCGGGTGTCAGCGGAGATGCATAGGTATCGATGACGAATCCGTCGTTTGAGAACATCAGTTCGTAGAGATTTCCGTTTTCCGAGAGCACACAGAACTGCTGAATGACTTTTTTCTTGGGATCGTCCGGCCTCAGCGCGACAGGTTCCTCACTCTTCCCGAGAATGATCATTTTTTCGTCATAGTACTTCTGATCATAGAGATCTCCTTTGCTGTCCTGCTTTGCTTTGAGCAGGTACTCGGATCCGACCTCTTTTGCTATCGGTGCGACAGACTCTGCCATGCGCAAAAGAAGGGCTGCATTTTGTTTGAGGATCTCTTCAGAGAGGCGCTCCTGCTCTGTTTTGGTTTCGCTGATCAACGTCTGAAGCCGTTCAAATCCCTGTTCGACGATTTCGTCCATATAATATAATTGATCAGTTCGATAGTTTAACTATCGGTTCGGTTTCATATGTACAAAAATATCTCGGGGAGGGTTTGTTGTGGATTATTTTATCGCCTTAAATCAGATATTAATCCTGTTTCTTCTGATCGGGGTTGGATTTTTCTGCAGGCGTGTCGGGATTTTAACGGAAACGTCAGTTTCCTCTCTCTCCAAATTTTTGCTGCATATCTGTATTCCGGCAATGATCATCTACTCGATGCAGATTCCGTTTACGAATGAGCTGCTCCAGAATGGCGAGCTTCTGATTGTTTCTGCGATCGGGTACTATGCGGTGTCACTCGTGATTGCCTGGTTTGCTCCGGTTCTTCTTCGTGCGAAACACGAGGAGTACGGCGTGTTCCGGTTTATGCTGGTGTTTTCCAACTCGATGTTCATGGGATTTCCGGTTCTGTCGATGATCTTTGGCCCGCAGGCAATTTTTTACGCGGCAATATTTAACATTCCGTTCACGATTCTTGCGTACTCGCTTGGCATCTGGCTTCTGACGGCCCATGGCGGTAGAGAAGGACGTCCGGTCTTTCAGCCGAAGCTGTTGTTGAATGCTGCTTTCATCTCGACATTCGTCGGCCTCGCCCTGTTTCTGACCTCGACCACAATCCCTGATCCGATCAATGGGTCGCTTGCGCTTCTCGACAGCGTGACGACTCCGTTATCTCTGGTGGTCACGGGAGGTTTTCTTGCGCAGCTGGATCTCTCAAAGATCTTTGGTAATGTCAGGCAGTACTTTGTCGCAGGCATCCGCCTGTTGATTCTTCCTGCACTGATGTTTGTGATTTTTTCGCAGTTCATCACCAACCCTTTGATTCTTGGCGTGATTGTGGTGACTGCGGGAATGCCTGCTGCGACAAACACGGTGATGCTCGCATCCGAGCATCGTGTCCATCCTGATATTGCTGCTCAGGGTGTGTTCATCACTACACTGATTAGTGTGCTTACGCTGCCGCTGCTCGCGATGTTTCTGTCGTGAGTTTTGAAACGTGGAGAAACGCGAATAACGCGAATAAAAAATCGCCAATGGCGATTTTTGGAAAATTCATAATATTATTTTTCAGACAACATTCTTGTCTCAAAAAAATACGAACATTTTTTTTTCGTGTGGTTCGTGTTTCAAAATATTTGTCACTGCATAAATTCTATTTGAAAAATCGCCATTGGCGATTTTTTATTCGCGCTATTCGCGTTTCAAAATATTATTTCGCAGAAAAAAAAATCATGACGAAATAGTTTCGCGGTATCGTGGACAACATCCACAAAAAAGAAAAAAAATATTTTTCAGAATATTTACTCTGGCTTGCTGATCAGTGCGACCTTGGAAACGATCTCACCGGTCTTCTTGTGCGGCTTGCGGATGATACCGTCGCCTGCCTTCTCGATCTCGCGTGCCTCATCACAGAGGGTTGCTGCAACGCGCATCATTTCGTGTGCGGAGGTGACGATTGGGACGTAGTCTGTCCACTCTTTGGTCATGAAACAACCCTTAATGTTAACGCCTGCAACGGACTGTGCAATCTCGTATGCTGCACGTGCCTTTGCCAGTGCATAGGGGTTGGTGAACTCGCCCTTTGTAGAGTTATCAGAGTTCAGAACAATCTTCGGGAGAACGAGCTCTGCGCCCTTCTTTCCTGCCTTAACCTGGTCGATGACTTTGTCGAGCTCCATCTGGAGCTTGCGGAATGCACCGGTCAGTGCAAGGACTTTGACAAGATTGCCGTTGTAGTCTGCCATCTCTACTGGGTCAAGGAACTCGCGGCGTGCACCGATCATGGCGTCTGCCTTGACGATGATGTATCCGAACTTGGATGCCTTGAGTGCATCGAACTGTTCCTTCTTGGCGGTAACATCGTCAGTGATGACGATTGTCGGGATGCCTGCTGCTGCAAGGTCCTCACGTGCACCGGTCGGTCCCTCAAGGAGTCCGTTCGGGGAGACAACGATTGCAAAGTCCGGCTGCCATGCTTTCAGGTTGGTGACAACACGGTCCACATCTTCCTTCTGCAGCTTCGTTCCAGAGGTTGCCATGAAGGTCATCATGTCTTCACGGTCTGCACGCTCATCTAAAAGAAGCTCTGCCATAACACCGGATGCGATGTTACCGAGCTTTGCAACTCCTACCTTAACTACCATATTTATTACACCTCTCATTTTCAATGAGAACATCAGATCATCGACGAGAACCAATATAAGGTTTGTGAATTGTTAATGTGGTTTTTAAAAATAACGTGTTACCTTGGTTTTTTGCGAAAAATGTCGATGAATTTCGGATAATTGGGGGTGCGATAACAGACGATGAATCTTAACAGCAAATATTTTTTTCTCATCTTTTTCGTTTGGGTAGTATCCTCCACCTCGAAATCCGTCCGAACCTTCGGACATCTGTGCGCGTGTCTCTCTCAGAAGATCTGATCTCTCTTTCTCTCCTGCAGAATTTTTTCTGCTGAGGCAGACCTCTTTAACCAAATATGTTCTTGGATGCACACGGGTTAAACCAAACGTCATTTTCTCTTCATTTTGAGCTTCTTTTCTCTTCATGATTTTTCACCTATTTTACCGCGAGGCACTTTCACACCGCGCGGTCTTCCTTTTTTATGTTCTTCTGTCGATTCTTCACTGAGGCGAAGCGTTGTGAATCCTCACTCATTTTCACAGCGTGCAGTCAACAACTCGGAGCACGAGCAATCACACAACGCAGCCGAAGATGCATTAGCCGGACGAGCCGATAGCGGCAGTACGACCCCGGCACGGGTTAGTGACAAGAGCACGCCAAACAGTAGAGACAAGCTGAAAGAAGAGATCAGGGAGATCATTTTGGAGATGATCCGATCCGGAGAACTCACGCCTCCCTAATCTTTTCGTCAGGTGTGTTCAGAGATAATCTACCTGAGAGATTTTGAACTTATCCTATGCAAAAAACCTATTATGTTATCCTCCCTATTATCTGATATCATGCAGGCGATGGAACCGGAACAAAAAAAATCCGTTATGGTGTCTGCCGATGTCCACCGGCGGATAGTTGCACTCCGAAAAGGGGATCAGACCTATGGGGATGTGGTTGCGGCATCAATTCGGGTACTGGAAGAGCGGGAGGAAATTTCTTCACTTCCCTGCGTTGATGACTTCTCAGAGGAGGAGATAGATCAGATGTTTCGTGAGGCGCAGGAACATCCGGAGGAGTTCTGTACTCTTGAGGAGTTCATGAAGAAACAGGAAGAAATCCGCAGAAAAAAATGACGTTTACTGTTATTCTCGCCCCACGCGTCCAAAAAGCGTTAGCCTCGTTGAAAGGAGAGGATTATCTCAGGTGCGTGGCAGCACTGAATATGTTGGGGACAAATCCCTATCCCGGATATGGCGGAGATAAGGAAAAGCTGCAAGGGAAAAAGAATCGGTATCGGCTTCACATAGGGCGATCATTTACCGCAATTTATGAAATTTACCCGGATGGACGTGCCGTTATCGTCGTACTCTTTGGGAATATCGGCGACATGCACAAAAAATATTGATCGATTTTATGATTTGAGGAAAAAACCTACTCCCTGCCCATTATTTTATCATCGTATGTGACCGAAGACATTTATGTTTTAACTTCCACCTCTTTGTATGTGTACAGACATTGACTACTTTGATGATACCTATTTCTATATCAAAGATACACCATTTCCAAATTTTGTTATCTACCCCTCTACGAGCAAAGGATTTATTCAAATTCGATTAAATGGGGATGACACTCTTTCATACTGTGTTTCAAAAGAGAAATATCTGAGTGGATGGTCAGCATATTATTATGGGAGACGCATCACGCGACATACGGACTCAGCACCGGGAACGATGCTGACGGAAGGGTCTGTTGAAACATCATTACGCGAGATTCTTTCTGAGGGATACATGGCATATCCTGAGAAAAAGTTCACTGCTATGGATCATGAACTGGCAGAAAAATGTGTGTCTGAAATTGTGGGTTATCTCAAACTATCCGGAATAGATGATCCCATCTGGATTTGTGAGTGTAAGCATGTTCCTCCTTATGGTCACTCGAATTCATTTGAACCGAGAATTCAGTCCAGAGAGAAAAAACGGCTTTTTTTTGAAATGGGTGGACGGTATTATATTGTCACATCGGAGAAAATTGCTGAGATGGGTACAATGGAGATGAATTCTTCGGGAAAAGCGTACGAATTCAAAAATGTGATTCAGCTTCCGGTATACGGATTGGTGTATGAAGGCGTTGTGTCTTACCCGCGTTTGAGAAGGTTCACGGAAGTTGATGAGGGAGCAGCAGAGAACTTCATGAAAATAATGAAAGAATGTTTCCCTATGCGTTCTCCCCATTATGTGGTCTGGATGCATGAAATAGAATTTCTCTCTCAGAAAAAACTTGAGGCACGAGTGCGAGGATACTGGTGAAATCTATTATTCTTTTTTCAGCAATCCCTCATCTCTGAGTAGCTCTCTCATAACTTCACGCATCTCTTGTTTCGATGTGATCGTTATCTCATTATTGTCCATATGCTGTAACGCGAAACGGAATGCTTTACGACACCATGAAGCAAGAGGTACACCTTCGGCCTCGGCGCGTTTTTCAATTTCTTGCCTTAATGCAGAATCTACTCTGATATTGAAATGTGCTTTTCCGTCTCCAATTTCATCATTTGAAGGTGTGATCATGGTTACTACGTGTTCACTCTGAACTATATTGGATTTATGTGAACAAAGTGGTTCTAAGAGAACCAATAAATATCTGTAAATACAATGGTTCTTTGTGAACCTGCGTGATGGGGACACAAGGAGATGAACATCGATGAAGGTCGAAGGAACCACTATTTACTATCTGGGGATGGCATGTGACCTCATGCATTTCTCCCGGTATCCTCGTGAAGAGATTTTCGATGCAATCTGTGACACCCTCCACATGAACGAACGGCCTACATTAGAGTTTGTCTGTTTTTGTTTGGAGATAACAGAAGTAATTGAACATGTTTTGTTTGCTCCTTATCGCGGAGGAGTTGAGCTGCGGAATGCCGTTTTCTTCCCAGAAGAAATGACACTCCAGTTTGATCCTGACACATCAGAATCCGTGACTATCCAGCTCCCAAAGTCTGTATCTAACGAGATACAAGCTGAGATTCACAATCATATGAGACCAAGGAGGAAAATATGAACTCTAAAAAAATCCGTGTGCAGGTAACACTCACAGAAACCCTTTCACTTAAGTTAGAAGCAATGCGGCAACGTGGCCTCTCTGATGGATCAATCGTTGAATCGGCACTGTCCGCATACTTTGAGAAAGAGGGAGTCACGGTATGACCTGTATGAATGCGAATACTGTGAATCAGAAATCCCTGAAAGACCTTAGAAACGGTCAAAAACCCGTAACTACCCCGAACAACGTGAGAATATCAACACGCATTCCTGAAAAGACTGCGGAACAGTTAGTCTCTGTTGCTGATGCTGAAGGAATCAGCCCCTCTGCAAAAGCACGTGATATTCTTGTAAAGTATTTTGGTGATAATCATGACTGAGAAAAAATATTGCAAAAACATTGGAGAGCTGAACCGCATGCCAACTGAACCGCGTCAGAAAAACAACGTACAAATTGGTACCTCAATTCCGGAAAGCGCAGCAATAATTCTTATGAACCGTGCGGATGAATCGGGAATTTCTGTTTCCGCCAAAGCAAGAGAATTGATCTTATCAGGATTAGGTGTTGTTGAATGACTGAGACGCCAAAAGACGAATTGAAACGAGAAATACTGCGAGTAATCAACAAAATGATTCTTACAGGTGAAATACCACCACCACCTGCCTCACCTTCATCCCATGTTGATCTCAAGTTTGGGGCTGACGCATGAATGTAAAAGGAAAATGTTGGATGTGTGCCTTGTGGAAACACAAGACAGACGAAATATGGGGTATTTGTAAAAACAAGAAAAGCCCGTTATGCAACGAAGAGACGCACCAAAGCGAAACTTGTGATGAATGGATCGGAGCATGAGATACCAATGACCACGAAAGCAACAAAACAAAACGCCTGCCCTTTTAATGTCGCCAAACAGAATCAGGGTGCAGGCAAAGAAGTATTGACCCCAGAGCCGGATAAAATCATCCCCTCTCTCGAAACTCTCTACATCGAAGGAATCAAAGACCTTCGCCGTGCTCTTTTACGCGTCCTGAGTACCGAAGACGCCGACACCGCAAAGGCCGCCGTCAGCTTCGCGTTAAATGTCGGCTGGAACGTAGTCAACCGCATCGAACTTATCAGAGCCGTAGAAGTCCGGCTTCCTGCACCTTCACCGCATCAGCGGGATAGATGCAACCTCCTCAGGTTGGTTTCCTCCTGCGGAGAAATGACTGGTGAGATCATCTACTCCCGCGTTATTGGCGCATTCGGTGACACTGTGATCCTGATCACTCAAAACCCGAAGAGCAATCATCCACCACTTATCCGGATCATGACCATTTCCGCAACCGGCAAAAGTCCTGTAGCTGAGTGGGACATCACGCGACCGCAGAACAGACGCAAAGCACCTGCCGCAATCATCGACGCAGAAGCAACGGCGGTGAACTTCGCATGAATGACAAGCCTCTCTCAAACCTTGCCCTCCGCATCTGTCAGGCACTCACCGCACGCTCCGAACTCACCGAAGACAGCATAACATCCCGCACGATAGAGGAAACCGACACCCGTATTGACATCATCACCTGTCTTGATGGTCTTGAATCCTGCGGCATCATCCAGTGCAAGCTTGATGAGGAAGAGGAGTATGTGTACTCCCTCTCACCGGTCTGGAAAGATCACCTCACCAAACAATGCAGCTGCGGCGGGTGTCATCATGAGTAAAATCATCCTTCCCTTCTCGCAGCAGATGCAGGCCGCCATCAAAGACGGGCGCAAATGCTGCACCTCACGCACTCATAAAAAAGGAGAAGCCGGCGACATCTTCAGCATTGACGGTCAGCTGTTCCGCATCACTCATATCATTGAGATGTACGCCGACAGTGTCGCCAAAGAACTCTATGGAGCCGAGGGCTTCAACTCCCCTGCCGGATTCATCGGTTGGTGGACGGCCAACAAAGGCAAGTTCGATCCGGTTCAGGTGTTGCAAGTTCACTTCTTCGCGGCGGTGCTACCGGTGCAGTCGGTAGGTTTCGTATCTGCGGCAAAGGTATGACCAAAAAACACCGGAAACTCAAGCGGCGAGTTAGTGATCTCGAACGCACCTTAGGACACGAACAGCGCCGCATAGACAAACTTGAAAGAATTCTGCGGACTCTCACTGAGTCAGACGACATAGGCTACGCCTGACCCCCCTCTCTCCACATAGACCATTCTAAACCATCCCTCTTTTTCCCGGACTATGAGCGAACACGGCACCATCACAAACAGCGGAGCGACCGCCAACCCCAACGGCATCCTTCCCATTTACGTTTATGCAGATACCGTTCACCGCAGGCAGCCCTTTGACATCGTCCCGCTTCTTTTCGAAGGTGCAAATACTATCCATATACGTAACGCCGCCGCAGCCGCTTACGGTATCGTTGAGAAAGGCTATGGAAAGCTCTATCATCACATTCTCAGGGTACTAAATAAGCTCGAAAAGTCCGGGGTTTGTCACAAGCAGAAAGGAATAATGTTTTTAGGAGGTTGGGACACACCGATTTATTTTTGGCGTTTAACCATTGCAGCAACCAACTTGATAAGGCAGGTGCAAATTTCAAACCCGCAGGAAAAGGCGCAAATAGGGTCTGAAACCAAAGCAAAACAGCCGGATAAATGGTACTGGGCACGCTTCCCCAAACGAACAAACCCTCTGCGGATCGACGCCTGCAAGCTCCTGAGAAACACCCGCTGCCGTGAACATCTCTGGATGTGGCAGCGGGAAAGCCGCTCATCACCGATCAGGCCGGAACTCCAACATATCATAGCCTGTGTCAAAAAACCCTATGACCGCTACATTCGGGAAATTAACAGTAAAGCAATTGTGCTCTGCCCCTACTCACAGCGGCAATCACCCGACAAAAGCAACCTCAAACTCCTTGAGTACAAAACCCGTTTCAACAGCAAAAGCAGACAGCTTGCCAACCTTGACACCTACGATAACGCATGGAATGAAAGCAAAAAATACTACAATCACGCCGTATTCCTCACTCTCACCACCGCGCCCGGCATGCATGAAAATGTCTGGATCGCAAACAGGCACTTCGCCGTAGCATGGAACCGGTACATGTCCCTTCTTACCAAACGAAACAAAGCAGCCGCAAAAACCGCCGGAACCTACGATCCCAAAAAATCTTATCGGCCAAAGTACATCTGCATATACGAATTCCAGAAAAACATGATGCTGCACTGTCACGCGATCCTCTTCGGCATTGATCGCATTGCCAACGACATACAGATATCTCGCGATTGGGAACAATGCGGACAGGGAAAAATCACCAAACAAATACCACTCATCAGGACGGTTGATGATAAATGGGAATGGGCACGCGGCAAACCTGCCGACGCCAAAGATGGAGAATCACCGGAAAAATACCTCAGAAAATATCTCAACAAAGCCGTTTATGATCATAAGGACTTTGAAATGTACTGGGCAATCAATAAAAAATTCATGTCGAAATCTCGAAATCTCGCTCCGTTTGGACATCCTGACGCGCCGGCACAAATACCGAAAAAAGAAAAACAGCACACCGAACCAATAGACTACATCAAAGACGATGACGGAATTGTAAAACCTGTCTACCGAGAACGAATCCCCGAACCTCCCAAAACACAACGTGATCCCGAATGGGCATACCTTGGCACCATCTCCGGCGGAGTATTCCCCCGCTGGCTTGAGACCATGTTTGATGCACGCAGCCGCCCTGCCTCGATCAGCTCCGGCGCTCCTTTGCCTGTAGCAAAGAACAAACATAAACCATACCACATTGGTTTTGTCCCTGCCTCCGCAATTATCACTGAAGAGAACCTCCCGCCGCAGCTCATCACCAACCTAATCCCCGCAGAACCCGACCGAACCGAATATGATAGGCAGCTGGCGGAAGAGACGCGGTTCATGGAAGAAAAACGCGCTCGTCTTAAACAGCGTAGCGGATGAAATCTTTATCATATCCCGTTACAAAATGTAACATCAATGATCCGCATCAACATCTCAAGGTGTCCGGAGCGGTGGATAAAAGAAGCACTGGACGAAGTATGCACCCCATACGAACTGCTCGACCTCATCGAAAAAAATAGAATTATAAGAAATTACTTGCATGAGACAAAGGCAATAGAGATTTATTACAGCTAAAAAACCTCACATCTCCTTTTTTTCAGAATTGAACGTCTCCCGTCCGGCCATAACATCCTTCGTAAAGTCTGCATACTGTGCTTTCTGGGCGAATTCCTCAAAAGCCTCATGCCGCTGCCGCTTCTGTTCCGCCCGCAGCTCATCACGCGCCTTCTTCTTCAGATAATCCAGAGTTGCCGGAATTATCAGAATCAGAATCGCAAGAACTGCCGCGCCAATCAGAACAAGAATGGCAAGACAAAGAATAAACGGTTCGCTTAACTCGATCACGGTTTTTTCACCTCCACAACCACATGAGCCGCAGGCACAGATAAACCTCAAAAACTTCGCATATAGCAGACTTTTTCAGATTTATATATCTCTCGTACAAAACAAACCAGCATGACCGCATACAGAAAATGCAACATCTGCGGAAACGTGTGGAGAACACGCGAAACCTCCCGCATCCCGCAGTGCAACCGCTGTCGCAGCAAAAGCAGCACCGCAACCACCGAAGAAGCCTACATCGAATACCGGAAAACCGCATCAGACCTGCCCGATGCACCAACCGAAGACAGTACACCACAAACCGATCAAGAACCCCGCACCGAAGAGCCGACACCAACCACCGACACCGAACTTCTCGATCCAGAAGTGGACATCTCCGCACTCATCGACGGAAAATCAAAAAACAGCGCAGACAACCCCAAACGTCACGTCAACATACCCAAAGAACTCCTCATCGCCGCAGCTGTTGGTGTTAGCGTCGCAATCATCGCAGGCGTCATCTACTTTCGTGCCCCCCGCGGTAACCGAGGGGCTAAAAGAAGCGTTCCTCAATCCGAAGAACAAACCGTAAAATCCGCCAAAAAAATCCATGTCTCAGGATTCAACTAACCATGTTTGACCGGCTCAAAACCATTCCTCAGGCACTCAGCGTCATTCTTGACATATCCAAAGCCCTTCACGACTACAACACAACCGGACTCTCCGGACGGCTCGAACTCGACGACCACACAGAAGTTATTTTCACCATCCGAAGAACGCCGACCACAAAACAGGCAAAACCATGACCGAAGAACCCGAAACCAAAAACATCACTGACCAAGTAGAGACCAAACCGACCAACGACAACCCCAAAACAAAGGAAAATACCAACACTCCGCAGCAAAACACCCATGACGGAGAAGATCATCCCTTTATGGCAGTCGTAGACATCGCAATCGACCAAAGCGTCACCTACTGCAGAGATCACGACATCCCCGAACCCAACCCCGCAGCATGGGAAAGCTTCTGCCGCCCCTGCATGAATCGTGCCCTCTGGCACTACTGCCCCGACTCCATAGAACCCGATCAGCCGATTCTAAACCTCATAATCGGTCTCTGCGGCCTCGGTCTCTGCTTCGCTCCGCCGATCCTCTACCTCGTGAAAGAAAAACTCGAAACAGACGACAGTACGCAGTCCGATGCACCAACCGAAGACAGTACACCACAAATCGAAGACGAACAAGAGGAAGAAAAAACCCTCACCTATGAACTTCCAGAAAATGATCTCCCTGCAAACAGACCAAAGCGCGTAGCCATTGGAGGAGAAGAGTGACAGAACCAACTCTCAACCTCACCAAACACATGGGAATCTTCGGATTCACCGGCAGCGGCAAAAGCATGAAAGCAGGCTGGATGTTTGAACAGCTGCGCAAACAAAAACGTCCCTTTATTCTCTTCGATACCAAAGTCAAAAACCACGTAGGCCTTTGTCAGATGAAAGGCGTAACCCTTCTGCAGATCGCTCCGGGCAAAACCTACAACTGGAAAAACGCCCTCAAAGCCTCCAAATACATCGTAGCAACACCGGTCAAAGAAACCAAAAGAAGCGACCTCATCGCGCAGTATGAAAAATTCGCCGAAGTAGTCTTTCAGACCGAAACAGCCCGAACCCTCGGCATTGAAGAGGCGCATCTCTGGAACCCCTCCGGAAACGTCGCAAACGAAATTCTCGAAAACATCATCCGCGAAGGTCGCGCCTACAACCAGAACCTCATCTGCATAGATCAAAGGATTCAGAGCTTCCCAAAAGACCTTTGGAGCCAATGCGCAACCTCTGTCATCTGCAAAATGGGAATCCCGCAGGACATAGAATACCTCACGCGCCTGATCCCCGACTTCGCAGAACAAAACCTCGCACTCCCTCAATACGGTGCGCTCATCTACGACCACACAACCGGACAAATAACCGGCACACTGCACCCCGATCAGATTCACCGCATCACCAAACATTACGGTTAATCCCCCTCAGCCGTGCAGCAAATCCCCTATCCCTCTTTTTTATCACTAAATACTCAACCGCCAAACAGGCAATCGGTGAATTAACCAAATGAACGTGAAAACAATTGGAAACGACATCGCACACCACCCTGCAGTAGCCATCGGCATTGCCTGTATCATCGGCGGCATTGCCATTGTAGGCGGCACTGCCGTAGTGAAAGCAATCCGGAAGTGAACATCATGGAAGGAGCAAAACGCACCCTTGACGAAGTACTCACCGCAAGTCACAAAAAAATTGACCTGCCGCTTCACAACGTCATCGACAAAATCGTCATGGATTATACCATCACGGTCACGGCAACCGCTGCCGAAACCATCAAGTACGCTGATCTCTTCAACGTCATCAAAGAAATTCGTCTTGTCAGTGACGGAAACATTGTACACTACAACATCAGCGGCCTTGACGGCATACTGATGAATATCTACGATCACGGAGAAGCAGGACTCATCCATCCGGACACTAACCTTGCCCTTGCAGCTGGAGTAAACAATGTGCCCTTTACCGTGCAGCTGGATCGCGGCGACGTCCTCGCAAACACGAAGCAGTCTCTTGATCTCACTCATGACCTCAAGACCAACCTCAACGCGAACCTCGTCATCACCGCGGTAAGAGCGGATGTTACCGTTTCTGAGAAAATCTTTGAAAGCAAAGCAGAATTTTTCGGAGTCTATGCCTACAATCCTGAGAAACGCGGCGAAAACGTCGATCTTGCGGCTGAACCAAACATCAGCGTTGTGACTAAAACTTTTGACGCATCCAACGAACCGCGGGATGTTTACGAACTCCCTGCAGGTGCCAACACCATCCGGAGAATTTTCTTCATCAGTTCTTCAATCGGTGACACTCCTGTACGTGCCGCGTCTGAGCCTACCAAACTTGGCGTTGATCTCAACATGAGCCGCCGCGTCAAAGCCTACAACATGAGATGGAAGACGCTTCAGAATCTCAATCAGGCAGATTATCACCTCAAAGCAGTTGCCGGTGTCGCTCTCATCGACTTCGGCGCAGAGTTCACCGGTGACGAGTTCGGCCTCCGCGGCTGGAACTTCCGCAAAGGTGATCAGACTATCAGCACATCCGCAGCTGCCGGAGGCGAACTGCGCATGATCATTGAACAGTACACCGTGAACACCGCAGTCTTCGACGCGGTCAGCGCCGTTCTTGAGGCCTGAACGGAGATAAGGCTATGTCCCTGTTCGCTGCGGTAAACTCCCTTTGGACGGGAATTAACGCAACAGCCACGCAGGCAGCCAAAACCATCTCCAATACTGCAACAACTCTATCTCGAAACATCAACTCAACCGCAACCAAAGCCGCAACAACGATTACTCAAACGGCAAACAACACCGTCAGGAATGTAAACTCAACCGCTGCGGCTGTGGTTGGCACCATTGCCAACACTGTCAACATCACTACCAGAAACGTAAATAACACGGTTGCCGCCATTAGCGGCACCGTAGCCAAAACAGCCGTCAACATCGGCACTGCCGGAACGCAGGCAGCCAAAAACATCTCTTCTGGGGCTGCATCCATTGCGGATAACACCGTAAAAACTTCCATAGCACTGCCAAAAGTGGTTATCAGTACTGCAAGTACATCAGCAGCAACCGCCACACAGGCAGCGACAACAATAGGAGCAGAAGCCGGGCAGCGGATCTCATCATTCGCCGCTCCGGTTTCAGTACCGATAGTTGCAAGTGTGGAATTCATCAAAACCGGTTTTGCCTCTGCTTCTGAATCTGTCGGAAACACAGTCGAAGGCATCGGTAAGAATCCTCCGGTTGTATCTGCTGTAAATCCGGTATCCGGAACTGTTGACACTGTAATTGATGCCCGCAATGATGCATACGAATCAGGCGACCTCGCCGCAACTGGCGCAGCTCTCGCAGGAGATATTCTTCTTCCGCTCGATCTCGCAAACGTTGTCAACAAGACGGCCACAGGCCGCGGCGAAGAACTGACCACGGAGGATTATGTTGGTGCGGCCATTGACACGGCAGCCATTGGACTCGGTGTTATCTCCGGAGGTTTGGGATATGGGCTTGTAAAAACAGCAAAAACAGGATTTAAAGGGGCTACAAAAATGAGCAAATTAAGTGGATTATCAAAGCTGCTCAAGAAAACGACTCCAAAAAAGGTAGTCGTAAAGAAAGCAGCACCTAAAACCACCACTGCAAAAACAGTGAAAACAACTACACCCGCAAGAACCGCAGCACCGAAGGCGGTGAAAACAACCACTCCAAAGACCGCAACACCAAAAGCTGCAGCTGCAAAAACACCGGTCAAGACCACCGCACCGGCAAAGGCAACCACTTCACCGAAGGTATCTTCAACCGCAAAACCGGCAGCAACCACTGTCCCTAAGAGGGGACTTATCGGCACACTCGCCGATGTTGGCAGTATCGGACTCACCGGCTTATTTGCATGGAGTATGCTTGGCGGCGGCGGAGCAGAGGAAGACGAGTACGTCTACGAGTCTGACGCTGCTCCAATGGAGGGAGGAGGACTCATCCCGGAAACAACACCCTATGAAGCTGAGGAGCCTTGGATTGAAACACCAGACGGTCAGTACTACGACAGTCCGATTCTTCCTGATGAGCTGCAGCCGCTCGAAGAGTTCGCCGAAGGTCTCGGCGGCTACCTTGAGGACGTTCCGGTAGTAGGTGACATCGCCGAAGCTGCACGCAGACGCGGTCTCTCCCTTCCCTTCCTTCTCGCCCTTGGTGCAGTCGCGTTCATTGGCGGTCGTTGGGTCTGGAAAAAGTACAATACAGGAAAGAAACCGACAAAAACACCGGTCAAGACCACCTCCGGAAAGAAACCAACAAAATCCGGAGGTAAAACCAAGAGAGGAAACGCGGCATGATGAAAATCCCAATGCCCAGAGCGCTGAAACAGACTTCTGCATCACTCATCAAGAGCGGCGCAACCTCGCAAACCGTCCGGACAAGTCAGTCCGGATCGGTCGGCGCAAAGGAGGCAGCGGTGAAAATCACCCGCTCCTTTGGAATGCCTGCGGCTGTTGGTGCCGGTGCTGGTATCGGCATTGCCGCAGCCGGTGCAGGAACCTCTTCGGCTCTGGGAAACATCGGAAAGACCGGTAGTAAAGGAGTGGCCGGCATTATCATGATCGCCGGCCTCGCCCTCATTGCCGTGTACGCCGTCCCGAAACTCATGCAGGCGGTGAAATAACATGATGTTTGAAATAACCGACGCACTTCTTTGTGCGATTCTTGGAATTCTTCTGGCAATCTATCATCAGCTGGGCGGTATCAAAATGCTGCAGAACTGCATGATCGGCAGCCTGAACGAAGTTCGCGGGAAGCTCGGTCTCGCCCCATTCCGCGGCGGAGATGTGGAGGGATAACACAATGGCATTCGTATCTTGTGATCAGCTGCTGAAAACAGCTGACGAACCAACAACCGAAGAAAAAACCAATGGAGGACTGTTAAAGTATGTCCTGTTATTTGGTGCAGGTATTACCGGAGGGTTCTTTGTCTGTTTTTTACTTAGGAGGAAAAAGTAATGGTATTCGGCTTATCAGATCTGGGGAAATTGCTCTGCACGAACTTTAAGACGCTGTTTTCCCTGCTTAATGGCGAAGCATTTTCCGATGACCTTCTTCTTCAGTTTCCACAGTCCACAACGGACAGATCACTTGCGGCAGGACAAGTATGGAAATACAGTTCTTCAGCCGGTAGGCGGTTAAAATGCCTCATGGTCACGGCTCCAAATGGGGTACTTGTCGAAATCATGAAAGACAACGATGTGATCGCGTGGTTCCTTGGTGAATCTGGCTGTCTTCCTCTGAAGAATGGCATTGCAATCAACGACTACACGATTCGCGTAACGAACACCAATACCGAGGCGGCGGAATGGAGCTGCCGGATGGTATTCTACTAAAAAAGAGGGAAAAAAATGACAACAGTTATTCAAGGATCATTTGACGCTCCGACTATCATCTCGAAGATAGTGGAGGG
This sequence comes from Methanorbis rubei, assembly GCF_032714495.1. Lineage (NCBI taxonomy): Archaea > Methanobacteriati > Methanobacteriota > Methanomicrobia > Methanomicrobiales > Methanocorpusculaceae > Methanorbis > Methanorbis rubei. Next base: position 138,921 of record NZ_JAWDKB010000005.1, on the reverse strand, counting down.
TTTAACAGCAACGGATGATTTTACACTCATCGACGAAAATGCAGTTGACAATTTCAATCAAACAGGATATTGTTTGCAGCACGTCCCCACAGGACAGTATGTAACATTCATTCACGGGAAAGCATTGTTTGCAGATTACGGTTCAAATATTAATAATCTACCAAGATATACTCTTGGAATCAGAGTTATTTTCTCTAAAGAATGGGATACAGCCACACACACATACTCAGGAACAACAATGAGAGGTTTTATCCCATTCTACGCCCGTGGGGATGACGTAGACCTTACCACTCTCTCAATGCTGGTTAGTCCAAATGTGTTTTCTACATCACTGTGGATCGACAAATACGGAATCATCATGACAGTCCAAAACACCTATTCGTATGGTGTTGGTGTTTTTGCAGCTCTTGAATTTTTCCCAAACACGTGGGTAGAGTATGATGATGCTGAAGAGTGTCCTGCTGTCCTTTATTGTAAACGAAGCGGAGATGCATGGAGCAGTAGAGCACCAATTGGCATGACTCACACAAATCGTCCTGCCGACGGTCATCCTGCTGAGGGATTCTTCTACATTCGTCCGTATCGTTTTGCTTGCCAGACTTACGCAAGTAATGGAAACACTCTTGCAGGTCTTAACCAACACGAAGGCGCATTCGTGGAAAGAGAAGCGTATCGCTCCGAAGCGAACAACAAAGTGTACTTCCAGTTCCCAAAATATGAGAACGATGTAGCTTCAGCGAGAAAGCCTTATGCGGAAACACGACGTTGGTTCAAAGTTTCTGTTACCGGAGGATTACAGATTGGAGATATTCTCTCATGGGTGGACTCTGGGGGCACGACGCACAAATTCATTGTTGCTGTCGTGGATGGAAGTGGAATGTATTGTGCAATTCCCTACGAATCTGCCTTCGATTATGCAGTATCCCCTAAGCAGTAAGAGGTGATTGAGATGACAGTGTACACCACTGTTCTTCACTCATTTCCTCCTATGGACATCTCTGAGATATATCGCGGTGCAACCTATTCAGCAGTAACAGACATTGCTGAAAATTCAGGAGAGGGACGGCAGAGAAGTGAGAGAGAAACAGCAAAAACAACACATCAAGCAAAGGCAGTAAAAACAGATTGGTCTGCTGGAAATCCTTTCTCTACGCTGACAACATTACCGCGCCCGATGGACATTTCTGACATATATCGCGGTGTAACCTATTCAGCAATTACGAACATTGCCGAATGTTTAGGAGAAGAGCGGGAGAGAAATCAGAAAGAGACAGCAAGTACAACTCTGCAGTGCACCGCCAACGTGAATGAAGAAACGATATATCTCATCTGGGAAGCAAGAGCTGCTGTGCAGCAATCTGCAACGGTTTCAGCCACACCTTACAGAGGTATGACCTATGATGCTACCCGATCATCATTCTGTGATGCAGGATGGATCCCAAAAAAATACCCACAACTTAGTGGTGACGGTTCCGAAAAAAATCCATATTTGATCCGAACTGCGGAGGAATTGCGGAAAATTCGGAACAATTTGTCTCAACATTTCATCCTGATGAAAGACATTGACTTAACGTCATGGGGGTATTGGGAGCCATTAGGTACAACTGCATCACCGTTTACAGGTTCATTCAATGGAAATGATCACAAAATTACAGGGTTGTTAGTAAGTTCATCAAACAGCGGTCTCTTTGGGATTAACTCAGGCACAGTAATGAATCTCACCGTTTCAGGCGAGATTTTCGGAGAAATGGCGGGACTGATTACTGGACAAAACAGAGGAACAATTGCCTATTGCACGGTTTTTGGTAGTGTATTTTGCCTTGATAACTGTTCTACCGGCAATGTCGGTGGTATTGCAGGAAGAAATAACGGCTCTGTCCTTTACTGTTCAGCATCAGGAACGGTAACGCTCTATGATAGTCGAAACGTGGCAGATGAGGGTTGTTCCGGAGTTCTGGTTGGATACAACGGTTCATCAGGTATTATCGCTTATTCCGCTTCACATGGCAATGTTTACGGAGTGCAGCACACTGGAGGTTTACTCGGCCACAATGACGGAATAGTCAGCGACTGCTATACAACCGCAAATGTACATGCAACTCGAACAAATACCGGTGGAATCTCAGGATGCAATCATATATCACGAAGTGTCATTCAAAATTGTTATGCCCGCGGAGATGTTGTTGGTAAATCGTCAGTTGGCGGTATTTCCGGCATGAATCATGACGGCGCAAAAATCATTTCCTGCGTTGGAATGAATGATTACATCAATGGTTCCTCATCAGTGGGGTTAATTGTCGGATACAATGCATCTACGGTGTACAACACATATGTCGGTGGAGAAGATGTAACCGACGAAGAGCTGCAATCTCCTGAGTTCTATGTTGATTATCTCGGATGGGACTTTGAAAACGTGTGGATATTTGATAAATCGAAATCGAAATATCCTATCCTTCGATGGGAACTCCCAAAAATGAAACAAACCATCGATCTTTGGGACTGGAACCTTCGCGGCGTGTATCCCGTTGCTGATCGCGGCCTGATGTGGGGTTACTGGGGAATGAAGTTAGGAAATCGTCCATGACAACAAAACCTATTATCTCACCCTTCCCATTATCTGATATCATGCAGGCGATGGATCAGAGACCACAAAAAACGAGTATCACCGTCTCGACGCGTACTAAAGAGCGTGTCTGCTCCAGAAAACGCGGCAATCAGACCTATGATGATGTTCTTGAGCAGATGCTGAATATTTCTGATATCGGAGATGAAGGAAAGGCATCTGGGGTTGTATTCTTGTATTCTGTACCAATTGGTGCAGATAACGAGATGAAAAAATTAAAATCACCTCTGCCTCTCCTGCTTCATGTAGATGAGAAAAACGGCTTCATTGATCTTGCAAATAACGAGTTTAAAATTCTTGTTTCCTGTAAGACCTTGGAGGAGGGATTAGAAGAAGCAGGATTGCAGTTCTCCGACAGTTTCGACGAGTATAACGATCCAAGTATCCCTATGACAACAGCCGCCAAAGAATTTGGCAAAAAACTCAGGAGTGCGGTGTGGTTGTAATATGGTCGTTCTGAAAGCTGATGTAGTCAAAAAGGTATTACAAAAGAAGGGTTTTGCTCCCGTATCCGGAAAACAAAAGCATCCTCGGTTTACGTTCTTTGATGAAGGAATCCGGAGCACCGTAACGACGCACATGAGTCATAATAATCAGGAAATCAATGATTTTCTGCAAAGTCAGATGGCAGAACAAACCTATCTCTCAAAAGCTGAATTTCTTGAGATGATATCCTGCACAATCGGACATGATGAGCTTGTCGCCCGTTATGTCACTCTCGGCCTTCTTCAGAAAGACTAACTCTCCTTTTTTACACATCACTGATATCAGGATCATCATGCGGCAGTCGGCGCGGTAAACCGCCTATCATTGTCATTGTGGATTGTCGTTCCTGTTCCTTCTGCATATTATCAATAAGTGATCTCATAATCATGAGTTCGGCCATGAGGTGAGAGTTGGTTTGTTGCAGATCAGTAATTTTCTCTGATGTCTCGATCTTCAGCTCTTCGTAGTCCGGCGGAATATTGATTAAAATGTGTGGCTCTATCTTTGCATACATCTGTTTCCGATCCTCTTCGGTTGGCTGCCAATACGCATCAGTAAGGTATCCGGTATGCCCCATTAAATATTCAACAAATACACTCGTGGCTGTGCTTTTGTGGGCTTTTGTCGAAAAATACGCTCTGAATGTGTGAAAGTGAATCTCGCTTCTTTTTCCCTTCTCATCAAAATTATACAGTCCTGCTCTCTTCAGTGTCTTTGTAAGAATTACACTTTCACCAACATAACTAAAGGGGATTATTTTCTTGGATTCTTTCTTTTTCTCGGCATCGGCACCGCTAACGCCTCTATTTATGTCTTCATCTCTGATTCTCAGATAGGCGAGATATTCGTCAACTGCTTCTGATGATATGTGTACTGTTCGTTCGATTTGATTTTTGGAACATTCTGACCGAATGCGTATTTTTGCCGGTTTTGCCTCCACATCAATATCTTCAAATTCCAATGATAGTATTTCGCCGATCCTCAGCCCTCCGGACACGGCAAACAAAATCTCAACTCTGGTACGAAGTGATGAAAATTTGAGTATTTGTGCTATGGTAATTCGATCCAGTTGAACCCGTTTACTCACTGCATGATATTTTGGCTCCGACCGCCGCCGCATCTTTATTTCTTGTTCTGTGAGCTTTATATCGTGTATTTCTTTCAGATACTGCTCTGCAATATGCATGTATAATTTTGATGTTGTCGGCGCGAGTTTTGCGGATCGTGCCAGTTTCGGAAATATGATCAGGTCTTTTATCGGTTCCTGATCTCCTGAGAGATAATTCTCCCATTCAGCGTCAAGATTTTTAACTTCTATCTTTTTCTGCGCGACAATTTCTAAATATCTCAATATTGCATATGTGTATGTCTCTTTTGTTCCCTCTGAAATGTAAAAATCCAGATATTTTGTCGGGGGCATTTTAGACATGATGATCTCCTCCTGTACCATTGACTGCGCGCATTATCAAGGGCTGACCGTGCGGTCTGAAAATGCCTTTTTTTGATCTATGGTTTGACCCGAATGTAACCAAATATGTTTATAGTTAACAATCTTAAATTAATAACCATGAAAGATACTCTCCTTACCGACCGTCAGAAGGAAGTTATCAGATACCGCAAACAGGGTATGACCCAGCAGCAGATCGCTGATCGTCTTGGGACATCAAAAGCAAATATCTGTACTATAGAAAAATCTGCAAATGAAAACATCCGTCGTGCAAAAGAGACCCTTGAATTTTTGTACACACTGGATGCTGCCGACCTCTGCATCCTTGCTGCCGGCACTGATCTTATGGAAGCCCCGCACCTGATCTTCCAGGCAGCAGCCCCCCTCAACATCAAAATCCGTTACGACAGCATCTCTCTCATCAACCGCATCAGCTCCTACATGCCGGAAAAAATCAAAGGCCGGCATGTGAGAGAAGACATCCGGGTATACCTCAACACTGACGGCGACCTCTACTTCGGATAATCTCTTTTTTTCAGTCTGCCCACTATCTTTATAACTCTTCTCTACCAATAATAGAGGAGCCTTCATAGGCTGATATCAGCATAGCTGCTGTGTATCGTGGATATCCAGTTGGTTTGAAAACACGCAGATTCTGCGAATGTTTTCATTATCGTGTAACCCTTTCGCGGAGTTCCCGCAAAGGATTAAGACCTCAATAGGTCTGATGAAACGCGCCGGGCGAACGTCATATGTACGAGCCCATTCTTTGTGAAAATCAAAGAGCGCGTGGACTGTCAGGTTCTCTTCCGTGAGACTTGGAAGCCGCAACTGTGCGGCGCGCACACTAAACCCGTGCGTTTTCGGGCATAAACCACAAGAACAGACAAGACGTTGTCGTTCATTGCGGATATCCTCAATTGGATCAATTGCTACCCGTCTTTCCGTCTTCTTAGCCCTCAGTGTATTGCACTGAGCGCGGAGGCCGACACTTAGAATGTACGTCCCATGGTCGAAGGCGAAAATATTTCGCAGGCCGATGGTGAAAGAACGGTTGTTTCTTAATTGACAACCACAGCAGACGTCTTCGTCCACTCTTGGACGCTAAGACACAGTATTAAGGACTGATTAACACATGAGAACTGTGAGACCGCGTGCAGGTTCACTCGCATACTATCCTCGCAAGAGGGCCAAGAGTATTGTACCTAAGTACCAATCCTGGCCGGAGTATAACGGGCAGCCCACGCTTCAGGGCTTCGCCGGCTACAAAGCAGGCATGACCCACGTCATCATGATTGACGATCACAAGAAGAGCCCGACCGAAGGCAAAGAGATTATGGTCCCGGTGACCGTAATTGAGATTCCGGCAATGAAAGTTGCAGCAATCCGCGTCTACGTCAAAGACACCTATGGCAAGCACCCGCTTACCGAAGTCTGGTCTGAAGATGTTGCGGCTCTTTCCGGCAGAATCACCAAGGCAAAGGCACACAATGCCGCAGCTGCAACTGAGAAGATCAACGCCGCAATGGCAGACGTCGTCGAAGTTATGGTTCTGATGTACACCCAACCGGACACTCTTACCGGCGTTCCAAAGAAGATTCCGGACTTAATGGAAATCCGTGTCGCAGGCGGCAGCTCCCAGGAGCGCTTTGACTACGCACTTTCCCTTCTTGGAACCAGCATTGACATGAACACCATTCTCTCCGACGGCCAGTTCGCTGACATCACCGGAATCACCAAAGGAAAGGGATTCCAGGGAGCAGTCAAGAGATTCGGTATCTGTCTCAGAAAGAGAGCTCACTCCAGAGCCAAGAAAACCAGACACATCGGTACTCTTGGTCCATGGCACCCTCACCACGTCCGCTGGCAGGTTCCAATGCCCGGTCAGATGGGTTTCCAGCAGCGCACTGAGTTCAACAAGAGAGTCATTAAGATCGGCGAGAACCCGGACGAGATCAACCCGGCAGGAGGATTCCTCCACTACGGCCTTGTTCGCAACAACTATGTTCTGATCAAAGGCTCCATCCCGGGCCCGGCAAAACGCCTGATTCGTATCCGCCCTGCAACCCGTATGGGCGAGCAGACTATCCAGACTCCGGTTGTTGAATTCGTGAGTCTCCAGAGCAAGCAGGGGTGACCTGACCGATGAAAGCAAATGTAAAAGCAATTAACGGTTCTGCTCTCCACGAAATCGAGCTTCCGGTTGTCTTCTCCGAAGAATTCCGTCCGGACCTCATCAAGAGAGCTGTCCTCGCCTACCAGAGCGAACACTACCAGCCGTACGGCGCAGACCCGTATGCAGGTATGAGAACCTCTGCAGAAGGCTGGGGTTCCAAGCGTGGTGAGTCCAAGATTCCGCGTATCAAAAACGGATCCCGCGGTGCAAAAGTTCCGCAGACCAAAGGCGGTCACCCGGCACACGCACCAAAAGCTGAGAAGATCATCCTTGAGAAGATCAACAAGAAAGAGAAGGCAAAGGCCATCCGCTCTGCAATTGCAGCAACCGTAAACACCGAACTTGTCACCATCCGTGGTCACAAATTCGAGGGTGACGCAGCAATTGTTGTTGAGGACGCATTTGAGTCACTCACCAAGACTGCCGAAGTCAAGAAAGCACTCATTGCTCTTGGCGTTGGCGCAGACCTTGACCGTGCAAGAGATTCCCGTGCAATCCGTGCAGGACGCGGAAAGACTCGTGGACGCAAGTACAAGCAGGCAAAGTCCGTCTTAATCGTCACGGTCGGTACTGAGTTCGCCGCAGGTGCAAACCTCGCCGGTGTCGATGTAATGCCGGTCACTTCTCTGAACATCAATGTTCTTGCCCCCGGAACCGATGCAGGCAGACTTACTGTCTGGACCGAAGCCGCTGTCAAGAAACTCGGGGAGGCATAATTATGACACTCGCACACCCGCTTGTAACAGAAAAGGCAATGGTTCTCCTGGAAAATTCCAACCAGCTTTCCTTCATCGTACGAAAGGAAGCAACCAAGGCATCCGTCAAGGCAGCAATGGAGAAGAGCTTCGGTAAGAAGGTCGCATCCATCAGCACCCTGATGACCACCAAGGGAGCCAAGAAGGCAATCATTACCTTCGAAGAGAAGAACGCTGCTGAAGAGATTCTCTCTCAGCTGGGTATTGTGTAAGGTGAGTCAACATGGGACACAGAATTAGTACACAGGCACGTGGAAAGGGAGGTTCAACCTACCGCGCCCCGTCGCACCAGTATAAAGCTGCGCTGAAACACTTCGGTTCCTTTACCGAAACTGTTACTGCAATCGTCATTGACATCGAACACGACCCGGCCCGCCACACTCCGATTGCAGTTGTGAAAATCAACGGCAAGAAAGAGTACGCACTCATCACCGAAGGTGTGGGTATCGGCAAAGAGCTTGCATGGGGACCTGAAGCAAAGATCGAGAACGGTAACACCCTTCCGCTTGCATCAATCCCGACCGGTATGGCTGTCTGCAACATCGAGGCACGCCCCGGAGACGGCGGCAAGTTCGTTCGCGCAAGTGGCGTTCAGGCAATCGTCATCGGAAAATCCGAAGGCAAAGTCGGCGTTCGAATGCCGTCCGGCAAACCAAAATGGTTCAATGAAGACTGTCTTGCAACCATCGGCCTTGTGGCAGGTGGAGGACGCGGTGACAAGCCGATCCTGAAAGCAGGTAAACAGTATCACAAGATGAAGACCTCGGCAACCCGCTGGCCACGCGTCCGTGGTGTCGCTATGAACGTTATCGACCACCCATTCGGTGGTGGAGGACATCAGCACCCGGGTAAGCCAAAGACTGTAGCACGCGGAACGTCGCCTGGTAAGAAGGTCGGCCACGTCGCAGCACGCAGAACCGGATGCCGGAGGTGAGCAGATATGGCAAAGAAAACTACTAAGAGAATGCCAAAGCGGCGAGAGGAGTATACCTATCACGGCCACAACATCGAGCAGCTCCAGTCCATGTCCATGGAAGAGCTCCTGCCGATTATGCCGAGTGCTGCCCGCCGTAAGGTCCTTCGCGGTTTCACCCGCGAGGAAGAAGACGTTCGCAACAAGATTGTATCAGGTGAAGGCGTAAGAACCCACGTCCGCTCTATGATCATTCTGCCCGAGATGGTTGGCAAGAGCGTTGCCATCTACTCTGGTAAAGAGTTCGTCAATGTTGAGATTCCGGTTGAGGGAGTATTCCACTACTTTGGTGAGTTCGCTCTTACCCGCAAGAAGGTCAGCCACGGAAGTGCCGGTATCGGTGCAACCCGGTCGAGTAAGTATGTCCCACTGAAGTGATTGTCATGGCAAGAACAGAATACAGTAACAAACTTACCGGCGACAACATCGCCCGTGCAAAGGCTAACGAGCTTGGATGCTCTCCGAAGCATGCAGTGGAAATTGCCCACCTTGTCCGCAACATGATGGCAGACGATGCAGTTGCATACTTAGAACAGGTTATTGATCTCAAGAGAGCAGTACCGTTCCACCGCTATGCAAGAAATGTCGGCCACCAGAAGAGCTTAAACGGCAAAACCTTTGGCACCGCAGCCGGAAGATATCCGGTCAAGGCAGCTGGAGAGTACGTCCGTTTAATCCGCTCCGCACAGAAGAACGCCGAGTACGCAGGTCTTGCTCCGGAAAAGATGGTCATCATCCATGCCGCAGCAAACAAAGGCCGGTGCATTAAGGCAATCTTCCCCCGTGCAATGGGCAGAGCAACTCCGAAACACAGAGACTCCGTAAACGTTGAGATCATCCTCCGCGAGGTGCAGTAAGTATGACTATTGAGAAGAAGTTTGTCGCAGACGGCGTTCGCAAGGTCCGTGTTGAGCAGTACCTCAACAAGGAACTCAAGCGTGCCGGATACGGTGGAATGGACATCGTCCGTACCCCAATTGGAACTCAGGTCACGATCTTTGCAGAGAAACCGGGTATCGTTATCGGTAAAGGCGGTAAACTGGTTCGCCAGATTACGTCTGACCTTAACACCGTGTATGGTATCGACTCTCCGCAGGTTGAAGTTCAGCAGGTTGCAAACCCGAACTTAAATGCACAGATCATGGCAGAGCGCCTTGCAAATGCACTGGAGCGCGGATGGTACTTCCGTAAGGCAGGTTCCTCCGTTATCCGCCGTGTTATGGACTCGGGAGCACTTGGCTGCGAAGTTATCGTCGCAGGTAAGCTCACCGGTGCCCGTGCACGTGTGCAGAAATTCGTAGAAGGATACATCAAACACTCCGGTGAACCGGCTGAGTCAGTCGTTGAGTCCGGATATGCAACCGCAATCAAGAAGCTCGGTATCATTGGTGTTCAGGTTAAGATTGTCCCACCGGGAGCAATCCTGCCGGATCACTTTGAGATCCGCCCGGACGCAAACCCTGCTCCGGCACAGATGGCCGAGGCTGATGTGTTTGAAGAGTTTGATGCAGAACTTGCAAATGAGCCGGAAAACGAAACTGAGTTCGCAAAGGAGGCCTAAGTTATGGCAATCTTCAGAGCAAAGGAAGTTGCCCAGTTCTCCGATGCTGAGCTTGTGGAAAACGAGCAGAAACTCAAGAACGAGTTAATCCAGCAGTACGGAAAAGTCAGCGCCGGTGGTGCACCGGAAAACCCCGGAAAGATCCGGGAAGTTCGCAGAACTATCGCACGTATTAAGACTGAACAGGCAAAGCGTCAGGCGTAAAACAGTCTATGATCACACCACAGTCGATCTGCAATCATGAACTGATTGGTTTGTATGCGGTTGTGGTGGGATCACGCAACAAAACACAGGAGGGAATGTCTGGTTTCATCGTCGATGAAACCAAAAATACATTTTCCCTTCAGACAGGGAATGGGATTAAGTGCTTGGAGAAACAATATATGTTACTCCGGGTAACCCTCCCGGATAGTGTTAATGTTGTAATAGACTGCTCATGCTTGTCTGTTTCTCCAACGCGGCGCGTTACAATGCGCGTAAGATGAGGGTTAAATATGGCAAAAAATATCGGCTTAAATGTTACAGCACCTGAAAAGGACTGTGACGATGTAAACTGCCCATTCCACGGCAGCTTACCGGTGCGCGGCCAGGTGATTACCGGTAAGGTCGTGAGTGAGCGCATGCAGGGGACCGTTGTCGTTGAACGGAACTACCTTCACTTTGTCAAGAAATATGACAGATATGAGAAGCGCAGTTCCAAAATTCACGCACACATGGCTCCATGCCTCGACGCCAGAATCGGCGACGAGGTTACCATTGCAGAGTGCAGACCATTGAACAAAACAACCTCCTATGTCGTTGTTGAGGTGACCCGGGCATGAAAGGATTAACATCCAAGATCCCGCGCGCACTTCAGACCGGCTCCAAGATGGTTTGTGCAGACAACACGGGCGCCCGTGTTGTACAGATTGTTTCCGTCTTCGGTTACCATGGTGTCAAAAACCGTCAGCCGAAGATGGGTATCGGCGACCTTGCGACAGTTACTGTCAAGAAGGGAACTCCCGATATGAAGAGAAAGCTTGTCAGAGCAGTTGTTGTCCGTCAGAAAAAGGAATTCCGCCGTCCGAACGGTCTGCGTGTTTCCTTTGAAGAGAACGCAATGATCCTCTTAAATGATAACGGTGACCCGCGTGGTACTGATATCAAAGGACCGGTCGCACGTGAAGTTGCAGAACGGTTCCCCAAAGTCGGATCGATGGCAACGATCATTATCTAAGGTGAAAACATGGCACGTATTGCAAGCATTCAGCCGAGAAAACAGAGAAAGTTCCGGTACAACGCACCTATCCACGTTCGTGGAGCGTTCTTACACGCAACTCTCGCTGATGATCTCCGTAAGAAATATGGCAAGCGCAGTTTCCGTGTTGTCACCGGCGATACCGTAAAGGTACTCCGCGGTGAGTTCGCAGGAACCGAAGCTGTTGTCGACGCAGTTGACACAAAGAGCAGCAAAGTTCTTGTTCACGGTGTTGCAGTGAAGAAGGCAAATGGCGAGGATGTTCCAAGACCCGTTGACCCTTCGAATGTGATGATCACCAAACTGAATCTCAAAGACGCAAAACGCGTCGCACGCCTTGAGGTGAAGGCATAATGACTCGTACAAAGCGTATGACAGCACCGGACGCATGGCAGATTGCCCGTAAGGAAAGCAAGTATGTGGTAAGTACCGCACACGGTCCGCACGACGGATCCGCTCTTCCGATCGGTGTCTGGATGCGCGATCAGATGAACTTCGCCCAGAACACCAAAGAAGTCAAGAAGATTCTTCACGACCGTCATGTTGTTCTGAACGGCAAGATCGTAACTGATGAACACATCGGTATCGACGTGTTCGACATCGTCAGCTTCCCGAAAGTTAACAAGCATTTCATTATTCTTGTTGATGCAAAGGGACGCCAGACTGCTCACGAGATCACCTCTGAAGCAGCACAGGTCCAACTGGTCAAAGTCGCAAACAAGACCACCATTACCGGCGGCAAGACCCAGATCAACCTGACGAGCGGTGCAAACTTCATCAGCGACAACAGCTGCAAAGGAAAAGACTCTCTTGTCATCACCATCACTGGCGACGACCGGTTTGTTGTCCAGCAGCACTTCCCATTCGCAGTAGGCAACATGGCAATGATCATCGGCGGTCAGCACACGACCAAGACCGGTAAGATTGTCGAGATCAAAATTCAGGAATCTTCCCTTCCCAACCGCGTTGTCCTTGAGACAGCAGACGGTGAGAAGTTCGAGACCATCGAAGACTACATCTACATGATCGGAACCACCGAGTCCTTCCTTTCAACCTGGGGTGTTGATGCATGAGTGAAATGCAGAAGCCCTTCGTTGCAAAGGTTGTCGTTCACATGGGTGTCGGCGAGGCAGGAGAACGTCTTGTCAACGCCGAGAACATCATGGCAGACCTTACCAAAGGATCCAAGCCAATCCGTTCCTATGCGAAAAACACACTTCCGGCTTTCGGTGTCCGCCGTGGCCAGCCGCTCGGCTGCAAAGTAACCCTTCGCGGCGAGAAGGCTGTGACCTTCCTTCAGACTGCATTAAAGTGCTATGTTGTGGAGAACGTTCTTCACGCACGCCAGTTTGATGCAACCGGCAACTTCGGTTTCGGTATTGAGGAACACACGGACTTTCCGGGTCAGGCATATGACCCGAAGATCGGTATCTACGGTATGGATATTATCGCAGTTATCGAGAAGAAAGGTACGAGAACCGCACGCAGAAAGATCCAGCAGAAGAAGCTCAACAGCAAACTGCATGTGACCCGTGAGGAGTCCATGGCATTTGTGACCGAGTCATTCGGCATCGAGGTGGAGTAATATGGCAGCAAAGGACAACGGCAAGGTCCAGCAGAAAAAGTTTGGTCGTGGTGCAAACCAGTGCCAGCTTTGCGGACGTAAGCAGGGACTTGTGCGCAGATACAACATTTACTTCTGCCGCCAGTGCTTCCGTGAGTGGGCACCCACGATGGGCTTTAAGAAGATGAACTAAGAGGTGACGGAGAATGACAAAACAGAATCCGATTGCAGACGCAATGAGCGCTATCAAGAATGCCGGTGACACTGGTAAGCTTGTAGTGGCTGTTGAACCGGCAAGCCGCCTCTTTGGTGACATGCTTAAAGTCATGCAGGAATACGGATATATTAACGGTTTCGAGAAGGTTGAGGACGGCAGAGGAGGTCAGTATGAGATTTCCCTTACCGGCGGCATCAACAAGTGCGGTGTTATCACCCCCCGTTTCTCAGTAAAAGTTGAGGACCTCGAGTCCTGGGAAATGAGATACCTGCCAGGAAAGGGTTTTGGAATTATTATTCTGACCACTTCCCAGGGTGTCATGTCCCACGAACAGGCGCGTAAGCTCGGCGTCGGCGGTGAGCTGTTAGGATATGTCTTCTAAGGAGAGGTAAATTATGCATGAAATGATTTTCCAGATCCCGACAGGTGTAACCATCACCAAAGAAGGTGACCTGATGACTGTGAAGGGAGCAAAAGGCACCCTTGCACGCATTATGCACCACCCGGCAATTGACATTGTCGCTGAAAACGGCAGTGTCAGAATTACCACCGAATCTCCCAGACGCCGTGTGTATGCACTCGTCGGCACCTACAACGCACTTCTGCATGTAATGGCAAAAGGCGTTGCCGAGGGCTACGAGTACCACATGAAAGTTGTCTACAACCACTTCCCGATTCAGGTGAAGGTTGCAGGCGAACGCGTTGAGATCGCCAACTTCCTTGGCGAGAAACAAGCCCGCTACGCAAAGATCGTAGAAGGCGTGAAGGTAAAAGTCCAGGGCGACGAAGTGATCTTAACCGGTATTGACCGTGAAAAGATCGGAAACACCGCAGCAAACATCGAGCAGGCCTGCAAGGTCCGCAACCGTGACCCGCGTGTCTTCCAGGACGGTATCTACATTACCAACAGAGGTAACTAACATGGCGAGCGAAATTAAGAAACTGATTCGTGCACGTGCTGCAAAGAGAGCCAGATTCTCCCGCCAGTGTCTCTGTGCAAAGGTTAAACTGGCTGACACCTGGCGCAGACCACGCGGTCTGCACAGCAAGCAGCGCAAAGATTACCGTGCAAAGGGTGCACACCCGGAAGCAGGATTTGGAGCACCGAAAGCAATTCGCGGATTCCACCCAAGCGGATACCGTGAAGTTCTCGTGTTCACCCCGGCCGAACTTGAAGAGATTGATGCAGCAACGACAGCTGTTCGTATCGGCGGATCCGTCGGCGGTCAGAAGCGTGCTGCTATGCAGACAAAGGCAGCAACCCTTGGTATCAAGGTCCTGAACCCGAAAGAGGCAATGACTGTTGTTGCACCGGTTGTCGAGGAGGCGAAGTCCAATGAGTGATCTTGCATCCCAGCGCCGTATTGCAGCATCTGTTCTCGGCTGCGGTGTGAACCGTGTCTGGATCAACCCGGAGAAACTCTCCGACGTTCAGAGCGCAATGTCCCGTGAAGATATCCGCAGACTGATCGAGGAAGGAGCAATCTCTTCCCATCAGAAGAAAGGTATCTCCCGCGGACGTGCACGGGCACGCATTGCAAAACGCGCATACGGGCACTGTAAAGGCCCGGGACGCCGCAATGGTGCAAAAGGTGCACGCACACCGTCCAAGACCCAGTGGATCAAAAAGATCCGTGCACAGCGCAAAGAGCTCCGTGCACAGCGTGAGGCAGGTTCCATTACCAGAACCGAGTACCGCAGACTTTACCGCCGCGCAGCCGGTGGTCAGTTCCGCAGTGTCGCTCACCTGAAGACTCAGGTCGAGCTCGTTACTTCCCGGAGGGACTAAACAATGGCAACAAATGGAAGATACTTTGTTCAGTTCCGCAGACGCCGTGAAGGCAGAACTGATTACTACCAGCGCCAGCGGCTGATCGTCTCCGGCAGAAACCGTATGGTTGTCCGCAAGACGAACCGCCACATCATCATTCAGCTTGTCGCTGCACAGATGGACGGCGACTACACGCTCGTTCACGTGAACAGCAAAGAACTCGCAAACTACGGATACAAGGGCTACCTTGGAAACACCCCGGCTGCATACCTGACCGGTATGCTGTTCGCAGTCCGTGCCCAGAAGGCAGGATACGATGGTGCAATTGCAGATATCGGTCTGCAGGTTGCATCCACCGGTGCACGTGTGTTTGCAGCAGTGAAAGGAGCAGTTGATGCAGGATTCGACGTACCCGTCGGAGAGAGCATCCTTCCGGATGAGGACCGCTGTAACGGCGCCCACATTGCGGAATACGATGACCGTTATGCAGATCTCGTCTCTCAGGTCGAGTCTGCAAAAGACGCAATCATGAAGGAGCTGGAGTAACATGGCTTACGAACAGGAAGAGTGGATCCCAATCACCGGTCTTGGCAGAAAAGTTATGGCCGGAGAGTTTGCAAGCTTTGATGATATTCTTGCAAGCGGATACCCGATTAAGGAAGCAGGCATTGTTGATGCAATGCTCCCTGACCTTGTTGACGAAGTCCTCTGCATTGACATGATGCAGCGTATGACTGACTCCGGTCGCCGTATTAAGTTCAGAGCGGTCGTTGTTGTCGGCAACAAGGATGGTTACATCGGTTTCGGCCAGGGCAGAGATGTTCAGGTCGGTACTGCGATTAAGAAAGCAATCGTGAATGCAAAGCTCAACGTTGTCAAGGTCCGCCGTGGATGCGGTTCCTGGGAATGCGGCTGCGGTCAGAAACACTCTGTCCCGATGGAAGTTACCGGTAAAGCAGGATCTGTTACGGTTACTCTCAAGCCCGCTCCGAAAGGAATCGGTCTGGTGACTGGTGACGTTGGTAAGAAGGTTCTGGCACTTGCCGGTATCCGTGATGTGTGGGTCAACACGAGTGGTAACACGAGAACGACCCTCAACTTCGCAAAGGCTACCTACAACGCACTTCGCGAAACGAATCTGATTCGTATCGGAGGTAGAAAGTAATGTACGCAGTTGTGCAGGTTCGCGGTGTCGTTAACACCCGCCGCGACATTAAGGAGACCTTAAAGATGCTGCGTCTTCACCACATCAACCACTGTGTCCTCGTGCCCGAGACTCCGGAGTACCTCGGTATGATCCGGAAGGCAAAGGACTTCATTGCGTTCGGTGAAGTTGACGCTGCAACCCTTGAGACGATCCTCTCTACCCGTGGAAGACTCACCGGAAACAAGCCGCTCACTGAAGAGTATGTGAAGGAAGCAACTTCCTATGGAAGCATTGCAGACCTTGCAGCAGCTCTCGTCGCAGGCCAGATCCGGATGAAGGATGTTCCCGAACTTAAGCCGGTGCTTCGTATGCACCCGCCAAGAAAGGGATACAAGACCACGAAGCGTACGTACAATCAGGGCGGTGCCCTTGGATACTACGGGAAGGAAATTAACGACCTTCTGATCAAGATGAGGTAAAAAGTATGCCAGTCAACAAGCGTTCAAAGTTCCGGGGAACCCGCACTTGCGGTGGAGGAACCCATAAGAACCGCCGTGGTGCAGGTAACCGCGGAGGTCGTGGACAGGCAGGATGGCGTGACCACAATTTCAGCCGGTTCTATCTGCTCGGGAAGACGGAAGGTAAACACGGATTTGTCTGCAAGACCTCCGTTACCTATGAAGTTCTCGATATTGGTGATATTGACCAAATGATTCCGGATCTTGTTGCCCGCGGTATTGCCACACAAAACGGAGATGTTATTATTCTTGACGCCGCACAGATTGGTGTTGAGAAGGTTCTCGGCGGAGGCCAGGTTACTCATAAACTTGAGATCACCGCAGAGAATTTCTCCGAGCGTGCTGTCGCAAAAGTTCAGGAAAAGGGCGGTCAGACACTGACCCCCTAAATTTAATTTTTTGGTGTATCACTCATGGGAGAACTGCTGGATCGAATGGAACCACTGCTGGCAAAGATGCCGGCGGTCAGGCCACCGGAGGGTCACGTTCATTTCAAAAATAAGTTGATGTGGACTGCCGCGGTGCTGCTGTTGTATTTTATACTGACGAACATTCCGGTTTTTGGTCTGAGTGCAACTTCTCTGGATGTTTTCCAATACTACCGTGCATTACTTGCCGGTGCATCCGGAACAATTCTGCACCTTGGTATCGGACCGATTGTGACCGCATCTATCGTACTGCAGCTGCTTCGTGGTGCCGACCTGATTAAGATCAATACCTCTGATGAGCGTGGCCAGGTTATTTACATGGGTCTGCAGAAGCTGCTGATCTTTGTGATGATCATTCTTGAAGCTCTGCCGAATGTGCTGGGCGGATGGATGACTCCTGACATGTCGGTTGCTGCTGTGTTTGGCGGCAATACGATGATCGTGATGCTCATGATTTTCCTGCAGATCTGTTTAGGCGGTCTGCTGGTTGTGTTCATGGACGAGGTCGTCTCGAAATGGGGTATTGGTTCTGGTGTTGGTATCTTCATCGTTGCAGGAGTTGCCCAGGGTCTCGTGAACGGTTTCCTTAATTGGGAGGCGACGACTGATCAGTTTGCGGTGGGTTTCTTCCCCAGACTGTTTGAGGTCATCGGCTCGGGTGCGAACTTTATTGAGTACTTCGGTCTTGAGGCGCTCGCACTTGTTACGACAATAGGGTTGTTCTTCCTTATTGTGTACGTTGAGGCAACCCGTATCGAGATTCCGCTTGCCCACGCAAATGTGCGTGGTGCTCGTGCCAGATTCCCGGTGAAACTTGTGTATGCAAGTGTTCTGCCGATGATCTTGGTCCGTGTTCTGCAGGCAAACATTCAGATGATTGGTATGTTCCTTTCCAGTGTTGGTATTACCTTCCTTGGAGAGTACAACGGTTCTACGCCGATCAATGGTCTGATGTGGTATCTTGCACCGATTAACCAGCCGCAGGACTGGATGTGGTGGCTCCCGCAGTTTACGGGTGCCGGCCATGCAGCATGGGAGGTTGGTATTCGTGTTGGTATTGATGCAATCGTTATGATTGCAGGTGGTGCCCTGTTTGCAATCTTCTGGGTTAAGACCGCTGGTCTTGATTCGAAACATGTTGCCCGCCAGATCCAGAACTCTGGTATGCAGATTCCGGGCTATCGCCGCAGCCCTGCGGTGCTGGAACGGTATCTGGACAGATACATTCCGCGTGTGACGGTGATTGGTGGTGTGTTTATCGGAATATTAAGTATTCTCGCAAACATGCTTGGTATCATCGGCTTCGTCGGAGGTACTGGTCTTCTGCTTACGGTCTCGATCGTTTATCGTCTGTATGAACAGATTGCAAACGAGCAGATCATGGAGATGTATCCGTTTATGCGGGGCTTCTTCGGCGGCAAAGAATAACATTCTTTTTTTTTGTTTTACGTTTTGTAAGTTGCAAGGGGCGTATCCTTCGCGTTGTTGGAATTTTTTTGTTTTGAGATTTTTTTCAGATCAAATGATGTTTCGGTCTGAAAATATTTTGTCGGGCAAATGTGTACTGGTGAGTGACGAGTGATATTTTTTTGAGAGAAACACGAACCACACGAAAAATCACGAAATAGTTAACTCACCAAATAATACAAAAAAACACGAAATAAGAACTTCGACACATCAATTGATTCTGAGTGACTTTGGCCGCAACATGTTCTCTTTATCCTCAGCCCTCACAAGACATGCGATGACTGAATTTTAATCGAAAAAGATATTTCGTGTTTTTTGTATTGTTTGGTGAGTTAACTATTTCGTGATTTTTCGTGTGGTTCGTGTTTCCAAAATGTTCATCTCTATGTGAGCTCTCTCGAAAACTTTTCAGAAAAAAATCCAATGAAATTTTTTCACAGCATCAGATGATATTTCTCCTCTGATGAGAATACGCTCAATGACGAACGACCTCCGTCAATAAACGAATTCAGACTCATAGACACAATGAAAAGTAGATTTATTATCCTGCCGCTCCAACCTTTAGACAATTCTCACAAAGGAAAAGTGATCTAAAATATGGCAGGAAAAAAGGTCATCATCACCGGCGTTCCCGGTGTTGGAAAAACCACAGTAATTAATACCTCAATGGAAAAAATCGTCGCAGAAGGCGTCCCGTACCAGAACATCAACTTCGGCAGCTTCATGTTTGAAGTCGCCTTAGCCGAGGGACTTGCACAGGACCGCGACCAGATGAGAAAACTTGACCGTACGGTTCAGAAACGCCTGCAGAAACTTGCAGCAGAAAAGATCGCCGCAATCGACGGCAACGTCATCGTTGACACGCATGCATCCGTCAAGACCCCGAACGGATACCTCGCAGGCCTGCCTGAGTGGGTAGTCTCCGCCATCATGCCTGATGTGATCGTTCTTGTCGAAACTGACAATGATCAGATTCTCGTCCGCCGCCTCTCCGACGAAAGCCGCGTCCGCGACGTCGAAGGTGCAAAATCCATCGCTGAACACCAGGAAATGAACCGTGCGTTTGCCGCATCCTATGCAATGCTTACCGGCTGCACGGTGAAGATCATCGTCAATGCCGACTTCCTCCTTGACAAAGCAGTCGAGGAACTTGCCGCAACCCTGAGGTAACCTCATGGAAATCGGTAAAAAGTACGGAATGTACATCGCCTTAGTCGTCGTGTTCGGCATGATGCTGCTCTACGGATGGCCTGAGGCACGTGCGTTCATTGCCGGTCTGGTCGATAT
The DNA here is from genome assembly GCF_032714495.1 of Methanorbis rubei. Classification (NCBI taxonomy): domain Archaea; kingdom Methanobacteriati; phylum Methanobacteriota; class Methanomicrobia; order Methanomicrobiales; family Methanocorpusculaceae; genus Methanorbis; species Methanorbis rubei. Next base: position 119,264 of record NZ_JAWDKB010000005.1, on the reverse strand, counting down.
CGTGATCGGTCCGTTCGCAGCTCTCGGCCTGCCGTTCTTTGCGCTGGTCTTAATTCTCGCAACCTTTACGGGTCTGTACTCCTCGCTCATTCAGAAGTACACCATCGACTACGAGAAGATGCGGGACAATCAGGAGAAATTCAAGGACTTCAACGCAATGTTCCGCGAAGCCCAGAAATCCGGCGACGAAAAAGCCATCAAAAAGATGCAGGCACGTCAGCAGGCAATGATGTCTGAACAGATGGAGATGAGCCAGCAGCAGTTCAAGCCAATGGCATACATTCTCGTACTGACGGTGCCGATCTTCTTCTGGCTGATCGAACACATTCCGCAGACCACTGATCTGATCATGGCCAATGCGAATCTGAGTAATGCGATCGTCCTGCCGTTCGCAGGTCTTGCCAGTTATTTTGATATTTATCTCTGGTTCTTCCCTCTCTGGATTCTCTGGTACATGCTGTGTTCGCTTACGGTCAGTCAGGTAATCCGCAAAGCTCTCAATATCGGAGGCTTGTAACCAATGCGGATCACGATCAGCGGGTCTCCGGGTTCGGGGACCACGTCTCTGGGTAAGGCGCTTGCCGAGAAATATAATCTCCGCTACTTGTCTGCCGGAGAGGTTTTCCGCAGTCTTGCGAAGGAGCATGGTATGGACCTTGCTTCCTTTGGAAAACTTGCTGAGGAAAATCCTGAGATTGATCTCAAGATTGATGCGAGACAAAAAGAGATTGGCGAGGCAAGTGATGATATCATTCTGGAAGGCCGTCTTGCCGGATGGATGGTTGAGAATGCTGATCTGAAACTTCTGCTGTATGCTTCTGCGGGCTGCCGCTCGGAACGCATTGCCGAGCGCGAGAATGTTTCGCCGAAAGAGGCTTACCAGCAGACGATTGCCCGCGAGGCAAGCGAGAAAGTGCGGTATATGGAGTATTATGAGATTGATATCTTTGATATTTCACCGTACGATCTGATAATTAACTCAGAAACTTTCCGTCAGGAGGAGGTCGTTGTTCTTGCTGAGGCAGCAATTGCGGTGACTTCGAAGAAGCTGAAGGAAGAGTAAAAAAATATTTTTTTGTATTAGTGGCACTGGCTGCCTGCTTCGTAGAGTGCGTAGAGTTCGTTGCCTGCGTTAGGACCCGCACGACGCAGTGCCTGTTCGATTAAGACTTCGGCACATTCTACCGGGATGCATCCGATTCCTTCTTTTCCTTCCCGAATCATGTCGACGAGTCTGATGAATTCGTCGTCACTGAGTCTGTTGAGTCGTGCGGCGAAGTCGTCTGCGTCTTTGGCGTAATGGTTGGCTACGGGAGGGAGTATGGACCGGTAGGTGTTTTCGGATCCTTTGCAGACGAGTGTGTCGCATTCAGGTGCAAGTTTGAGGAGCAGTGAGATGTCGTGTTCGGAAAGTGTCCTGGCCATTATGTACCATTGTGCCATTCCGGCGTAATTACTTGTCGATGGGGGATGGTTTTTTTTGTGGTATTTTTGAGGAGCCCACGGAAAAACGAGACGCATGCCTTCGGCCTGCTTACCGCTTCGCGGGACTACACGGAAATTTCACGGAAAAATATCACGGAGCAGACGTGAACATCACGGAAATTAAATAAATAAGTTTCAAAAATTATTTCGTGAGAGTTCGAAAATATTTTTTTTTGAATGAGAGTTCCTTGATGTTTTTTTTCTTTGAAATTTTTTTGGCGATTCGATTCACAAAATATTTTTGTAAAAAAAAAATTTCAAAAATTATTTTGTGAGAGTCCTAAAATATTTTTTTGAACGAGAGTTCCGTGCTGTTTTTTTTCCGTGAAATTTCCGTGTGTTCCTGCGAAGCAGTAAGCAGGCCGAAGGCATGCGTTCCGCTTTTCCGTGGGCGACCCGAGCTCACGAAATATTTTTCAGAGAGTCCGGCACAACATCGAATCCTGCGTCCAGAACGCACTCACGAATATCATCGAATGTTGTTGCATCCCCTTCGACCGAAAGCGAAACTTTGCCTGAGACATGATCTGCTTTCACATCAGTGACTCCCGGAAGTCCGGCAAGCATGGTGGTGAGATGGCCCGAGCATCCGCCGCAGTGCATGCCGGTAACATCGAACTCAACTTTTTTGGCTGTCATGACAAATAATTGGGGCCTTGGTCCACTTATGCCCTTCTACTCTGACACGCCCCGTCCGGGAAACAACAGAGATCGCGTGAGATGCGGAGCACATACAGCATCTCGCCATCCTCCATCTTTTCTGTGTCGGCAACTATACAGATCGTTGCATATTTTCTGCACAACTCCTGGATTTCTGCAAGTCCCGTTGCCGAAGAGATGAGCAAAAGTATTCGCCCGAACTTTGCAAGATGCAGAACTGCATCAGGCAGAAACTTTTCAATCACCTCTCGTCCGGTAACTCCCCCGTCCAGCGCAAACTCCAGCCAGTCGTTTAATTTTTCTTCAGGCATCGTCGGAAGATAGGGAGCATTGAACAAAATCAGATCAAATTCTCCCGAGAGAGGATCCAAAAGATTTCCCCTGACGACATTCACACCCTGTTCGCCCGCGTACTGAGCGGCATGGGGATTGATCTCTGTTGCGACCGTTTGTGGTGCAACATCCATCATCGCTTTTGCAACTGCTCCTGAACCTGTCCCCACTTCAAGAACACGATCCTCGGGCTTCACCTCACGCAGTGCGGCATGCATCAGAAGAAACGTGTCTTCAGCAGGAAAATAGATCTGGTTCGTATCAATGATCATCGTATCAAAAGAGCGAGGCGGTTGGAGAGATCAATAAAATCAACAATCGACAGCATCTCCGGCCGCTTGTCGAGCAACTCCTTGGGCAGCGCATCAATAAGCGAGAGGGCTGCATCATCATAGATGCTTTTCATTCCTTTCAGGCCGTTTCGGATCGTTTTTCTCCGGTGGGAGAACAACTCTCTTACAAGGACTGCATGCACCTCGCGGTCTGCGATCGGCATCGGAGGATCCCGCGGCGTAATCTTCACCACAATCGACCAGACCTCAGGCGGCGGCGAGAACGCTTCCGGCGGAAGTCTCAGGACCATCTCCACATCCGCAAACGTCTGGGTCATCACCGAAAGCCTTCCGTACTCGCCGTCACCCGGCGGAGCAATCATCCGCTCGCCGAACTCCAGCTGGTACATCAGCACAGCCGACTCGAACCCTGCCTCAAGCAGCCTGAAGGTTATCTTCGACGAGATCGAGTACGGCAGATTTGCAACCACTATCTCAAACTCAGGCAGCGGCACTTTGGATGCGTCGCCGCGGATGATCTCCAGCTGACCGGATGCCAGCTGATCAGAAAAACGTTGTTCAAGATTCGGGAGAAGAGTTCCGTCCAGCTCAACCGCACGAACCACTGCCCCGCGTGAAAGCAGAGCATCTGTTAGCACACCGCCGCCCGGTCCAATCTCGAGAACTTTTCTTCCCGATATCGGAACTGTTTCGGCGATCAATGCAACAGCCTCTGCATCAACCAAAAAATGTTGATCTTTGGGAGCCTTCATTTTGAAGTAAACAGATGATACTTCTCGTCAGGATTTTCCAGCTCCAGCATGATCCGTTCAAGAATGAACTTCTCAGGCTTCTGCAGCGTCTTGACGCGCGACCGGATATCATCAAAGCTCTCAAAGGGTTTTTTCTGCCGCTCGGTCAGCGTGTCGGTCAGCGTCTTTTTCCCAAAGCCGGGAAGAAGGTTCAGCATATGCAGCTTCAGACTGATCGGCACCGCTTCATTGTAAAACTTAATGAACCGCGGTTCATTTTCCGCAATGATCTCTGCAATTACCGGCTCAACCTCGCCTTTCGCGGTGTTGGACAGTTCAGCGTAGGATACCCTGCGCTTCACCCGCTCAACCACCTTTCGCTCGCCGTCTCCGATGTAGACTTTGTCGTGCAGATTGATTGCGAGATTGCGTTTGGGAATCAGCTCAAGCAGTTTAAACTGATCAGTACCGACTGCGAGGATGATCGGCTCGCGCTGGTTTAACGGGCGCTTATCGTCGGCATATCCCCACTGGAGAAAATCTAAAACGACAGCTTCGACTTCCTTCTTATCGGTTCTCTCGGTTTTTGGAGGCATGGTTTCCACCTCTCACGCATGCTGGCGGAGAATGTCAAGAATCTGATCCAAATCTTCCGGAAGAAGCGTGTACCGCTCCTTTGCATAGATTGCGCGGAGTTCATCACGGCTTTCTGGCATGATGTTGACAATCCGGCATGCAATCTCCGGTCTGATCTTCTCAAGTTTGCTCAACTCACCGACAAGAGCTTTTGCGGTTACCGCATCGCATTTTCCGAGACTGTCAGCATGATCGATACTCTTGCGCAGCTCATACGACATCGTGCGTGCAGACGTTTCCGTCTCGCTGTCTCCGCCTGACCGCTGATCACGAATTGAGATCAGGACCTCACGGAGTTCGGGCAGCGACATCATTTCTTCGCTGATAACTTTTTTCACTTTCATGCTTATGACTCCTGAATAGTTGTAAAATTAGTATTTGGGGGTTAATATTTCTGCGCCTTGAGGTGCTGGGGACGGGAGATGACCACTTTGGTTGCATTGCCGTCTTTGATCTCAAGGATCCACGCACGTCCGCGCTGACCGAGAATAGTACCGGTTCTGCCGTGGAAACGCGGGTGGGGCATACCCTTCTGCACGCTCGGCTCAAGCACGATGTGAACTTTCTGTCCTTCTTCGAAGTGCTGGATGACAGAAGTTACATTCGGCATTCCGCGCTCGCGGAGACCCTTCTGAAGCTTATACCGTGTCCGTTTCTTAATACCATTATGTTTTGCCATTGTTACTCATCTCCATTATTAATTCCGTCGACCTGCACCACGTCTAATGCGACAACCTTGGCGGGGACGGCGAGGATTTCAGCGAGACTCGGGGTTGTTCGACCTCCGTCTCCTGATACGAGTTCCTTGATATAGAGTCCTCCTTCTCCAACAACCTCAATGCGGTAGAGGGAATCTTCTATTCCGAGACACTCGATATCAACAACTGACCTCTCTCGCACAAGATCTGCTCTGCGGTGAGCTACGCGTTCGGGCGTGCGCTGATGAATCAAAGCTCCTTTCAGCTTTGATACCGCATTCTGAACCTTATCAAGAGAGATACTGTCGTCTATATCGACTAGAATCCTGTATGTTTTATGCCCTTTGTGTGATTTAAGCATTTCCACCATTTTTTTGTCAGACCAGCTTTCGAGTTTTACCTGAACGCGTGGGCCGGCGGATGCATTGATTGCGGATTCCAACTCCTGCAGATTTACTTTGCGATTCAGCGGATTTTGCATCTCCATGACAAACGGTCTGCCGGTTCCAATCATGACCGCATCAATGTCTTCGCGCCCTGATCCATGCAATACGCCTTTTTCTGCGGAGAACAGTTGTATCGGGACTTCTGCGATGAGTTCTTCGACAGAGGTCGGGTACTGTTTTCCGGTGAAATTGCATTTTTCACATCCTCTTCCGCGGCATGCGCGGCAGTCCCAGTGTGTCTGGGGAATTCCCCGTTCGAGTTTGAGGTATCTGCCGTAAAAGTAGACTGATGCGATCTGAAGTTCCACGCAGTCGTCTGCGATGTTGAGCACTGCGGTTACTTCGGGATTTTTCGGGTCTCCTTTCTTTCCGGTGAGAGCGGATACTGCTTTTCCGACCTCGCGGTTCATCTCAGACTTCAGCGGTTCTGGTTTTTCAAGAGAGAGGTCAGACCAGATCATCTCTTCAGACTCGGTCATCATGGGGGGAACGCGTGTTCCGATCACAAAGGTTTCGTAGTCGATGTCTTTGAGGGCCACCGCAACTTTTTCCGCCCAGTAGGGAATCTGATCAAAGAGATCATTGCAGATCCAGCAGGTTCCTTTTTCGTAGGGGACGAACGGAATGTTGTAGGCAAGTGCGTGCGCGATGCGCAGCGCGTTGCCGCGCTGTTCGTTGGTGAGACCGAACGATCGTTTTGCAAATAATCTTCCCAGACAGTGATCACAGATGTCTCCGTACTCAAGGATGTTGTGAACGGTTTCCAAAATTTCCGTCACTGTTTCTGCCTCCGGTCGAACTCATTCAGGATGACGGTGATGGTATGGTCTGCATGCAGCACGCGGGGACCTACCGAGTAGCGCGGAAGGTCTGCAAGAAGTGCCTCTTCTTCTTCGGTGAAGTTCATGTGATCACTCAGAATATAATTCTCCGGCAGTGTTTCTGCATCCCTGATGTCTTCGCCGTTTTCATCAAGCACGGCAAACGAAAAATCTGCCAGAAGTTCTGCGAGTCCGCTGCTGCGGATTGCAATGCCGTCGGCAGCTTTTTTGAACTCAGGCTCTGCTGCGGTGGTGAGTCCTTTTTTGATGAGTGCTCCGGCGCTTCTCTCGTCAGGGTTCAGGGACCGGATGGTGTCTCCTGAGAAGCTGAGTGTTTTTGGAATGTCTCCTCCTTTGAGAATAAGATAACATTCGGTATCGCGGCGGAGATCATGGCTGAGGAAGAAGGATGCGTTGACGCAGCGGCAGAGGACGTCCATTCTTCCTGCGGCTCCCGGCATATCATTTAAGGAAAAGTCGGGAGTTGTTACGGCCTTGTGGCCGACAATTGCAAACCGGGGCATGTGAGATCATCTATTGGTAGTTGATTAGCATAAGGAGTTCGCCTGTCTTGGATTTGTATCTTTAATCCTGGTAGCCCACGGAAAAACAGAACACACGGAAATTTCACAGAAAAACATCACGGAGCAGACGAGAACATCACGGAACTCTCATTCGAAAAATATTTTTTTTATCTTTTAGAAAATAATTTTTGAAACTTTTTTTTGCAAAAATATTTTACGAACAGAATCACCAAAAAAATTTCACAGAAAAAACACCACGGAACTTTCATTCAAAAAAATATTTTCGCACTCTTACAAAATTAATCTTTAAAATTTTTTTTGAAAAGTTCCGTGATGTTCACGTCTGCTCCGTGATGTTTTTCCGTGTCTGCTCAGTGTGTTCCTGCGAAGCAGTAAGCAGGCCGAAGGCATGCGTTCCGCTTTTCCGTGGGCTGCTCACGACCGAAGCCCGGTCCATCCCCTCCACTTTGTTCTTTCCGTAAACAATCTATGTAATGAAAACTCATATCCTCGTATTTGAGGAAAATCATGCTATCCAAACGTACACTTCTCATACTGCTGATCGGCATTGTCGCCGTCAGCCTCATCGCAGCTCCTGCGGCTGCCCGCCCTGTAACTTCGGGCACCACCATCTTCGTCTACGAAGACGGCCTTGACTTCACCGGTGATCTTTTCACTATTACACAGCTCCAGTACACCCAGAACAACAATGTCTTAAACACCATTCCGGTACAGGATCCGGCAAACTTCAATCTCCTTGCAGCCTCGGTTGGCACCTACACAGGATCATGGAATGCAGTTGATGCAAGCGGAACTCAGCTTGGCATCGTCATGATCTATTATCCTGAAATTTCCATCGACATCGTCCTTGCAAAAGATGGGTACTCCTCTGTTCAGGAGTACGGATTTGTCGACACCGAGTACTACAAAGTCAAAATCAACGCCCCGCAGGTAGGACCGAGTGGTGTCGGGGCGACTGCCAACGTTGTCTTCAAAGGAATTGACGGCGCAGAGACCACCTATGCCTCAGGCAACAGCTTCGCCGACATTCCAATAGACAGCGCTCAGGTCCTGACCACGCAGTCGTTCCGGCCCGAAGATCTCCGCCAGACCACCACCATCTATGCTGAGTGGAACACCCCTGCATCCTTCCACAACTATGCATCAAAATCCAACTCCATCACCATGAACTATGATGATGTCGGAAACTCAGGAACCCACATCACCTTCAACCCCACCGTGACAAAAACCATAGCTCCGGTAACCACCAGAGAAACTCATATCCCCACCACTGTTCGGACAACTGTTCCGACAACTGAACCAACACTCATCCCCACCACGGAAACCCCGACCCCTGCCCCAACCCAGTCGTCCATTCCATTCGCACTTGCCCCGCTCGCAATCCTTGCTGGAGTACTTCTCCTCCGGAAATAATCTCTTTTTTCCTGTGCGCGGTAATCTGTCCACAGATTGTATCGGCGCATGCGGAATTATCATTTGTCTCGGTCTTAAACGCACGAAGTATTACTCAGTGCCGACTTCCGTCACACTTGGCCAAATCTTTCGCGAAAAATCAGGAGTTATATTTACCAATTTCTAAACTCCTGCCGCCATACACCAAACGAAGCAATTCCCCTGAATATCTCTCATCAAAGAGAATACTTATATCCCGACACAAAGAAACATTTCAATGTCCCGAGAGGGGGACGTGTGAACATTTTCGGAAAGCTTAGGCAATCCATCAGAAACTGTTTGCGCAATGTGCCAAAACGACCGTCACTGACAGTATCAGCAACTTCTATTAGCGACTCTCAGAATTTTCAGTGAAAGTAACGGAAAACCAATGCACCAAATGCAGCAATGCATCTGATGCAAAGCCAATGAACAACATTATTCAGAGGAAACATTATGGCAAAATACAAGGATGTCATTGATCTCTATGATGACAACGGCAAGCTCCTGAAGAGCAACGTTGCACTCGAGAAGATCAGCCCGCTGGTCAACCCGGCAGTAAAGAAGATCATCGACGACACCAAGAGAACCGTCGCAGTCAACCTCGGCGGTATGCAGGATGCACTCAAGACCGGAAAGATCGGCAAACACCAGCAGATCCTCGGCCGTGAGCTCAACCTTGACATCGTCGGCAACGTCGATGCAATCGAAGCAAAGATTAAGGAGTACGTCTCTGTCACCGCAGGCGACGACACCGAAGTCAAGCGCTTCAACGGCGGAAAACTTCTCTTAGTCAAAGTTCCGTCCTCCCGTATTGCAGCAGCCGCAACCTACGACGCAGCACTTACCTCCGTCGCAGCAGCAACCACCTATGCAGTTGTCGAGCAGTTCAACGTTGACATGTTCAACGCAAACACCGTCAAAGCAGCAGCATTCGGTTCCTACCCGGTTACCATGGATATGGCAGGTGGAGCATGTTCTATGATCATGTCCATCCCGCAGAACAACGAGTCCCTCGGTTACGCACTCCGTAACATTCCGGCAAACCAGTCTGTTATGATGACCCACCGCAATGCAATGCAGGGTGCAGCACTCGCAGCAACCTTCGAGCAGGCAGGTCAGTTTGAGATGGGTAACGCAATCGGCCCATTCGAGCGTGCACAGCTTCTTCTCTTCGCCTACCAGGGTCTCAATGCAAACAACATCGTCTACGACCTTGTCAAGAAAAACGGCCAGACCGGAACTGTTGGTACCGTCGTCCAGTCTCTTGTCGAGCGTGCAATTGAAGACAAAGTCATCACCCAGGGTGCTGGCAGTGCAACCTTCAAAGCATACGAGACCAAAGACCCGATGCTGTGGAATGCATACGCATCCGCAGGAACTCTTGCAGCAACCATGGTCAACTGTGGTGCAGGACGTTTCGCACAGGCAGTCTCTTCGACTCTGCTCTACTTCAACGACCTTCTTGAGCACGAAACCGGACTTCCGGGATCTGACTTCGGAAGAACCATGGGTGTTGCAGTCGGTTTCTCCTTCTTCAGCCACTCTATCTATGGTGGAGGCGGACCGGGTATCTTCAACGGCAACCACGTCGTGACCCGTCACGCCGCAGGTGTCGGTATGCCCTGTATCGTTGCAGCTTGTGCACTTGATGCAGGAACTCAGATGTTCTCCCCAGAAGGAACCTCCAAAGTATATGGTGACACCTTCGGTCAGATCGACGAGTTCGCAAACCCGATCCAGGCAATTGCAAAGGCAGTATAAGCCTGGCAATCTTACTACCACCAGAGAGGTGGATGACAGAATGACAGAAGCAACATATCCCCAACTGAGAATCGTACCAACCCGATTCCTGAACCCGGAAACTACCGAGAAACTTCTTGGTGAACTCTGTGGAATAGACGGTATTCGAAGACTTGTACTGAACGGTCCGAACCTTCCCGCACTCATTCCTTATGGTCCTGCACGTGGCATGCCGAACGAAACAAGCTACAGGCGCTCCATACTGGTCTGCGGAGAAGAGTTCGTCCTCCACATACATGTTGGAACAATCCTCGTCGAACTGGAGTCAAAGGAGGTAATTTCCCAGGTGAAATTGGTATGCGATGAAGTGTTTGCCGACAAATTCCCGTACGGAATTTCCGAAGGTACCTATATGCGTTCCAATATGACGACTACTGATTATGCCAAATATGGTATTATCGAGGACGAGCGCATTCTTGGAATGTCCGATCCAAAGAGCAAGCAACGCCCGATCATCCTTCAGGGGAATAGATAACCTATGCCTCTTGGACGTGTTACACAATTAGTCGACTGCAGACAGAGTATGGGTATGGGCAAGGGAGGCTCTCTTGCTCAGAGGGGAACCATCTCTGAATGTAAAAATCCTGATGTCATTATCGTGGGAATGTCTCCCGGCAGGAGGCACATAACAAAACCCGTCTGCGATATCACGTCAGCACTGCGGCAGCAGGGGATCGAATACAGCGTAAGTACCTTGGTGCTGAACGCGGGCAGCGGAGTCCCACCAGACGCAGAAATCGGCGGTGTAGCGCTTGGTTCCAATTTTGGTATATTAGAGCGTGAAATTGAACAAATCGAACGCCACAAAGTGGCAGTTCTTCACCACGGCAACATCCGTTCGCACGTGGTCCACAAATCCCGGAAGATCTTACAGGAATGCAACGTCAACGCCGTTGTTGTCTGTCAGGCACCGGTTGATTATGAGGACCTCGCAAAGGAAGGCGTCAAAACCGCATACGTCATGCCTAAGCCTGAGAAGATCAGAACGAAAGGAACAGTTATGGGGATTGTGACCGGCATTACCCGGGGTCAGACTCCGAGTCGTGTCGCAATGTCTGATGTCATTCATGAAGTACTACGAATTATCAAATCAAACAACTAGGTGAACAAACTATGGCATACAAACCACAGTATGGACCGGGAACGTCCAAAGTTGCAGAAAACCGCCGCAACCAGATGAACCCGACCGTGAAGCTCGAAAAGATTCGCAGCGTCACTGATGAGGACCTTGTCCTTATTATGGGACACCGTGCACCAGGACAGGCATACCCGTCCGCACACCCACCACTCGCAGAGCAGGGAGAACCTGACTGCCCGATCAGAAAGATCGTGAAGCCGACCGAGGGAGCCAAAGCTGGTGACCGCGTCCGCTACATCCAGTTCGCAGACTCGATGCTGAATGCACCGTGTCAGCCGTACCAGAGAACGTACCTTGAGATGTACCGCTACCGTGGTATTGACCCGGGAACACTCTCTGGCCGTCAGATTGTTGAGTGCCGTGAGCGTGACCTTGAAGGATACGCACGCGAGCTCGTTGAGACCAACCTCTTCGACCCAGCAACCTGTGGTATCCGCGGTGCAACTGTTCACGGTCACTCCCTGCGTCTCGCAGAGAACGGCATGATGTTCGATATGCTCCAGCGCTGTATCCTCGACGCAGACGGTATCGTCAAATACGTTAAGGATCAGGTTGGTGTCCCACTTGACCGCAAAGTTGCCGTCGGCAAGCCGATGGACGCAAAGTGGCTCAAGGACAACACTACTATGTTCAACTCTCTCGTCGGCACTGCATTCCGCAGTGACGCAGAGTACGTCAAATACGTCCAGCGCATCCACGCACTTCGTACCAAGTACGGATTCATGCCCAAGGAGGCCTAAACTATGGCAAAAGTAGAGAAGACTCAGAAACTTTTCCTTGATGCACTCAAGCAGAAGTTCCCCAAGCAGGACGTCGAGTCCACCACCACTGAATTCTATAAGTTCAACGGTGTTCGTCAGTCCGCACGTAAGCTGGAGTTCATGAAAGAGAACGAGGCCATCGTCGCAAAACGTGGAATCTCCATGTACGACCCCGAACGCTGCCACCTTGGTGGTATCCCGATGGGTCAGCGTCAGCTCATGACCTACGAAGTCTCCGGAACCGGAACCTTCGTTGAGGGTGATGACCTGCACTTCGTTAACAATGCAGCAATGCAGCAGTTCTGGGATGATATCCGCAGAACCGTTATCGTGTCCATGGATATGGCACACGCAACCCTGCAGAAGCGTCTTGGCAAGGAAGTTACTCCGGAAACTATCTCCGAGTACCTCCACATCGTCAACCACGCAATGCCAGGAGGAGCAGTCGTTCAGGAACACATGGTTGAGACCCACCCGGCTTTAACCGATGACTGTTACGTCCGTGTCTTCACTGGTGACCAGGAACTCGCAGACTCTATCGAGTCCCAGTTCGTTATTGATGTCGAGAAACTCTTCCCGAAGAAACAGGCAGAGGCACTTCAGGCAGCAGTAGGCAAATCCCTGTGGCAGTGTGTCCACATGCCGACCATTGTTGGCCGTACCTGCGATGGCGGAACCACCTCCCGCTGGTCTGCAATGCAGATTGGTATGTCCTTCATTGCAGCATACCGCATGTGCGCTGGTGAAGCAGCAGTCGCAGACCTGTCCTTCGCAGCAAAGCACGCTGGTGTCATCAACATGGCATCCCACCTGCCGGCACGCCGTGCACGTGGACCGAACGAGCCAGGAGGAATTCTCTTCGGCAACTTCGCCGATATGATCCAGGCAGACCGCCTGAACCCGAATGACCCCGCAAAGTCAACCCTTGAGGTTGTCGGTGCAGGTGCAGTCCTCTTCGATCAGATCTGGCTCGGCTCGTATATGTCTGGTGGTGTCGGTTTCACTCAGTATGCAACAGCAGCATACACCGATAACATCCTCGACGACTTCGTCTACCACGGTATGGACTACATCCACGACAAGTACAAGATCGACTGGAAGAACCCGAACCCGTCAGACAAAGTCAAAGCAACTCAGGAAGTTGTCAACGACATCGGTACTGAAGTCAACCTTTACGGTATGGAACAGTACGAACAGTTCCCGACCATGCTTGAAGACCACTTCGGTGGATCCCAGCGTGCATCCGTTCTTGCAGCAGCATGTGGTACAACCACCTCTATTGCAACCGGTAACTCTAACGCTGGTCTCAACGCCTGGTACCTGTCCATGCTTATGCACAAGGATGGATGGTCCAGACTTGGATTCTTCGGCTACGACCTTCAGGACCAGTGCGGTTCCGCAAACTCTCTCTCCATGAGACCCGACGAGGGTTGTATTGGTGAGTTCCGTGGACCGAACTACCCGAACTATGCAATGAACGTCGGTCACCAGGGCGAGTATGCAGCAATTGCAGCAGCAGCTCACCTCGGCCGCGGCGATGCATGGGCACTGTCCCCGCTTATCAAGATCTGTTTCGCAGATCCGGCACTTACGTTCGACTTTGCAAACCCGAGAAAAGAGTTCGCAAAGGGAGCTATCCGCGAGTTCATGCCAGCAGGCGAGCGCTCGCTTATCATCCCGGCACAGTAATTCTGTTCCATGGGTGGTTAAACCCAATTTTTTTCTTTTTCGCTTTCAAAATTTTTGAAAAATTTTCTTTTGCTGATTTTTTTTTCAGATTGAATTCATGTATTTCAGATAGGGTGGCGAAGGCTGTACAGGTATCAGTGCAGCTGATTGGGGTGCTCTCTCCCTTCTCATCCGCGCAGAGAACATTCCCTCCTTTCGAAAAAAATCCCTGACCTATATCAATACATATCCTGTTTTTTCTCCTGACCTCTGCCGCATGCTTTCTTTTCTCTGACGACAAAGGTATTATGCCGGTGCATTTGCGCCAATAAAATTGAGATGAAGTAATGCTTACTTGTGTTATGAATATTTATTGTTTATAATGCAAATTACATTGGCAATTCCGGCAAAAAAACAGGAATAATCTTTGATCAAAGAACGCCTCTTCGACGATTTTCGTATACATTAATATACCTCATGGGGCAAACAAGTTACTGTCCACACTTTGTACTCCATTCTTTAGAGTGGTAACGTTAATCGAACATTCACGCTTATCTCACGTGTGGGTAAAATCGTGAATTGTCCATGAGTCAAAATACGACTCCTGTGACGTCTGCACGGATCTATTTCGTGCGGCTACTTGAGACGCATCCTTCGTTTCAGTTCCACACTGAAACACAACGTTCGTTTCCGAACTGTCGGAAACGTCAGCCTGATGCCTGTGGGGTGTCAGGTTTTGCACGAAAAAAGTTCGTGCACGCTAAACTCAAGGGAGAATCTTACATGCAAGAAATTATCATCGGCATTGGAGTAACTGCCCTTGCGGGAGCTCTCGCAGCGGTTGCAGGTGCAGCCGAGGATACTGAGTCTAACATCGGTTCACAGGGTGACCCGAACTCTCAGGTCCAGCTTGCACCTCAGATGGGTTATACTCACCGTATATACAACAAAGCAATATCCGGTGAACCCCCAGCATACACGCTGTGGGTAACCCTTGCTTGCGGTGTTGCATGGGCATTCATTATGATGAATGTTAATGCAGTACTGGCAATCATCTTCGGCGCAGTTCTCGCAACCTTCGTGCAGGGTATCTATGCTACCACTGCATACCTTGGAAGAACCGCAAGTCTTTCCAAGTTCGGACAGCCGGTCTTTATTGATGTCTTAAAATCAGTAACGACTGTAACCATGGGTCACGCATTCGTTGCAATCTTCACTACGGTAACCGCTTGTTACCTGATGTCAACAGTGCTTCACCACCCGTTCGCACTTCCGCTTCTCGGCGTGGTATGGGGTCTCGCTCTTGGTGCAGCAGGTTCTGCAACCGGAAACCCGTACTATGGTAAGGAGCGTCAGTACCAGAACCAGAAGTTCGGTGCTGGTGTGCCAATCTCTGCATCCGGTAACATCGTTCGTTACGCAGAAGCCGGTCAGAGAAGCTCTATCGACAACGGTTTCTTCACCGCAAAACTCGGCGGACCAGCATCTGGTCTCTGCTTTGGTTTAATTGTGTTCTTTGAACTGTGGCGTACCGTTCTCTTTGAGCCTATCGCAAACGGATGGGGAGCAGTAGTTGCAGGTGTTGTTATCATCCTCATCTTCATGATCATCGATCGCTATGTTGAGGTATGGGCACGCAAGAACTACGGACCCTACACCGCGGCAGCTACGGAGGCCTAAATTATGAGCGCAATCGCAGCAAAACCGGCAGGCAATGCAGGAGCATTCCAGCCTGTCGCATCCGTAATCGCAATTATCCTTGCAATCGTCTTCATTGGCGTCGCCTACCTCCTTGGTAACATGGGAATTTTCTCCGGCGGTGCAATGGTACCGATGATGACCCTGGTTGGTATCATCGTTGGTGCAGCACTGATTGCATTTGGTGTCCACTTCGTTCCAGTCGGCGGTGCGCCGGCAGCAATGGGACAGTCTCCGGGTATCGCAACCGGTGTCGCAATGCTTGCGACCGGTGCAGGTCTCGCAGGACTGTTCGGAGGAGCATGGGCAGCAAGTTTAGGCTTTGGAGTCGCTCTCGCCGGTGGTGCAATCGGCGGCGGTTTAATGATGGCAGTCACCTGTTTAATGGTGAACATCTCCTATGTCTACGGCATGGGTATCCCCGCAGCATCCGGTAAGGTCGCAAAAGACCCGATCACCGGTGACTCTCAGGCTGAGTATAAATCCCAGGGAACCGAAGGTCACGGACTTCCGTTTATCTCTTACGTTGGCGGTGTCATTGGCGGTCTCTTCGGCGGTCTTGGCGGAACACTCATCTACGTTCAGCTTCTGAACTTCTACAACGCAAGTTTCGCAGCTGTCGGAATCGTCGGCGAAGACGCCCCGGTTCTCGCAGTAGGCCTTGCAGGCATCTTTGCAATCGGTATGTTCCTTGTTATCGCAGTACTTTCTGCATACAACATTACCGGAACCATTGAAGGCCCGCACGACCCGAAGTTCAAACGTTTCCCCCGTGCAATCGTCGCAGCAATCTGTGCAAGCGGTATCTGCGGACTCGTTGCAATGCTGGTGGTGGCAGTACTCTGAGGTGTAAAAAATGTCAGTAAAAGTTGAAGCATCACACGATGGCATTCCACACAACAAGGTTATGGCAATGGGCCTGATCCTTGCACTGGTCTCCCTTTACATCGCAGTCGCCGGAGCTTATGCAGGATATGATTACCTTGCATTCTTTGGCGGAATCGCAGCTGTTGGCGCCCTGATCTGGGGTAACAGCACCATCAAGAAACTCTGCAGCTATGGTATCGGTACCGGAGTTCCGTCCGCGGGTATGCTCGCATTCGGTTCTGGTGTTCTTGCAATGCTGTTTGCAGCAAAACTTGCTGTAATCAACGTGTTCCTCGTACCAATCGCAGGATTAATCATCGCTCTGATCGTCGGTCTCGTCCTTGGATGGATCTCTAACTCTGTCCTGAACATGAAGATCCCGGTCATGACCCGCAGTATCGCAGAACTTGCAGCAGTCGGCTGTGTCGCCCTTATGGGTCTCACCGTTGTTGCAACCGGCCACGTTGCCTTCTCTGAGATCACGGCGTTCAACCTTGATATCTTCGGTATCACGGTGAGCTTCTACGATGTGTCCTACATTGGTGCAGGTCTCATTGCAGTCTCATTCATGCTTGGTGCAATCGCACTGCAGCACCCCTTCAATGCCTGTCTTGGTCCAGGCGAGAAGCAGGACAGAACCAACATGCTCGCTATTGAGTGTGGATTCCTTTCCATGATTGTTATGGCAGTCATTTCCTTTGCATTCGTTTCTCTCGTTGCAGCCTGGATCTCTCTCGTCATTGCACTTATCGGATGGTTTGTGTCCTACAAGAAATACTTCGCCTTATCCAAGCGTGATGCAGCAGCATGGCTCGACGCAAAGCCGTTCAGCGATGCGGAGGAATAAGCTTTAGGAGGAATCAAAATGGGATATATATTAGTATTACCTGAATTTGGCCTCGTAGCTGACCCTATCGCAGGCATTGTCACGACCGCAGGTATCTCTTACCAGCCGGTTATTGACCAGGTTGCTGAACTTGAAAAGATTGCAGATGATCTGGTTGGAATGCTCTCCGGAGAAGGAAGCTTCCTCAACAGCTACCCCGGACGTGAGAAGACTCTCCTGTACGCAGGAACCGTCACTTCACTCTGGTATGGTCTCGCTGTTGGACTGTTCATCGCCGGTCTCGTCGCAATCGCGTTACTTGTTGGGATGTGAGATACATGGCAGATAAGAAATCACCAGCAAGCGGATGGCCAATTGTCCAGGGTGACTACCACACCGGTGACGCAAACAGCCCAGTGGCTGTTATCACTATGGGTTCCCACCTTGACGAGTCGGCAATCTGCGCTGCAGGAGCTGCCCTCGCAGGATCCTGTAAGACCGAAAATCTCGGTATTGAAAAGATTGTCGCCAACATCATCTCAAATCCGAACATTCGTTTCGTTCTCCTCTGCGGTACTGAAGTGAAAGGTCACCTCAGTGGTCAGAGTATCGAAGCAATGCACAAGAACGGTGTTGAGGGCGGTAAGATTGTCGGTTCCGGCGGAGCAATTCCGTTCCTTGAGAACCTGACGGCAGAACACATCAAGCGGTTCCAGGAACAGGTTGAGATCGTTAACATTATGGAGAGCGAAGACGTTGGTCAGATCTCTGCAAAGATTAACGAGCTCAAAGCAAAAGATCCGGGAGCATTCGGTGCTGACCCGATCGTCATCCAGATCTCTGATGATGACGGCGGATCCGCCGGAGGCGCAGAAGCCGGCGAGGAAGAACCTCTGACCGGTGAGATGGCACTCATCACTGCCCGCATGAAATTTATCCAGATGATGGTTACCGACATCGGTTACCGCACCAGATTCTCTTCCGGTCTCTACGGAGGTAAAATTGAGGGTCTGATGATTGGTCTTATCGTGTCCTTCGTCATCCTCGGTGCTCTCTTCTATGGAGTGATGTAAAAATGGCAGGTTCAATTATCAGAATGGCTGCCATCGATAAGATGGTAGATGACATCAGATACAAGGGACAGATTCTTGCCCGTACCCACAAAGTCGAGTCCGCAATTATGGACTCCGGTCTTGTCGGATTCGGTGCAGGTCTTGTTCTTGCCCTTGTTATGATCCTTGTCCCGGTACTGGTGCTGATGCCCTGAGGTGAAGAAGAATGGCAGATAAGAAATCACCAGCAAGCGGATGGCCAATTGTCCAGGGTGACTACCACACCGGTGACGCAAACAGCCCAGTGGCTGTTATCACCATGGGTTCCCACCTCGACGAGACGGCAATCTGTGCTGCAGGAGCTGCCCTCGCAGGATCCTGTAAGACCGAAAACCTCGGTATTGAAAAGATTGTCGCCAACATCATCTCAAACCCGAACATTCGTTTCGTTCTCCTCTGCGGTACTGAAGTGAAAGGTCACCTCAGTGGTCAGAGTATCGATGCGATGCACAAAAACGGTGTTGAGGGCGGTAAGATTGTCGGTTCCGGCGGAGCAATTCCGTTCCTTGAGAACCTGACGGCAGAACACATTAAGCGGTTCCAGGAGCAGGTTGAGATCGTTAACATTATGGAGAGCGAAGACGTTGGTCAGATCTCTGCAAAGATTAACGAGCTCAAAACAAGGGATCCCGGAGCATTCGGTGCTGACCCGATCGTCATTCAGATCTCTGATGATGCAGGGGGAAGCGGTGCAGGCTCTACGGTTGCCAGTGCAAACCCGCAGTTCCTTGAGATTGAAAAGCGTCTTGACGCGATCGAGAAGAAGGTCGAGTTCACTGATGCTGAAATCGCAATGCGTGTCGGAAGAAAAATCGGCCGTGACATCGGTATCCTCTACGGTCTCGTAGCAGGATGTATCGCCTTTATGGTGATTATGATGTTCCTCCCGAGGATAATGTAAATTGAGGTGCCAATATGTTCAAGTTCGAAAAGGAACAGCAGGTCTTTGACTTTAACGGAACTAAAATTGGTGGACAGCCCGGAGAGTACCCGCGTGTTCTCGGCGCTTCCATCTTCTACAACAAACACGAGTGTGTTCTTGATGACCACACTGGTAAGATCGACAAGGCGAAAGCAGAAGCACTCTGGAACCGCTGTCAGGAACTGACGGACGAGACTGGAAACCACTTCTTCCTTCAGATCATTGCCGAGCACGGAGAGGCTTTCGAGTCTTACTTCCAGTGGTTCGACAGCATCGACAACAAGACGGCATTCCTGATGGACTCTTCTGCACCGGCAGCACTTGCCCATGCAACGAAGTACGTTACGGAAGTCGGCCTTGCAGACCGTGCAATCTACAACTCCATCAATGGATCCATTGCACCGGAGAACATTCAGGCACTTGCAGAGTCCGACGTTGACTCCGCAATTGTTCTTGCGTTCAACCCGGGAGATGGTTCTGTTGCCGGTCGTGAGAAGGTTCTCTCCGAGGGTGGCGTTGCAGGTCAGTCCAAGGGTATGATTCAGATTGCAGAAGAGTGCGGTATTAAACGCCCGATTCTCGACACTGCAGCAACTCCGCTCGGTCTCGGCTCTGCCGGTTCCTTCCGTGAGATTCTTGCATGCAAGGCAATCCACGGTCTGCCGACCGGTGGTGCATACCACAACATGACGGTGTCCTGGACCTGGCTGAAACGCTGGAGAAAGAACATTCACGAGCAGTACAAGGGTAAGGATGTCCTTGCAGAGCAGATGTTCCACCACCACTATGGTGGTATCGAGGGTATCCGCCAGATTGCATGGTCTTCCCCTGACATTGGCTGTAACATTATGGCAATGACCCTTGGTGCAGACCTTATCATGTTCGGCCCGATTGAGAACATGGAAGGTATCGCAACCGCGGCAGCCTTCTCTGACATCGTTCTGTCCGAGGCCTTAAAGGAACTCGGCGGCGAAGTCGCAGACCACAACGGCCCGCTGTTCAAGCTGGTTTAAATTCGGATTGGAATATATCCGATGCCGCAGAGAAATCTGCGGCGCTATTTTTTTTAGATCGATTTTGTTTACTCTGTCCTGTTTCGTTTTTCCGTGGGTGGAGCAGAACAAGCAGAACCTAGGGGGTATCTCAAACATAATTCTGAAGCATCAGTTCTATCAGAAGGCATACATAGTGTTAACACACAAAATTCTACATAATCATGCGAGTCAGCGAGGGAAATCTGACCCAACAGTATTACACGGATTATCTGACGATTCTTGCCGAAGAGATACTATCTCATCCAGCTACCGACGACGTTCGTCTCGGAGTCCACGAAAATATTGTGTTTCGAAATCTGTTTTTACACCGGATGAGTGTTGACGGCGGATTCCATGCAAGAGTGCTTGCTGCTATTCTTCAGCAGCCTGATGACAGCCGTGTCCTGCTGGATCTTCTCCATGCCGCAGAAAATATCACCGACGATGTTTTACCGGTGGAAGAGTGGCTGAAATCAGAGTATGCATCCGCAGTCGAACATGCAGAACCCTCCCGAAAACTTGCCCTGACTGCCTTGATCAGATCTTACATCTCAGGAACAAATCAGGCAGCAGAGATCATTGCGTCATTCGGTGACGCCCACCCGCAGAGCTGGTGGCAGTTCAAAACCCGTGCCATCACCACGTCTGAAGTCCGCAACTCAGATATGTACTTCGGTGTCGGCCGCCGCCCGTTCTGGCATGAGTTCCCTCTCGACCGGTACGCGGCTGTTCGTGCCGGTGTTCCTTCCCTTCCTCCGCAGGACATCTATGACTGTGTCGTCTGCATTGCCGGAGCATGGTTCTCGTCCCTGACCCGCGAAGAGATGATCACCTGGCTCAATATGCCCCAGCCTTCTCTTACCGAGTGGGACGCTCTCTGCTCTCCCCTGCTGGACTGCGAGACGCCGGATGCGGCTCTCTCCACCGCGAACTGGCTGTATGCCTCGGGAAACAACGAACCTGCTCTTGATCTCTACGCAAATATCACCCTTGCATTCCCTGCAACTCCTGCCGAGACCGCAGCGTTTGAACTGATCGGCACCATCCTTCGCCGCTCCGGAGACTTCGACAACGCGTTTGAAGCATACAAAAATGCCTTCATGGCCTCCCGCGGCGGCTCCTCATACCAGACCGCGATCGGTCTGAAAAATCTCTGCGAAGTTGGCGAGGATTTAGGCGAAGACATGAGCGAGTACTATGCCCGCATTGCAGGCATCGCCGCAATGCTTCCGGTCACCGACAAACTGCGGCTGTATCTGGAACTTGCCGCATCCAGCCGCAGACGCCATGCCTATGAGGATGAGTATCATCACCTTGAACTCATCATCAGTGAAGAGAATGGTGATTCGGAGCTCGTTGACACTGCAATGTCGCGCCTGTCAGAGATGAACTCGCACCTGACCGCAGACGGTCGCCCTGACGCAGCCTCTCTCAAAACATTCGATGATTCGGTTGAGTCTGCGGTTGCCGCAACCCGCGGCAGTGCAGCCTACTTCGGTTTTGATCCATCCTGTGCCCTTGACTGGTACAGCCGTTCTTCCGCGCCCGAAATTATGCAGCTTCAGTTCAAAGCAGCAATGGCCGCAGGCGTTGACGCGGCAGCGTATGCAGAGACCTTTGCAGAAAAAGCAGTTCTCCTTGCAGCTGCCGACGCACCGTCAGCTTTGATCGTCCGCGAACTGAACGCTGCGGTCACTCACGCCTGGCAGAACAATGCTGATATTGCCCCTGTCCTTGAGATGATCCTCCCCTACCTCGACGCTGTAAAACGGTCTGTTGTTCTGACCGACGTCACCAACAGATCCACCCGCGATGACGAGCGTGCCACCGTTTGCTCTGCTGCGTCGCGTGCACTGCTTACCGCAGGGTTTGCAGACGAAGCACGTTCCATGCTCAGGACGGCTCTTCGTGCAAATCCGGGTCGCGAAACACGGTCCCGCCTCTTTGCCGAGCTTGGATGGCTCGAGTATGAGTCAGGTCTCTACTCTGACGCGGTCGATGCCTGCGAGTCTGCACTGAAGATCAATGATCAGTTCCCTGCCGTATGGGGATGCATGGCCCGTGCCCTTACCTGCATGGAAAAGTATGATGATGCCCTTCTGGCCGCAAAACGTGCGGTCGTGCAGAACCCTGCAAACGAATCCTACCAGTACCTGCGCTCCGCTTTGCAGATCGTCTCTTCAGCGCCGGTAGACCCGGTAATCGACCGGCTGTTTGTCCTGCCGGAACCCGGATACCTTGAGGCTGCGGCTGCTGAGTACATGATCAAAAAAACATCTTCATGCCCGCCTGAGGTGTGGAATGTTGCAACACTTGAGGAGGTTGCTTCCTTACGGGTTTAGTGTGATATGAAACAGGTAGTTGCCCTTCTCCTGATAGCCCTCACGCTGGTGGTTGCATTTGCTGTTCTTACCGGAGGCGGGGGAGACGAGGTTCAACCGCCAACGCCGGTGATTGATCCGCCCCAGCACCGCGAAACCATCGGTGTGCTTCTGCCGACCGACTCTGTTGTCGGAACACAGGTGCGAAACGGTATTGATACCGCATACCTCTTGCAGGATGCGGCAACCCGTCCGTCGCTCGTGTACCTCAACAGCACAGAGGATGTTCCTTCTGATATGGTAGCAGTCATTACTGCGACCGACTCTGTCAGCGAAGAATGGGACGCGGCACTTGGCTCATCCAACATTGTGCATCTGGCGGTTGCATCCCCCGGCTATGCCACCGTTGCTCCTGACGGAGTTGTCACGTTCAGCACGCCGCCGTACTATGAGGTCGCCTCGCTGAAGTCGCTCCTTCGTCAGCATGATGCAATCGCGGTGCTTGGCCCGGACAACTCGTACACGGCTGCATATATTCAGGCGCTTGAAGACTCTGTCAGCGGACGTGTGGTCTCCGGCACTTACTCATCACCGTCGGGAGAGCTTGCAAGTCTCCGGTCGCTTCTTGATCAGAAGCCTGGTCTTCTGATTGTCACCGGCGGGTCAGATGTTCCGGCGATTGTTGCAAAGGCCCGTGAGCTTGGTCTGACCGGTCCGGTTCTGGTTTCTTCGTGGGTAGGGGAGGATGCAGGCACTATGAATGATTCCCGAATGGAAGGAGTCTACACGGCAAAACGTATCTCTGACATCTCGTCTCATCCGTTTTACAATGTCTACTCTGTCAGATTCGACACGTCTGCGTCGGTGTATGCTGCGGAAGGGTATGATGCGATGATGACGCTGTCGCGTCTGGTGCCTCAGAGCAACGGGAATACGGTCTACATTTCAGGATGGTACATGGACAAGACCTATGAAGGTGCTGCGGGATCCTATGAGTTTGATATCAGCGGATGCGGACGAATTCTGATGCAGATTGCGCAGTTCCGGTCAGGGTCTGTGGTTCTGGTTGATACGTATGCTCCTCCGCCGTCTGAGGTGGTGATCGGTGTCTACGGCAATGTTGAGGTGGTCAGAGGGGCAACCGCGGCCGCTGAGTTCATCAATACGGCGAACCAGATTGCTCTTCCGGGAGCGGCAACGAGTGGTATCTCCGGTATCTATGGTGCGAAGGTCCGTATTCTGCCGCTTGAGTCCGGTTCTCCGGTTCCAAGCGATGTTGTTGCTGTTATGGGGGATCTGAGCGGTGTTGTCACGAACCGTCCTGCGGTTCAGACGGTGTCGGGCAGTGAGTACCGTGCCGGCGACTGGTCGGTCTCTCTTTCCCCGGACGAAGAGGCGGGAATTGCGCAGCTGGTCACGGTTCTTGATGCGAGAAAGTCATATGGACACTCTACGAACATCACGGTGCTGGCGCCCGAAGGGTTTGTTCTGCCGTCCTCTGCTGCGTCCCTGCTGGAGGAGCACGGCTACTCGGTTGAGACCGTTTCCTATTCACTTCCTCTGACCAAGGCCGGGGCTGATGCTCTCTTCTCCGGTCAGACCCGTCCCGGTGAGGTCATCCTGAGTTTTCCTGACGGTGCAGATGATCTGACGCTCCTTTTGGATGCTGCACGCATGTCAAACTCCCTGCCTTCAGTCTGGTATGTGGCGGGCGATACGATACTTGGCGATCCAAAGGTTGTGCAGAGCGTCCTCATTTATGATTATCTCACGGCATCAGACATCTGGTCTTCTGAGCTTGGCAAGTCAAAGCCTGTAATCAGGGATGTTTCTCTGTTCTATTCCAAGGTTCATCCGGGTCAGTCGATGACCGGTGTTTCGGCGAGATCGTTTGAGGCGGTGGTGATGCTTGCGGATGCGATGAGTGTGTCAGGTTCTACTACGCCGGCCGCGGTCGGTTCGGCTCTGAAGAATCTCCGGTACTCAGCTGATCAGAGTATTTTCTCGGGGTCTGGGATATCTTTTGATGAGTTGGGGAATGCTGTTGGCCCTAACACGATGCTGCTCCAGAGTCAGGGAGGGATAACGAGGGTTGTTCTTGGTGCAGGCGATCTTATCTCGGCAGCCGAGCGGCAGATGTAGCCGCTTTTTTTTTGAAACGCGAATATTCGCGAATAAAAAATCGCCAATGGCGATTTTTCTTTGTTCTGTTCTGTAGAGTGGTGCGTGCAACTCGGATTTTTTTACATACATCAGATGCCTGCGCTGACCTTTGCGCTGACTATGCGCTAACCTTAACGCATTCATTTTCATCCAAATCGAAATTCAACGCAGTATATCGAAAGTTCGTATAGTGCGTATAGTGAAAACGAAAATTCTCTCTATATCTGAATAGAAATTAGTAGCCCATAGAAAATCCAGACAAAATACACTCCAACTATACGCACTATACGAAATAACAACCAAACAGAACAGAATCCAAAAATATGCAAAATACAATGATTTCAACTATACGTAAAACCTCACACATGCATGTGATACCACGAAAAGATTTAGTCTATTTTTTTTCTGGAAAAAGTAAGCGGGTCAGTGGCGAATGGGCATGATGAGGAAAGAAAACCGCAAATCCACGCTCACCACTGATCCGCTTACTTTTCCCAAAAAAAGCGGCTAAATCTTTTCGTGGCATCACATTGTGCGGGTGTAACCATTCATTTCCGTGTGCTCCGTTTTTCCGTGGGCGACTCAGACGAACGCTGCTCCAAACACATTCTATATCCGGTTGGAGAGGTAAACTACCAGTATGGCAACCCGATACCTCCGTTTTTTGGTTGGCGGCATGCACTGCAGCGCATGCTCCGCCCACCTTGAATCCACCCTGAAGCTTCTTCCCGGTGTGTCTGAGGTAACGGTAAATCTCTCTGACGGAACAGCAAGCGTCAATATTGATACGAATATCACCACGCCGAAAAAGATCGATGAAGCAGTTCTCGGCGCAGGATTTACCGTAACACCGGTTCCGATATCTTTTATCGTTGCACCTCCGAATACAGAACTGCTGGAGAAAGGCTCCGCCGCTGTCCGTGCACTCCCGGGAGTTCTGGAGGTCTCAACTGAGGACGACATCATCACCATCAGATACCATCCGCTGCTTGCCGACTCCTCCCAGTTCGTGCCGGTTCTGAAGAAAGTCGGCTTCTCCTCGGTGACGGTGAACAGCGGATTTGACGATCTGTTCTATATCCCTGAATCGGAAAAGGATGAGCTGTCGGGAATTCGCAACAGAACAATCCTCGGATTCGCCGGCTCAATCGTTCTGATGGCACTCATGTTCTTCGGACACTCACTGTTCGGCGACAACATGTTTGCAATGGATTTCACCATGCTCGTCATCGCAACCCCGATTCTGATCGTTTGTGCATATCCGATCTTCAAACAGGGGATTACGCAACTCCGCGGCGGCATGCTCGGCATGGAGGTCATGTACATGCTGGGCATTGCGACATCCTACATCGCAGGCCTTGGAGCGGTTGCGGGAGTTTTACCGTCGCCGGACTTTCTGTTGTTCGAGACCGCAGTCATGCTTACCGCGTTCCTTGGTCTTGGCAGATATCTTGAGACACGGGCCCGGGGGAAGACGTCGGACGCCATCATGGCGCTTTTACACCTGCGTCCGCCGGTTGCAACCGTGATTCGCGGCGGGATTGAACAGGAGGTCAGGGTCGGTGAGTTGGTTGCAGGCGACACGGTTATTGTGAAGACCGGCGGTCAGATTCCGTCCGACGGCATTGTTCTTGAAAATCCGGTTACAGTCAACGAATCGGCGATCACCGGCGAGTCGGTGCCGGTGATCAAGATGCCCGGAACCGGTGTCATCGGCGGCACGGTCGTTTCGCAGGGTGTACTGACCATGGAAGTGGAGAAGATCGGCACCGACACGGTTCTTGCCGGCATCATCAGAATGGTCCGTGAGGCGCAGGAGACCAAACCTTCGGTGCAGCGTGTGGCTGATACGGCGGTCCGGTACTTTATTCCGTTCGTTCTTCTGGTTGCGGTCATCGCATTTGTCTACTGGTACTTCTTCGCCGCAGAGACTCTGCTTGTCGCCCTTTCCAGTTTTATTGCGGTTATTGTGGTGGCATGTCCGTGTGCTCTCGGGCTTGCGACGCCGACCGCGGTCACGGTCGGCATCGGGCGTGCGGCAAGTCTTGGTATTCTGATCAGAAACGGCGAGGTGCTGGAACGTTCCGGCAAGCTGAAGGCGGTGGCTGTGGACAAGACCGGCACGCTGACGCTTGGAACGCCGGCGGTCTCGGGCATTGCGGTTGCCGAAGGAGTCTCTGAGGACGACCTTTTGACGACCGCGTCTGCTCTTGGCCGCAGGTCGCTGCATCCTCTTGACGGGGCGATTGTTTCTGCCGCAGATGCCCGTAGTCTTGCTGATCTTCCGGCGGCCCGGGTCGAGACCATTCCGGGACGGGGAATGACGGCACGGGTGAACCGTCAGGAGATTCTGATGGGCTCGGCTGAGTTCATGAGTGAGAAGAGCGTCTCCATGAATGAGAGCGTGGTTACCGCTGCCGAGACATTCCGCTCGACCGGTGCTTCGGTTGTTTTTGTTGCGGTCGCTGGAATTCTCGCTGGTGCGATCGGTGTGTCTGACACGCTCCGGCCTGATGCGAAGTCGGCGGTCGCGGAGTTTGAACGGATGGGTCTTCCGGTGACGATGCTTACGGGCGACAATGCCCGTGCGGCAGAGGTTATGGCAGCTGCTGCCGGTATTTCTCATGTTGAAGCAGGTCTTATGCCTGATGATAAGCGTTCGTTCATTCAGAAGATGCAGGAGAAAGGAAACGCGGTGGTGTTTGTGGGCGACGGCATCAATGATACTCCTGCGATGACGCAGGCAGATGTCGGTATTGCGGTCGGCAGCGGGACGGATGCTGCGGTTGCGTCCGGCGGCATTGTGCTGCTGAGAAATGATCTGATCGGTGCGGTTGCCGCGGTGCAGCTTGCGAAGAAAGTGTTCGGCAGGATCCGGATGAATCTGTTCTGGGCATTTGCCTACAATGCGGTTTTAATCCCGCTCGCAGCAGGTGTTTTGTATCCTTTTACGCAGGTGATGTTCCGGCCCGAGTATGCGGCTGCGGCAATGGTGCTGAGTTCGGTGACGGTGGTGAGCCTGTCGCTTCTCCTGCGGAGATACACGCCGCCGGCGTTGTCTTTTGGTGAGTGATAAGATTTTATGTAAAAACGCGAATAGCGCGAATCGCATGCCTTCGGCCTGCTCACCGCTTCGCGGAATAAAAAATCGCCAATGGCGATTTTTGAAATATTAATAACGTTGCATCATTCTATGGTGATTATCTATTTCAATAGGAGTTACGCGGTGATGAGTTTCATTGTTTTGGATTTTTCTGTAGGTGGTCTCGCTTGGAGTAACCACGTATCGCATGCCTTTGGCCTGCGATACGTGGTTGCCCCTAATAAAACCAAGGACAGAGAATCCCTTTTTCTTATGCTATTTCATTTCGCGTAAGTCCTATTCAAAAAAAGACTTTTTATTTTCTTTGAAAAATCGCCATTGGCGATTTTTTATTCGCGTTTATTCGCGTTTATTCGCGCAATTCGCGCTATTCGCGTTTTTCTACATAAATCCGCAGACATGCCACTCACCGGTACTCAGAGTCCTGCTCAGCAGGACAGAAATTACACAACGCTGTTGGAAAATCCTTCTCCTTATCGCGGATCGGACAGAGCACATGATTGCCCTCGCGTCTGATAACCGCCCCTCCCGGAAACGGCATTCCTACCGGATGGCCGTATCCCCCTTCAATCAGCATCACATACCCGTAAACCAACCGGTAAAACAGTTTCGTCATCGGATGCTCAAGCTGCGGAAACGGATCATGGGGCGACCGGTGTTTGACAAAACACTGAGCCGGTGTTATATCCCAGTAAATGTGCCAAAGCTCCGGATCTTTGATCCGGGTATCCGCAAAACCGCCGATCCGGTACTTTGTCATGAACGCATGATACTGATTCAGCAGATCAGAACTGAACGGCTGGTAGCACCTCCGGTACGGGTTCGGGAGTTTTCCCACCTCTCGCTGAATGCCGCCGCCGATGTACTGCAGATCAAAAATCGTGTAGCTACCAAGGGCCGAGCCTATCTCTCTTGCTGCCTCTGCAGTCCCCTTTGCCACGATAAGGTCCCGGACCGTCTTCTCAATAAAAAATCTGGACTCGCTGTCCGAGAAGGACAGCAGATTCATCTGCGCACGACTGCTGCTGCTGCACCAAGCAGTGCGAGTGCCGGCAAAAGCACACAGACCGGTGCTTTAGTCGGGGCAACAGGAACCGTTGAGCCGGTCGTTGCGCTCGTGACCACTGCGGAGCTTGTTAGTTTGAGGTCGGCAACAACGTTTGCAGTTGCGAGATTTTTCGGTTTCACATCAACCATCGTCGCATAATCCTCGTACCCGTTCTTCTTCACCTGCACATAATGCAGACCAAGTTTCGTGTTGTCCATGGACAAGGATCCGCCGGAGATCGTTCCGTAATAGCTGTTGTCCATGTAGACCTCGGCATCCTCAACACCTGAGCTGACCACCACAATACCAAACTCTTTGGAGTGTTCCGTCTTCTTGCTGACCGGAACCGTCATGCTGACGTCCTGTCCTGCCGGAACATATGCCGAGCCTCTCCACACATCATACGTGTTCCCCGGAATCTCGACGCGGAGATTGATCATCGCGTCACCCGGGACGATCACTGATACCGGAGCGTATCCCGCGAAGTTGCCTGACACCCAGACATCAGCTCCGTTTGGTTCTGAGTTGATGGTGAGTCTTCCTTCATTGCTTTCCATTGCTGCAACCGCTGCCGTCCCAACGGCAGTCAGGATGCAGAGACAGATTACCATCACAAATATCTGTTTTCTCATACTAACACCTCATCTTTGGATCTATTAAACTCATCGTCTCAGTCCCAGGGCCACTGCTGCAAGCCCGAAGGCTGCCAGACCGATGAGGGGGGCAGGTGTTCTGGTTGGTGCGGGAGGTGCAGTCTCTGTTGTCGGAATCGGCGTTGCGGCTGTTGCAAGCGGTGTTAAGTCTGCTTCAACGGTTGTGGTGGCAATATTTTTCGGCAGCACTTCGACAAGATTGGTGTAGGTGGTGTAGCCTGGTTTTTGCACCAGCACCTGATGCAGTCCGAGCCGGATTTCATCTTTGGCGAGCCTTCCGTCGGTGATCACGCCGATATATCCGTTGTCAAGATACACCTCAGCGCCTTCGGCGTTGGAGGTGACGACTAAGTAGCCGGTGGTGCGGATTTTGTCCTCGGTTTTGTAGAGTTTTGCGGTGTAGGTGACGTGTTCGCCTTTGGGCACATAGACCGATCCCCGCCAGATGTCATAGGATCCCCCATGCCGCTGGATCATGACCGAGACGGTTGATCCTCCGGGGACTTCGACTGTCGTCGGCGTATAGCCGACGAATTGGTCTGATATTCTGAGGTCGGCCCCTCCGGGAATCGAGTCAACGGTAAGTTTGCTGACTGTTTCGTCAGCCATTACGGCTGGTACGGCAAGCAGAATCAGGCAAAGTGTCAGACAGATAAGAGGTAGCTTCATGAAGATTAGATCAGGAGCCTATGCTGATAAAGGGATCGCACGTGACAAGAGGAGGATAAAAGTATTAATTACTCATCAGCCCAAACATGTCCCTATTTACCATGGAGATTGCATATGCCATACTGGTTATTGTCGGTCTTGTTGCCTTTGAGACGGTGGCAAGTATCGATAATGCAATCATCAATGCAGATATTCTGGCCACGATGAAGGCCTGGGCCAGGCGTTGGTTCCTGACCTGGGGTATCATCATCGCGGTTTTTGGTATCCGCGGTGTTCTGCCATGGCTTATCATCTGGTTTTCGACGCCCTCGCTTGGCCCGATCGGTGCACTGACCGCGACGTTTTCAGATGATGCGACCGCTGCTGCTGCGATTGAGCAGAGTGCTCCATTCCTGCTTTTGGCCGGAGGAATTTTTATGATATTTTTGTTCCTCCACTGGCTGATGG
Source organism: Methanorbis rubei (assembly GCF_032714495.1). Taxonomy (NCBI): domain Archaea; kingdom Methanobacteriati; phylum Methanobacteriota; class Methanomicrobia; order Methanomicrobiales; family Methanocorpusculaceae; genus Methanorbis; species Methanorbis rubei. Next base: position 88,952 of record NZ_JAWDKB010000005.1, on the reverse strand, counting down.
CGGAGGAGAAAAACTGTATTGTTCCGGGAGAGCGTGCAATGTCCCGCCAGGGACCATGGTTTTATGCGGTTGCTGCGATCATTTTATTCATTCTCTGCTACAGTGCAGCGCAGATCAATGCTCTTCTGGCGGTTGCTGCGGTGGGCGGGTCTGCGATCTTTTTCATTATGCAGGGGTTCCGGCTGTTTGCCGATAAAAAGTCGGCCGAGCTTGAGAGCGGGACCTCGAATAAATCCGATATCAGTAAGTTGATGCTTCTTGAAGTGATTGATGCGACGTTTTCGATCGACGGTGTTATCGGTGCTTTCGCGTTTACGATGTCGGTTCCGTTGATTTTGATCGGTAATGGTATCGGCGCTGTTATCGTGCGTGAGCTTACGGTCCGCAACATCGACAACATCCGCAAATACGCGTATCTGAAAAACGGTGCGATGTACTCGATCTTTACGCTTGGTCTTATCATGTGCAGTGAAGGATTCGGTATTGATATCCCGATCTGGATTGCTCCGATTCTGACGATCGGTATTGTGTCATTCTTCTTCTGGCTGTCTCTTCGGAGAATCAAGAAGGGCGACTTCGGCGTTTGTGTTGTTCCGAGAGAACAGTAGATATCTGAAATAGAAATTTGAAACGCGAATCGCATGCCTTCGGCGTTATGTAAAAAACGCGAATAGCGCGAATAAAAAATCGCCAATGGCGATTTTTCAAAAAACAATTTGTGCATCTTTTAACGAATAGATATGGCCAAAAAAGTAATTTTAGTAATTTCGTAAAAATCGCCATTGGCGATTTTTTATTCGCGTCATTCGCGTTTTTTACATAAGGCCACATGCATGCTGTTCGCGTTTCGAGATCTCATCCATGCAAAACCTAATTGTACCATACCAGACATACAAATATCCATGACCGGTGTTCTTCCCGACAGTACGTTGCTGCTTCACTTCATCAGCAGGCGTCCGGACGGTGAAGTATTTGAGGATACCAGCTCAAGTGATCCCGTGCAAATCACTCTCGGCAAAAAACAGATCAATCCTGCTTTTGAGGAGGCCTTGCTTGGCAGAGCCGAGGGCGAGATCGTCACCGTCGTCCTGCCGCCGGAGAAAGCCTACGGGAGATATCACCGGAAACTTGTCGTCACCGTGAAGCGAAAAAAGATCAGCCTTGATCATGAACCAATCCCGGGCGAGATCATCAAGGTCGAGGTCATGAACAAGCCATGCCTTGTGACGGTTGTCAGCGTGACCGGCACAAGCGTCACGGTTGATGCCAACCACCCGCTTGCCGGCGAGACGATCACCTATGAGATAACCATCGTAAAAATTCTTGAACCATGAATGAACCAGGGGTAATTCATCTGTGCGACTGCATCACCGGCATGAACAGGCTCCCTGCCGGTTCGGTTGACGTTATCGTCACTTCACCCCCCTACAATATCGGCAAACCCTACACAACCTACGACGACACCGTTCCCCGCAACGGGTATCTTCTCTGGATGGAGGATGTTGCCAGGGCGTCTGCAAGGGTTCTCTCTGATGCCGGATCCTTTTACCTCAATGTCGGCGGGAGTCTCAAAGACCCCTGGATTCCGATGGATGTTGCGATGCAGTTTCGGAACAATGGTTTTGTTCTCCAGAACATGATCCACTGGATCAAATCGATCGCTCTTCCGAAGGCAGACATGGGAAGGTTTTACACCTCAGGCATTCCTGAAAACGGCGTTGCGGTCGGCCACTACAAACCGATCAACAGTCTCCGGTTTCACAACGACTGCCATGAGTTTATCTTCCATTTCACGAAAACCGGCGAGGTTCCAATCGACCGGCTGGCAACCGGCGTCCCTTATCAGGACAAAAGCAATGTGAAGCGGTGGGTGAAGAAGAAACAGGATCTCCGCGATCGCGGAAATACCTGGTTCATTCCCTATGAAACCATCCGCGAGGAACGTCCCCACCCGGCGGTGTTTCCCGTCCGGTTACCGGAGATGTGTATTCTGGATCACGGTACCGACCGGTGCGGTCTGGTGATGGATCCGTTCATGGGAATCGGCAGCACTGCTGTTGCCGCGGTGCGGCTTGGCATTCCCTTCATCGGGTTTGAGATCGATGAGGGCTACAAAAAAATTGCCGAGGAACGGATCGCCGCGGAACTTTCGATACGCTCTCTCTAACGTTTTTTTGTCTGTGGTCTCGCTTTGAGTAACCACGGAATGCACAGAGCACACAGAGCTTCACTGAATGCACGGAGAATGCCTGCGGCGCCGGAATGCACGGAAAGATATCCTAAGATTTTTTTGCTTTTCTTTTATGTTTGAAAAAATGAAAAAATAATTTTCCGTGCGTTCCGGTGCCGCAGGCATTCTCCGTGCATTTTCACGAGATGATGAGCAGGCCGAAACGACTCCTGAAAGGAGGAGTTGAACACGACGGGACGGCGTGTGGAAGGAATGTGATTTCATTTTTCCGTGGAGCTCCGTGAAATTTCCGTGTGATCTGTGGTTACTCCAAACGAGACCACTTTGTGTCTCATAGGAGACAAACCTCAATGACCATCACTCACTCTCACCGAAGAGATCCCGGCAACAACTTCGGGGAGCCGGTAGTACTCATCAGCCGTCATCTCTGCGATCATCTCCTTTGGCAGCATGCTGCCGAACTTCCATGTTGTGTCCGGCAGCTCAGGCAGCTCGGCCGCGAGTGCAGACAAATCAGCCTCTGAAATCTCCAAAAGAATTTTCGCGACTTTCTCCGCGGCGTCCGCTCCCTCCCAGTCAAAGATGCGGATTGCAAACTGATCATAGCGAAGAGTATGGCGCCCGCCGCCGTCAAGCCGGTTCTTCAACAGCCGTGCAAGAACCATGTTGGCCCGTGCGCCAAGGAACGTTGCGATCACCACCGACCATCCGGCGACCTCAGGCTCCGCACGCACGTGAACTATGCCGGGCCCAAAGTCATCAGGCAGCATGCGGATGAGGTCACTGAGCATCTCCTTCTGATCATTTGGCAACGGAAGAATGGTTGCACCCCGCTCAAGAATCCGACATACTGCTCTGCACACCGTGGGCGACGCGTCCCCGGCGCGACCGCTTCCGCTGCCGCTCCAGAACGGCCGCTTTGCATCCCCCGGATGCGCCGCAGGCTCCACAAGGGCACGTTTGTGGACATCGTCACGAAAGAGCAGACGCCAGCTTTTGCCGGTGAAGGAGAATGTTTTTCCCGGCTCACTGCCGACGAACCGCGGGTCCAAGGTCCCGACAACCGTCCCGTCCGGAAGGACGGCAAGAAATCCTCCGGCATCATGGATAACCGAGATGAGTGCTAACCAGTTGGACTTGCCAAGCTCCCGCTCGGCACGGGGGCCTGCAGAGAAGAGATCTCCGTCCCTGCTCAGATAATCTGAGTCTGCAAGGTACTCCAAGAGCTCTGAGATTTTTTCCAGTGGAACCGCTGCAAACGGTGAGAGCGAGTGCAGTGCCGAAAAAATTGTTTTCCTGCTGAGACTGCCGTACCTGCTTTTCAGAAGAAGAAACAGCTGCTGCACCATGACATGGTATGCATGCGCCGGTGCATGCAGCGGTTCTGCCTCATGCAGCATCGCAGACTCGATTGCTGCTGCGCTGATCAGCAGGTCGCATGGTCTTTCCAGCACAAAGGTCATCGTCGCAGGCCGTCCCCGCCTACCGGTGCGCCCCAGCCTCTGCAAAAATGAGGCGACGGTTTTTGGCGGCCCGTACTGCACGACGAGATCGAGATCGCCGATGTCGATTCCAAGTTCCATCGTGCTTGTGCAGATGACGCAGGTTCCGCCGCTCTGATCGAACGCGGCCTCGGCCACAGCCCGGTCATCAGCCGAGACTGAGGAGTGGTGAATATGCACGTTTGGCACCAGCTCTGCAAGAGGGCCCATCAGTCGCTCGGCAAAACTCCTGCTGTCCACAAACACGAGTGCTTTCTTTCCCCGGACAGCTGATGCAACAGCCCTCACCTGTAAGGAGAAATCCTCCTCCACGACAAACGTGAACTGTTTTGGTTTTTTCTCAGACGGGATATGTATCAGCCGCTGTTTTCTTGCAGGGCCTGACATCCATCCAAGGAGCTCCGCAGGGTTGCCGACCGTTGCCGAAAGTCCGATCCGCTGTACACGGTTTTTGGAAAACTCAATCCTGTCCAAAAGGCAGCGGAGGTGAACGCCGCGATCCGTTTCCATGAATGCGTGAATCTCATCGATTATCACAAACCGGACCGCAGAAAATGCGGGCCGCGAGTCAGGGTCGCCGAGCAGTACTTCAAGCGACTCAGGGGTTGTGAGAAGAATGTTCGGCAGGTCGCCTTCGCCGGAAAACTTCCACCGGTCGCGTGCTGCAACATCTCCGTGCTGTGAGGCGACCATGAGGCCTGCACGTTCGCACATCATCCGGATTCGATCCTCCTGATCATTGATGAGTGCTTTGAGGGGCGAGATGTAGATTATCCCAAGGCCCCGGGACCCTGATTTGAGCAGGGCGTCGATTGCCGGTATGAATGCTGACTCGGTTTTTCCTCCTGCGGTCGGCGCGAGCACCACGACGTCTGCGCCGTCAGCTACGGCGCGGCAGGTCTCTTCCTGCACGGGTCTGAGGTCGCTCCAGCCAAGTCCTGAGAGAAGCACCTCCTGCAGTGTCGGGTGAAAGGACTCAAACAGTGTCATCAGTTCTGAATACCTGTATCAGCTCTTCGCGGAATTTTTCCGCAGACATTGCTCCTGCCCGCATCCGAACGGCTGTGCCGTCACGGATGTACATGACGAGGGGGATGTTGGTGATGTGCAGCTGGGTTGCGATGCCGTGATTGCGGTCTGTGTCGCATTTGCAGAACTGAACCTCCGGAAACTCTGTTGACATCTCTTCAAAGATCGGTCCGAAGTACCGGCAGGGGCCGCACCATTCCGCCCAGAAGTCGATCACGATTTTTGGTCTCTGCAGGGTTACCTGATTGAAGTTGTACTCGGTGAGGTGCACTACCGGCCATCCTTCCGGCGGCGGAACCGTTGCCGCGAGTTCCTCGAGCCGTTTTTTTCTCAGCTGTTCCAGTTCGGGATCGTCCATACAGAAAATATGGGCAGATTATCTTAATGAGTGTATGCTAAGATATTTCTGAGTCGCATGCCTTCGTCGTAGCTCCGTTCACGAGGCGTATGCCTTCATCATAGCTCCGCCCACGGAACACACTGAACACACGGAAATTTCACAGAAAAAACATCACGGAGCAGACGTGAACATCACGAAACTCTCACTCAAAAAAATATTTTCGAACTCCCACGAAATAATTTTTAAAACTTTTTTCAGAAATATTTTGTGAATGTGGTAGGTCACAAAATTTCACTGAAAAAACATCACGGAACTCTTACTCAAAAAAATATTTTTAGACTCTCACGAAATAATTTTTGAAATTTTTTTCAGAAATATTTTGTGAGCGTGGGCGACCACAGAACTCTCACTCAAAAAATATTTTCGAACTCTCGCAAAATAATTTTTGAAATTTTTTTTAAATTTCCGTGATGTTCACGTCTGCTCCGTGATGTTTTTCCTTGAAACTCCGTGCGTTCAGTGTGTTCCGTGGGCGGAGCTATGATGAAGGCATACGCCTCGTGAACGGAGCTATGACGAAGACATGCGAATCGTGGGCGACTCATAAAACAGAAACCTATTTATCTGCGCACGGCAGATATGTTATCCCAAGCATTAGAAGCGAGGTGGGGTAGTCAGGAGATCCCGACGGGCTCATAACCCGTAGACCGATGGTTCAAATCCATTCCTCGCTACTGTTTTTTCGAGACACTTTTCACACACAACACAATGCACTTAGTCTTATCCGTCCAACAATTCTGGTAATGACAGCATCCAAAATACTTCTTCTCATCATCGACGGCGTGGGGGACCGTCCCTGCGAATGTCTGGGCGGAAAAACACCGCTTGAGGCGGCTAAGATTCCTAACCTTGACGAACTCGCCGCAACCGGCATCTGCGGCATCATGGATCCGGTAGCCCCGGGAATCCGTGCGGGCTCGGACACCTCCCACTTAAGCATTCTCGGCTATCCTCCCCAACAATACTATACCGGCCGCGGACCTCTGGAGGCGGCAGGCTGCGGCATCAAAATGGAACCGGGCATGGTCGGGTTCCGCGCCAACTACGCGACTCTTGACGATGCGGGCAATGTGATCGACCGCCGTGCCGGACGAATCGCCGACACCACCGAGATATCTGCCGCGGTCCGTGACGGCGTTGACCTCAGCAAATACGGAGTAACCATCGAGTTCGAGCCTGGCACCGGTCACCGTGCGGCCCTTGCCCTCCGCGGCAAGGGTCTTTCGGCTGATGTTTCCAGCAACGATCCGAAGACCACCGGCATCCCGCCAAAAACCATCCATCCCGAAGGTGCGGACACTGATTCTGCACGATTTACCGCAGAGGTCTGCAACGAGTTCTGCCGTCAGGCAGAAAACATTCTGAAGAATCATCCGGTTAACCTTGCCCGCAAAGCCGCAGGAGAGAACCCGGCAAACACCGTTCTCATCCGGGGAAGCGGAGTCATGGGAGCCTACGAGCCGTTCGAGGAACGTCACGGACTCTCCGGCAGCGTTATTGCGGCAGCTGCCCTCATTGCCGGCATCGGAAGCTCGGTCGGTCTGAAACGCGTTCCGGTTGACCCTGACACTCCCCTTAATGATCAGGTTGACCTCGTCCTTGACGAGTTCAAAACTCAGGACTTCGTGCTCTTCAACATCAAAAATGCTGACGAGTACGGCCATGATGGCAAGGCTGCCGAGAAGAAGGACTTCCTTGAAAAGCTTGACAAAGAACTTCGGCCGTTCATGGAGATGCCTAGCCTCATGATCGCAGTCTGCGGCGACCACTCAACGCCGTGCAGCATCAAAGAGCACAGCGCAGACCCGGTGCCGCTGATCATCCGCGGTGACGGCACGAGAGTTGACCGCGTCACCGCGTACGATGAAATTTCCTGCGCTGCCGGTGCTCTGTGCCGGATTTCCGGTGGAGATCTCATGCCGATCCTTCTGGATCTCATTGACAAAACCCATAAGTACGGCGCATAACGATATTACTTACAAGACACTGGTGGAGCAATGGCAGAAGGAAAAAAACGAATCATCGTCGCAGAACCCATTCCTGAAGCGGAGCTTTCCCAGGATGCCGAGATGCCGGCGGCAGAGGAAATTCTTGCAGAGTCCATTCCGGAGCTTGAGATTCCGCACCGTGAGGAGTCTGCGGTTGCGGCGATTGCAACGGCTGAACTGTTCAAGAAATGCATCCTGCCCAATAAGACCGAGCTGCAGGAACGCATTCTCAAGACAAAGAACGATATCCTCGTGGGCGATCACTGCGACATCGGCTACGGCCTTTACGGCAATGACATCGTGATCTGTGAGTTCTGCAAACTCACGGGCGATGTTGTTGCCGAAGGCGATCTCAGGATCGATAACTTCTGTGAGATCAGCGGGACCGTCATCTGCAACGGCGACGCGTATCTCGGCGAGGGCGTGAAGGTTCACGGCAAGCTGACGGTCGGCGGCAATCTTGACATCGGCGATAATGTTTTCATCGAAAAGGAGTTCAAGGCGTTCGGCGACATCAGCATCAGAAATCCGATGCCGGTGATTCTCTACCTTCTGCTGTATGTGATGACGATGCTTCACCTCGACAATGAGGCCGAGGTGGAGAAGACGGTGAATGCGATGATCTCGGAAGCGAACAGCGAGCCGCTTGTGCTTCCGCCGCGGACGACGATGGATCTTCGTTATTTTTCGGTCACAACCCCGATGGAGGTTGGTTCAAGCTCGCGTCTGCATGGAAACATCAAGGCGAAGTCTCTTGTTCTGCACAATGATGTGACGCTGTTCGGTGGTGTTCATGCGATTCGCCGCGTGAAGGTCGGCGAGCGGACTGCGGTCCACGGTGATGTGGTTGCCAACAGTGTTCGAATTGAGCGCGGTGCCGACATCCTCGGCGATGTTTCGGGCGACAAAGTCTGGCTGCATGAGGATGCTCTGGTGAGCGGTATCATCCGCTCTCCCGGGGGTCTCACGATCGGACGGTTTGAGGAGAAGAAGGGATGAAGAGTATTTCTTCGATGCTGGAGCTGGACTCTCTCCGGTTTTTGGAGCCTGACTATGCGTCGCTGGTGAACAACGGGGAGCCGGGCATTCTGATCTGTGAGGCAGAACCGACTTCCGGCGGCGCACGGATGCTGATTGATGATGAGGAGAATCCGGTGCTTTTTGCTGTTCGTGCGGGTGATGAGTGGGTTGGTACGAGCTGGAGTTTCCGGAGCCCGACCGAGCAGGAGTTCGCGTTGTTTTCTGCGACTGACGGGGATATCTATCAGGAACCGCGTTCGGTGATTGATGATGCGCTGCGTGCGCATTTTTCCAATATTCTTGTTGAGGAGGTTGCCCCTGCCCGCGAGGATCTTCCAGCCGACCGGATTGAGAAGGTCCGTGATCTGCTGCATGAGGTCTGGGGAGCTTCTGCTCCCGGGCTGTGTCTTGATGCGTGTGCGGGCTCAGGCATTGGTTCGATGATCATCCGCGAGATGGGCGGCGTTCCTCTTGCGTATGATAATGATCCGGCTCTGCTCGCGCTCGGTCTTTCGTCCGGCCGCCTGACGCCGGAAGGGACGGTCTGTATTGACGGGACGGTTGCGTCTGCGTATCTGCCGGATGCTGACCGGGGCCTTGGAATTATGTTTGGTCAGATGTATGTGTATACGCAGGATCTGTGGCGGCCTATTGTTGAGGAGCTTGCAGGGATTACTGCGGAGACGCTTATTACGGTTGCAACCGAAGAGGAGGCGCAGTGGGTGAGGTCCTGGGCGCGTGAGGTTGATCGCGATCTTGAGATATGGGAGAATGAGCGCGATCCGATCTATGATCGCTGGGTCTGCTTTGGATGAGCGGTTCGTTTTCGAATAATTTTTTCTTCACATTTCTGATTATCATCCTGCCCAAATTTCATTTTTTTCTTTTCCCGCTCCACCCAACAGCAAACAAATAACTCCTCTCTCTCCCAATAATATGTACCATATCGGAGATGAGTGAAGGGATTTCATAATGGTTTTCAGAGTATTCGTTGAGAAAAAACCGGCTCTTGCCAACGAAGCAAATGCAGTTCTTGGCGAGCTTCGCACACTGCTTGGCATACAAAACATCACAACGCTTCGAATCATAAACCGCTACGACGCAGACAACATCGAAAAAGATCTCTTCGAGTACGCCAAACACACCGTTTTCTCCGAACCCCAGCTTGACATCGTCTCTGACGCCGTCACCCTTCGTGACGGCGAACGTATGTTCGCCGTCGAGTTCCTCCCCGGTCAGTTTGACCAGCGTGCCGACAGCGCCGCCCAGTGCATTCAGCTCATCTCCCAGAAGGAACGTGCCATCATCAAAACCGCACGCGTCTACGTCATCGGCGGAAAAATCACCAACGACGACCTCACCGCGATCAAAAAATACGTTATCAACCAGGTTGAAAGCCGCGAAGCATCACTCGAACTCCCTGCAACCCTTGCGCTTGTCTGCGCAGCCCCAAAAAAAGTATCCGTCATGACCGGCTTCTGCAGCCTCGACACCGCAGGCCTTGCAGACTTCGCGAAGTCCTTCGGGCTTGCGATGGATGCAGGCGACATCGCATTTTGCCAGCAGTACTTCAAGACCACAGGCCGCGACCCGACCATCACCGAAATTAAGATGATCGACACCTACTGGTCTGACCACTGCCGCCACACCACCTTCCTGACAACCCTCGACTCCGTAAAAACGAAAAGCCCGCTTCTTCAAAAAGCATTCGACGACTACCTTGCCGTGCGCAAAAAGATCAACCGCACTAAGCCGGTCAACCTCATGGACATCGGCACCATCGCCGTCAAATATCTGCGCTCACAAGGAAAGCTCGAAAAACTTGACGAGTCCGAAGAGGTCAATGCCTGCACCGTCAGGATAACCGTCGCTGTTGACGGCAAAGACGAAAACTGGCTGCTCTTATTCAAAAACGAGACCCACAACCACCCGACCGAGATCGAACCATTCGGCGGTGCTGCAACCTGCATCGGCGGCGCAATCCGCGACCCGCTCTCCGGCAGAGCATATGTATACGCTGCCATGCGGCTCACCGGTGCAGGAAATCCGCTTGCACCAGTCGACCAGACCCTCCCCGGTAAACTTCCTCAGAGAAAAATTGTCACCACTGCGGCAGCCGGCTACAGCTCCTACGGCAACCAGATCGGTCTTGCAACCGGCATGGTGGACGAACTCTATCATCCGGGATATGTCGCAAAACGCATGGAGGTCGGAGCCGTCATCGGTGCGGCACCGGCATCAAACGTCCGCCGCGAGTCCCCTATTCCGAGCGACAAAATAATTCTTCTCGGTGGAAGGACCGGCAGGGACGGCTGCGGCGGTGCGACCGGCTCCTCCAAATCCCACACAGCTGACTCGCTTGAGTCCTGCGGTGCTGAAGTGCAGAAAGGAAACGCTCCCGAGGAGCGAAAAATTCAGCGTCTGTTCAGAAACCCGGCTGCATCTATCCTCATCAAACGCTGCAATGACTTTGGTGCAGGCGGCGTCTCGGTTGCGATCGGTGAACTCGCCGACGGCGTCTCAATCAATCTCAATGCGGTCCCGAAAAAATACGACGGTCTCGATGGCACCGAGCTTGCTATCAGCGAGTCGCAGGAACGAATGGCGGTCGTCGTTGCCGCAGCTGACGCAGAAAAATTCATCGCTCTTTCCCATGCGGAAAATCTCGAGGCCACAGTCGTTGCCGAGGTGACTGCCGAGCCCAGGGTCGTAATGACATGGAACGATGACGTGATCGTTGACATCTCCCGCGAGTTCCTGAACTCAAACGGCGTAGAAAAACACATCTCTGCTGAACTTGCCGCACCGGAACCATTCTCAAAACCGTTCTCCGGAACCTTCACGGAAAACTACTCAGCTCTTGCGGGCGACCTGAACATCTGTTCAAAGCGCGGCCTCTCGGAGAGATTTGACTCAACCATTGGTGCCGGCGCTGTTCTGATGCCGTTCGGCGGAAAATATCAACAGACGCCGGTGCAGGCGATGGTCACAAAGATTTCCGTTGAACACGGAGACACCGATGACTGTTCCTTAATGGCATGGGGCTATAATCCTGCAATCGCAGAGAAGAGTCCGTATCACAGCGCGTACCTCGCGGTCGTCGAAAGTGTTGCAAAGCTTGTCGCAACCGGTGCCGCATTTTCTGATGTCTACCTGTCGTTTCAGGAGTATTTTGAACGATTAGGGCTTGATCCGAAACGCTGGGGCAAACCGGTCTCTGCCCTGCTTGGCGCACTCTCAGCTCAGATGGGTCTTGGCATCGGTGCGATTGGCGGCAAGGACTCGATGAGCGGCTCGTTTGAGCAGCTCAATGTCCCGCCCACCCTGATATCGTTTGCGGTTACCACAGAAAAGATCCAGAACATCATCTCAAACGAGTTCAAAGGCCCGGACCACCGTGTGGTCCTTCTCTCTCCTGCCTATGACTTAGAGGGCGGCCTGCCGCCAACCCCCTCGCTTCTGGAAACATTCTCTCGTGTGACAGAGCTGATGCGAAAAGGTCAGGTCCTCTCCTGCTGGACGCCGGTTGCCGGCGGTATTGCCGAGGGAGTTTTCAAGATGGCTCTTGGCAACAACATCGGTCTTACGTACACAAACGACGTCCCCCTCGATGATCTGTTCTCCTACCGCTACGGATCGTTCATTCTTGAGCTTGACGCTGATGCTGAAGCGGTTGGCACGCTTCTCGGCACAACAACATCCGTTCCCGAACTACGGCTTGGCAGCGAAACAATTTCGCTCGCAAACCTCCGGCAGGTGTATGAGGCAAAGCTTGAGTCGGTGTTCCCCTGCAACATCTCTCAAGAGTCTGCAGCGATTCCAAAGATTACGTTCAGCGACCGAAACACCGCAAAGCCGCGTGTCCGTGTGTCACAGCCCCGCGTTCTTATTCCGGTGTTTCCGGGAACGAACTGTGAGTACGACAGCGCGAAGGCTGTCGCACGTGCCGGCGCTGTTCCCGAGGTTATCGTCATCAACAACATGACCGCAGAAGACATTGCAAATTCTGTTGACGCCATAGCTGACGCCATCCGCCGCTCGCATGCCATCTTTATCCCCGGCGGCTTCTCCGGCGGCGACGAACCGGATGGCTCTGGCAAGTTCATCACTGCATTCTTCCGCAACGCAAAAATCAAGGATGCCGTGCATGACCTTCTCAAGAATCGCGACGGCCTCATGTGCGGCATCTGCAACGGGTTCCAGGCACTGATCAAACTGGGCCTTGTTCCCTACGGCGAGATCGTTGACGTGGACGAGAACTCGCCGACGCTCACCTTCAACACCATCGGCCGCCACCAGTCAAGGATTGTACGGACGCGTGTCGCCTCGGTGAAGTCGCCGTGGCTGTCGCGCGTGAATGTGGATGATGTCTTCGCTGTTCCGATCTCCCACGGCGAGGGACGCTTCCTCGCGGGCGCCGACACTGTCGCAGACCTCATCGCAAACGGTCAGGTTGCTGCGCAGTATGTCGACCTCGACAACCAACCGACATCTGACATTCACTTCAACCCGAACAACTCCTTCATGGCAATTGAAGCGATCACCTCGCCGGACGGTCGTGTGCTCGGTAAAATGGGACACTCTGAACGCGTGGGCGAGGGACTGTACCGCAATGTTCCTGATAAGTTCATGATGCAGCTGTTTGAGTCGCTGGTGGCATACTACCAGTGAAGCGTTTTTCAACACAGCGGCTCGAAGAAAAATAAAATTCAGAATTTTTTTTTGAATAGGAGTTACGCGGTGGGGTTTTGCGACATGTGGTTTTGCTTGAAATAACCACGGAATGCACGAAAAGATTTCCGAGGTAATTTATTTCCTCTTATTCTCTCAAAATATGAAAAAATATATTCCGTGCATTCCCGCGAAGCGGTGAGCAGGCCAAAGGCATGCGATATGGTGCCGCAGGCGTTCTCCGTGCATTTCATTTTTTTCCGTGAAGCTCTGTGTGCTCAGTCCATTCCGTGGTACTCTAAGTGAGATCAAGGACAGAAAAATCTCAAACGATGAAACTCATCACCGCGTAATTCCTATTGAAGAAATATAATATCGAATGGACCCGAGGAGATTCGAACTCCTGACCTTCTCCGTGTGAAGGAGACGTCATACCACTAGACCACGAGTCCAAGAAAAAACCCACAAAAAGGGAGTGCACCGACCGGGATTCGAACCCGGGCTATTGGCTTGGAAGGCCAAAGTCATGCCTCTAGACCATCAGTGCCTTGCGTTATATAGGTGTATATTTGAAGTAATTAAATCTGCCGGATTTTTCTCTCTAAGAGAAAAATGAGGGATTAGTATCCCTGCATCTCCATCTTAACCTTCTCAAGGTTTGCAATCCGCTTCTCAAGAGGCGGGTGAGTGGAGAACAGCTCCATCACCGACTCGCCGGAGATTGCCGGAATAATATAGAATGAGTTCTCTGCTGAGATCTCGCGCTTCTTGTCCGGCGGGATCGTCTCCATCTTGCCCGAGATCTTTTTCAGCGCACGAATCAGTGCGTCCGGGTCGCGGGTGATGTAGGCACTGCCGCGGTCTGCGGAGAACTCGCGGTACCGGGAGATTGCCATCGTAATCATCGTTCCCACAACATACACAATAACAACCACTACCATCGCCACAATAAAGACAATAATGCCGCCGCCGTTCTCGCTGTTGCGGTTGCTGCTCAGAAGTGCCATGATGAAGGCATTGTTGATGATCATTGCTGCGACTGAAACCAGGAAACTTCCGATCGTCATCGTCAGCATGTCACGGTTTTTCACGTGTGCCAGTTCATGAGCAAGCACCGCCTCAAGCTCATCATCAGTCAGGATACCTCTGATCGCCTGGGTCACGGCAACAACCGCATGTTTCGGGCTTCTGCCGGTTGCAAATGCGTTCGGTACCGGCGAAGGCATAATTGCCACGCGCGGCATCGGCAGACCTGCTTCATCGGCGAGTTTCTTCACCATTGCATACAGCTTCGGCTCCTCATCCTCGGTGACAACCTTGGCCTTCGTTGACATCAGCACCAGTTTGTCGGAAAGGAAGTACTGAACAAGCGCCATTACTGCCGCCATACCGATGATCATATACAGGTAGTACGAGCCGAACATGCCGGTTCCGGCAAGCCACCAGCCGATCACGGAGAACAGTACCACGTAGATAAGGCCTATAATGACCCATGCCACGATCTGACGGGCGATGAGACCATAGTCACGCTTCCATATCATTGTATCTAAGTAATAGAACGCTCTGGATAATATGCTTCGTGTCTTCGCAATACGAAATCTAAAGTGTATAGAAATGATACAATAATTCACAAATCATGTTCGAGGACGAAGTCACCGAGACCGAAGAAGAGATCATGACAGAGGAACTGACTGATCTGGCGTTCGGGATGTTTACCATCTTCATGGAGCAGCAGCTGGAAAAGGAACAGACCTGCCTTTACCGTGAGGTAGAGGCCGGCGCGGATCTGACCGACCGCTGTGCATCCTGTCTGCCTGTCTTTGAGGACGCGTATCCTCCGCTTGTTCCGGCGCTCTCCTCTCTTGGAACAGCCGCAGATATTGCTGGACTCTATGCCGCAGGCGAAGGCATCGTTCCAACAAAAACCACTCGGTCCTATTGGATACAGCAGGACCGCCCCGGCGTTGCCACCGGTGTTTCGGGTGCTGAGGAGGCAGGGAAGTGGCTGATCTTTTTACTGCCCGAAGACGTTGACGCCGCATGGCAGAAGGTCCGCAACGCAATGGTTCTCGGGACTCTTGGTATCGGTGCAAAGGTCAGCACTGCAAAAGAGAATGAGGACTCGCGCGACGAACGCAAAGTGATCTATGTGTTCACTGAGAATTGGGCTGACGAGGCGGACGTGATGCGGGTGCGCGAGGAGTTGAAACAGCTCGGTTTTGTTGACCGGATCGGCTACAAGCGCAACCTCGACACGTATGCAGGCGAGTACCGGGAAAAGGGAAAGCGCGTGACCTACTACTCGGTCTAAAATTTTTTTTAATAGGACTTACACGGTGATGATTTTCATTGTTTGGGATTTTTCTGTAGGTGGTCTTGCTTGGAGTAACCACGGAACACACTGAACACACTGAATTCCGTGTGTTCCGTGGTTGCCCCAAATAAAACCAAGGACAGAAAATTCCTTTTCCTTATGTTATTTCATACCGCGTAAGTCCTATTTTAATAGAATTCACTCGAAATAACTACATGCATCAGAATCACGTCGCGTAAGTCCTATTAAAAAAACATTTTCAAAACAGTCTGGAAGAAAAAGTGAACCGGTGACGGAAAAAATCCGCACCGAAATATTGCATATTATGCTTTGCGTTCCTTGTTCTTCGGGCGAAGTGCCTTTGAGCCGCACTTGCGGCAGCTGGTTGCGCGGGAAGCGTTACGTGCGTTGCATTTCATGCAAACTTGTACATTAAGAAGTCTTGCCTCTGCTTCTGGGAATCTCATCTATGAATAACCCCGTTATATTGAGTTCTATAATGTGGGTGCTGGGTCCTATTAACCATTCCGCTCACCGCGAGGTTATGTACCAGTCGCGAAAAGCTGCAAGGGCACGGGCGCGGTGGGAGAGTTTGTTCTTTTCCTCCATGGACATTTCGGCGAGAGTTCGAACGCCTACAGCGAATATCGGGTCGTAACCAAATCCGTCTGTCCCGCGTTCGGCTGCTGTTATCTCCCCCTCCACGACCCCGGAGAATACACTGATGCCGTCCGTATCAGCGTAGGCAACAGCCGTTTCAAAATATGCACGCCTGTCGGCGATACCGCTCATCAGCTGGAGAACACCCGTGTTGCCTATTGTGTCCTGCACATATGCAGCATAGGGTCCGGGAAACCCGGACAGCGCATCGATGAAGAGTCCGGTATCATCCACGATCAACGGTGTTCCAAGCGCGGCGTATGCCTGCTCTGCCTTCGCGCGTGCAATCTCCTCCACTGTTTCGGCCTGCGGCTCAATGCAGGTGAAGTCGACATGCGTCACTTCGGTAATGCCTGCGAAGAATGCCGCGACCTCGGCTGCCTTGTTTTTGTTGCCGGTAACAACCGTAATCACAGGTACCGCCCCCGCAGTTCAATCTCAACCTCGCGTTCGATCACAGCGTCTGCACCGGCAAACGCAGAGCGATATCCATCACAGAACGCCTGCTTCAGCGATGCCGGCGAAGCAGTCGTACTCTCCAGTGTCTGGAACAGCACATGCAGATCAACGCCGCGCGGCTCAATCTCATCGGCCATCTGTGCGAGACCAAAGTCGATGAGATACACGCGTCCGTTCTGCCAGATCATGTTCGAGGTCGTCAGATCTCCGTGCACGATTCCGGTCTTGTGCAGTTTACCGACCGTAACGCCTGCCGCGTATGCGTATGCATCGCTGATCACGTACTTCAGCACATCGCCGTGCAGCTTTTCCATCACAATTGTGCGTTCCGTAACATCACGAATGACCGGCACCGGCACACCCCCTCTGCGCGCGGCAGCAATGCAGCGCGCTTCGGCCCGTGTCCGCTCCGTGATGAGGGCTGCGTCCAGCTTTGGCACGCGGTATCCTTTTGGCAGCCGCGTCTTTACTGCGTCAACGCCGGTCAGGTCCACGGCGGCCTCCGCTCCGCGCTCCGCAGTCTCTGACTGGCCGGGGGCAAACAGCTTCCCTGCATCGCTCCGCCAGGTCACCTCAACCTGATCGGATCTGAATCCGGGATTGACCATCGAGTCTGCAACCGCGATCGTGGAACCTGCCTCCAGCATGATTTTGCCGGTGTAGGCGATCATCGCACCGTTGTCGCCCATGTAGACCCGCGGCGGCGCCATAAACCGTGCCCCGCGTTCCTCGCACATGATTTTAAGCATCTCCTGAAGACGGCTGTTTGCACCGACACCACCAACCAGAATCACCTCGTCTTTACCGGTGTGGGCGAGCGCACGTTCCGTGACCTCAACGCACATCGCAAACGCAGTCTCCTGAAATCCGCAGCAGACATCCTCCATCGACTCGCCGCGCGCGGTAGCCTCCTTTGCCGCGCTCATCAGACCGGAGAAAGCCAGGTCCATTCCTTTCACCGTATAGGGAAGCGGAAGATAGGATCCTTTCTTTGCCATCTCCTCAATGATCGGTCCTCCCGGATGCGGGAGGTCATGGCTGCGGGCAAACTTGTCCAGCGCATTGCCTAGCCCGATGTCCAGCGTCTCGCCGAAGATTCTGTAGCGTCCGTTCAAAAATCCGAGAACCTGCGTGTTCGCACCGGACGCATAGAGCACAATCGGGTCGGCAAACTTTGTGTACCAGCGCCCGATCTCCACATGAGCGACACAATGGTTCACGCCGATTAACGGAACACCGAATTTCAGTGCAAGAGACCGTGCCGCAGTCGCAGCTGTTCGCAGCGACGGGCCAAGGCCCGGGCCGATCGAAAATGCAACTGCATCGATCTCTGGTCCAGCTTTCTCAAGAACTTTTCCGATCACGTCAGCAGCGACCGCTGCATGATGCTGGGCAGCTTCCCGCGGATGAATTCCTCCGTGCGGAGGTACGTAAGGCGAGGATTCGAGACATACCAAATCCTCATCAAAAACAGCGGCACTGAAGTTCCATGCCGTTCCTTCAATGCCAAGGACCCTTGCTTCGGGCATAATAATGTATTTTATTGCTTAAACTCAGTATATCCGCATTTTCCGCAGGCGAAGCGGTCAGAGTGCTCGCCCATAAAGACACCCGGGCCGCAGCGCGGGCAGTGGCGGTGAGTGGTGGTTGCTTTTCCCTGTCCGTCAACTGCATAGAGCTCGCTGCGTTTTGGGGTTTCCTTTGCTACCTTCTTCTTTGCTGCCATGGTTTTACTCCTCCTTTTCTGCCTTTGGCTTTCCGCGGGCAATCAGGAATGCACGCTCAGTTGCGTTCAGTGCGTCAACTGAGTCGTAGATGCGTGCAACGCCGGTAACGGCTTTGGTTCCGAAGCGTCCTTTCAGTGAAGAGAGGATGAGTTTTTCGACCGGGGTATTCTGCATCGCTGCAATTTTTGCTCCGATGTCTGCACGGGCTGGGGTTGCGCCGTCATATACTGCGGTGAACGCAACCTCATTACGGCTTAAAAGCTCGTTTCTGGTATTTGAGGTGATCTTAATCTCCATCGATATCCCACAATTATTGGAATGCAGGATATTTAATACTGGTGCATTCTCAGCAGCGAACAAAACAGGACAGAAGATAATCCGCACGCTGCCGCAGCTCTGGCGTTACTAGGCAGAGCACCACGCCTTCGTTCGGCTGGCCGTAAACCACCAGTGCATCATCAGGCAGGAGCTTTATCAGCGGAAGAACCGCGAGATCCTCCTCGCCGTCCACCATAATCACACACGGAGTGAGTGCCACTGCTTCTTTAAGCGTTGCCACCAGCTCGTCAGTGATCGTTCCGGCAGGATTTTTCACATGAAGGATATGCTGGGAAATCTCCGGCATCGCAAGATATGGTGATCGCATCGTCAGACCATCGATAACTCCGACCGCAGGAATAATTCCGCGCGAAAGTGCGGAGTGCGTCACCACATCGCCGACCGTGCACAGCATTCTGCCGGAAACCATTGGAACAATATCAGAAAATTCGGGAAAAAGGGTTCCAAAAGGCTGTTTGAACAGCCCTCGGTGCTCCGACGGGAGAACAAGCATTATCTGACCTTAAGGGCGTAGCGGCCGTTATAGTCGATATTCATCTTTTTTGCAACATCCGAGTGACGGGAGTCGATGATAACCATATACCCGAACCACTCGGTTGTCAGTGCATTACCCTGACACTCCGGACACTGGACCTTATCGGCCTCCAGCACCTTGTGGCAGTTGCGGCATGCCTGCAGCATCTTCTTCGACGTCCGCTTCGGTGCCATTACTTCCGCTCCTTCTCAGCCTGCTCGCGGTTGTGCTCATCCGCAATCCACGCAAGCGTTCCAAGACCCGGCTGACGCATCGTCAGACCGATCTTTGACTCACGCGGCTCGCGTTCGTTCAGTGACAGAGCAACCACGCGTGCGCGCACCGTGTCGCCCACCGCGAGCGTTCTGCCGGTGTCCTTACAGACAAGCCGGGAGTTCTTCTCATCATAATCGATGTATTCATCGGTTATCTGACTCATGTGCAGCATTGCATCGATCGGTCCAAGCGAGATGAACGCGCCAAAGCTCGTCGTCTCCACGACAATACCTTCGAGAACTTCCTGCAGAGACAGACGAAGCGTCACTGCCTCAAAGTCCACATCATAATACACGCCGCCGTCGCTGTAGATGATCTCGCCGTCGCCGACACGGTTCACACCGGTCACTGCGATGAAGATACCCATCTCCTTGTCAACGCTTCCCTCGAACTGCTCCTGCAGAACATCAAGAATAACGGTGTTCAGATCCTCGCCCATGCGCTCCGGCGGAACTCTGACCTTATCGTTTAATTTCAGCTTATAATACATATCCTTAGCTCCTCGTCGAAATCATTTTCCTATCAGCTCAAGCCTTGTCCGCGACCGGAGTACAACAACCGGAATGCGGAGACTGAGCAGACGGTCTTTTAACTTTCTATCATTGGTCACTACAACAGCATTAAACATCTCTGCTGTTCGGATTATTTTGTCATCCACCGGGATGTCCTCTTCAATCGGAGGAAGGACCGTGCAGCGTCCGGCAACCGTCAGACCAAACCGTGCCGCCGCCGCATTTTTCCCGCATCCCTGCATCAGACCGCGCAGCTCGTACACCACCTCGGCAGGTACGAAGACATCGCATCCTCCAAGCAGTTCGCGCAGACCTTCAAAGAGGTCCACGCCAAACTGTGCAGGCATCATCAGAGCATTGGTGTCCAGAACAACCGTTACTCGGTCAGGATGCCCATGCCGATCAGACGCCATCTGCCACCAACCTGCCGGCTGATTGCAATCCGGGAACCAAGTTCCGCACAAACCGGCCGCTTGAGAATAACCTCTGCCTGATTTTTCTTTGCTGCCATGACAATACCGACGGTGACGGCTGTCCCGACAGACAGCATCAGCGGCTCTTTCAACCGTAGCGGCTCAATGTTCTGCTCGGATGCAGAACCTACCACGCGGTCCATTAACGTCATGTCAAACTTCATCTTCTCCCAGACCGGCGGAAGGGATCCGACCGCTCCGGCTACCTGTCCGACAAGCGTATCGCTTTTCGTAATAGCAGGATCAAGTTTTGTACCAATTGCTGAAAGACCGCCCGGAGTTGCTACGGCAACTTTGTGGGACGCCTTGTTCATGGAGGTAATCTTGGTTGTAATCGGCTCCCATTTTGCCTTGTTCTCAGACATGTACTGTCTGCCCGGACGGATCTCCATATCGTCGCCCTCACGGAACTCACCGCGGATCAAGGACCCGCCAATGACACCGCCTTTGATGTCGCGCCAGGAACTTCCCGGACGGTTGACATCAAAGGATCGTGCGATCAGCATGATCGGCGGAACATCTGCCTCACGTTCCATATCAGGGATCGTGGTGTTCAGCGCATCGATCAAGACACCGAAGTTGATCTTTTTCTGGGCTGACACCGGAATGATCGGTGCGTTTTCCGCAACCGTTCCTTTCACAAACGCTTTGATCTGTTTGTAGTTTTCAATCGCCTGCTTCTGGGGCACCACGTCAATCTTATTCTGAACGATGATGATGTTCTTGATGCCGGTCAGCTCAAGCGCCATCAGGTGCTCTTTTGTCTGCGGCTGCGGGCACGGCTCGTTGGCGGCAATGACCAGCATTGCGCCGTCCATGATTGCAGAACCGGAAAGCATGGTTGCCATCAGGGTTTCGTGACCCGGGGCGTCCACAAAGGAGACGGACCGTACCGGTTCAAGTTTTCCGCCGCAGATTTGGCATGTATCAGTATTCGACCAGGACTCCGGGCCCTGGCATTTCGAGCATTTGTAAAATGTCGCGTCGGCATAGCCGAGGCGGATGGAGATACCGCGCTTCAGTTCTTCACTGTGGCGGTCTGTCCATGAGCCGGTAAGCTGGCTGACCAGGGTGGTCTTCCCGTGGTCAACGTGGCCTACCACGCCGATATTTACGTTTGGTATTGTAGGATCATGCAAAGAAACCAAAACCTCCTCAACCTTATATAATCGACTTTCCAACAGATATATTTGTGTGATAAACCAGTGAATGCCGCATGAGTGACCATCAGCAGACTTCGTATGAAAAAACCATCATCTGCATAAGATTACGTAAGAAGAATAAAATATGAACAGCCCGATATGATAGTATATTATGGTTGGAGACTCGGATCTTTCACGCATAGGAATATCCCTTCCACAGAATCTTCTGGATAAATTCGACGGAATTATCGGACTTCGCGGTTACTCCTCAAGGTCGGAAGGCATCCGCGATGCAATTCGCAGTTATATCACGTATTATGAATGGATGTCTGATGTGAAAGGCGAACGCCAGGGCGTTATCACCATGGTCTATGATCATGATCACCGCGGTCTCATGCAGACGATTACGGAGATACAGCATGAACACCGCGAAACCATCCAGTCCACCCTGCATGCACACGTAAATGACGAACGGTGCCTTGAGGTTATCCTTGTCCGCGGTGACGGTGTGAAGCTCAAAGAGGTCGCAGAGAAGCTGATGGCCCTCAAAGGCGTTGAGTCAGTAAAGCTGACCACCATTCCGGTCAACTAATTAAAAAAATGCACGGGCCAAAAGGCCCTGGCTCCAGTTTTATCCTCCGCCTTCACAACTCTGGTCGGTATTTTGCCAGGCACTTTCATTCATCTCGCGGACTCTTTCCTGTTCCTGTTCGAGATCTTTTCTGAAGTCCCTGCTTTCGGTTTCTTTGTGGACAATATCACTGATTGCAGTGAGCTGGTCGACACGATAGTAGAGTCCGGTGCTGTCAAGCTCGGCAAATGTGGAGTTGTCCTCCTCTATTAGAGCAACAATTTTTCCCACCGTTCCTGTCCTTCCGTATCGCACTGTCTGCCCGATTGCAAGCATGCTCATGATACTATGTTGGATACTTGCGGGGTATAAAGATGTGGTTCTGCGATATTTTTCAAAAAAGATTAGTTGATGGAAAGGCCGTTCATCACGGCTTCCTCAGAGACCTCAAAGGTCTTGCCGGTACCAACAATCGTGTAGGGTCCGGTCGTCTTCACATCGTAGCTGCTGCCGGAGGTGGAGTATGGAACAATGAACTGTCCGTCCACACTTTCCTGACGGTAGGTGAAGGTTCTTCCATTGTTCGTGACAACGTTCACTTCAATGATGCCGTCTCCTTTGATGACAGCTCCCGGCACGTACTCAAAGCTCTTGACCCATGCGTTACCGCCTTCGATCGGCTGGCTTGCGGCCTGACCGTTGGTCATCACATAGGTCGGGGACTCGTGCACGAGGCGGAAATGCTGCAGTGCAGGAACGGTCACACTCGGAAGATATCCTTTGGTCACACTTGACGGGTTTGCAACAACATAGGCATGCTTTGTTGCCGAGGCCGTGACCGAATTGTACTGATCAGCCGCTGCCCATGCATCTGCTGCATTAGTGTATGCTTTCATGTTGGTGATGACCGGGTAGCCGTAGCCTCCTGATGAGTCGGTCTCAACATATGCCACGTCTCCGGGGCTTGTCATGGATCCGTCAAAGTTCTGCAGCCGCACCGTCAGCGTGTTATAGTACTCGGGCGTGTATGCCTGCACATAGGAGAGCTGGCCGTTGCTGTTCTGCAACATTGTGTAGAAGTACGGGCTCAGCTGTGCAACCGAGTCGTTCCAGATTGCCATTGCACCGAATTTGCCGCCTGCCATCTGGTAGTCGGTCATGACGTACCTGGTGCCAAGGTAATCCAGTTTTTCCATGACTGCCGACTCGTTGGTGCTTGTCAGTACTGCTGCAGCACCGTACTCACCGGCAACTCCTGACTGGAAGGGATTGCTGTTTGGAATGCGTTCTGCGATTGTGGTGATGTAATGGCCATAGTCCCACCAGGACATAACACCATAGGACTCTTCAGGGTACACGAAACCGTCTTTTTCATAGATGGTCAGATAATCAACACCGGTCTCTGGAGTTCCATTCAGCATCCAGGTGGTTTCTGAGATCCAGTCCTTCTCGGTTCCACCGTACTTGCCGTAGTTTGAGCCGGTCTGCACCGCGGCTGCGGCTGAGGTTGCCACAAATGCTATGGCAATGACTGCTACAATTGCAAAGACGCCGACTTTGATCCAGTCAGGCCCTGTTGCTGCTTTTGCCGCAGTTTTTTTGCCTTTCTTTGCCGGAGTTTCGTCTGAGGTTTTGCTCTCCTGCTTTCCGACTATCTTGAGAAGATCCTTTTGCGCGAAATCAATTGTCCATCCGACTGCGACTGCTGCAAGAAGTGCAATGTTTGCTGCGACATAATACTCCCAGCGGACATGCTGGATGGTTGCAAAGATCATGAGAATGGACCAGATGAGAACAAACAGTGCTCCTGGCTCCTCATGTTTCCATACACGGTAGAGGAGGTAGATAAATCCGCCTGCTGCGAGCAGGATGCCCCAGTTATAGGAGTTGAATGCTCCTTCCATGGACCAGGAGGCCATCTCGGCGATGGTGGACTGGGCTGCTCCTTGGGAGAAGAACATACTGAGAGATCCCATTGCCGAACTGAAGAGAGTCGGAAGAGCAATTGCCACGATGCCGACTCCGACTATTACAATGGCCGCAAGTGCTGCCGGGAAGTAATACCATGGCATGCTCTTCTTTGCCAGTATCTTCGATATCGCATAGAGGACGATCGTTCCAATGATCAAGCCGATATGAGCACAGAGTACTCCAAGCGAGTATGACACAAAACTGAAACTGGTATCCTGTACTCCATAGATCAGCATGCCAATTACAACAATAGTAAATGCGATCACATTCAGAACAAGCAGATATTCTGTTGGCTTTCCGGCACGATGATCAATAATGAACTGAATCAGGGTGAAGAGTGCAACAAACAGCCCGAACACGACCATGGTTGACATGGTCAACAGACTGAGCAGGTAGGCAATACCGCAGATTATTCCGTACAACACTGGTATTTTCAGGGTCGCATACTCTTTGAAGTCAATTTTATGATCCTTCAGAGCATAGAGGGCGACCACATACAGGAGACAGAACAGTGTTGAAAACAGCGTTTCTGCAATATGGTGGTCCAAGTGTCCGTAAAGAGATCTGGACAGATACTGCCCTCCGATCACGGCAATAAACAGTGCAGAGACAAGTCCTGTCTTCCAGTTGCCGATTCTTGCACCAAACCAGTACATAACCGGAACCATTGCAGCACCCATCAGGGCCGGGACCCATCCGGCTGCATCAATTACTTCTGGGCGCGTTGCTGCTCCTGCAACTGCTGCAACTGCCGCTGCAATCCAAGTGAACAGAGGACCCCAGACGATGTCCTGACCGGTCGGGTACAGGGTCATCGGTTCAAAATGGATAAATCCAAAGTTGTTTGCAAGTGCTGCCTCGATAAGCCGGAGGTTGTACCATGCGTCCGGTCCTGCGATCATATCGCCGGTTCCAGCCAGATCCGGAAACGGCAGTATACGTATCCAGAAGGCAAGTACTGTAAGGATGAGTACTATTCCTCCAAGGATTCCATAACGATATCGACGATCGTTCCAAAAGCTCATATCCATACTTATCACTGAGGGTGAATTATATCTATAATCTGAGTGTCTCATTAGATAAAGTAGTTGGGAAAAGCGGAACAATCATTTCATTCAACCTGCAATAACAATGAGATATGATATCTGTACCCTCCCTCCTCCTGATAATATGCGGACTTGGCATCGGATGTGCTGCAGTATATCCTTACATCTCCTATCTTTTGAAGATCCGAACACTGCCCTCTGTTTCTGCTCCGGAGATCATTGTCTATCCATCGATCAGTGTTGTGATCAATGCATATAAAGAGGGTCCTCTCGTTAAAACGCGTATTGAGAACGTATTTCAATCTCAGTATCCCAAGGACCGGCTTACTCTGTATGTGGTTAATGACGGGGCTGACCCTGCAACAAGTGTTGCCGCAAAAGAGTCCTTGGTACACAGTCCGGTTAAGTCACAGTTGATCGAACCGGAAATGCGACTTGGAAAAATACGATGTCAGAATATGATGCTCTCAGCAATTGAGGATGAGATCATTGTTTTCACTGACGCAGACATCACTACAAAACCTGATGCTCTTGTAAAACTCGTGGCCCATCTCCAGAATCCTGAAGTTGGTGCAGTGTGTGCTGATCTGGTTCCGGTCGGCTCAACCCGGAGTGTGACCGGTTCTGAAGGAGCTTACCGTTCCGTCTACGGAAAAATGTGCGAGTACGACAGTCTGATTGATTCAACATACAACTTCAACGGCCCGTTGATTGCTTTCAAAAAATCTGCCGTGCCGCATATTGAAGAGACTACCGGTGCAGATGATGCAAATCTTGCGCTGACCTGCATTACAAACGGATATCGGGCGATATATGCGGTCGATGCAGTAGCATACGAGTTGCAGCCAGTGTCATTTCGCGAACAGTATCATCAGAAAATTCGCCGTGCTGACGGTCTGATAAACAGCACCCGTCATTTTCAGTCATCATATAGTGAAAAGAGAAAACTGTTCTGGAAACAGATATTTCCTCTTCGACGATGGATGCTGCTCTACTCACCGTTGCTGTTTGTAGTTTCTACAGTACTTCTTTGTGCAGGCTTCTTTCTCTGGTCAGTGTTGTACTGTCTGGCAATTGTAGCACTTGTTATTGCGGTGCTGATGTTTTCTCTGATAAAACCGGACAATCTCCTGAGCAGTTTTGTCCTCAACCAGTTTTACTTGCTGATAGGACTCCTCAGACGGAAAAATATTCAGTTGTGGGATCGTGTTGAAAAATAGAGTAATTTATTCAATATTTTTGGGAGACTCCTCAGAGTATCTCAGGTAATCATCATCACATCTGACAATATCCTCCTCCGTAAGAATCTCACCCAACTGTACCTCAATTACCTCAAGCGGCAAAATTCCCGGATTTGACAGGCGATGCATCGTTCCTGCCGGAACAAAGGTACTCTCGCCGTTTCTGACGAAAAACGTCGTATCTCCGTTCACAACCTCAGCCATACCGCTTACTACAATCCAGTGTTCACTGCGGTGATGGTGGTACTGCAGAGACAAGCGCGCATGCGGCTTCACCGTCAGCCGCTTGATCAGATACGCTTTCCCTTTGAGAAGCACCGAATAGCTTCCCCATGGTCGGTGCACCGTCGTGTGAACAGATGCACGACTGTCGCCGTTTTTCTGCAGAAGCGCCGTGATCTCTCCGACATTCTGGGACTGATCTTTCGGACAGACCAGAAGAACATCAGGCGTGTCGATCACGGCGACATTTGACAGGCCAAGTGTCGCCACCAGCTTGTCGGAAATTATCAGATTGTTTTTGCCGTCCGGAGACAGATACTCGCCTTCCACAACATTTCCGAGCGAGTCCTTGTCCATTACCGAGTAGAGTGCCTCAAAACTGCCGAGATCGCTCCATGACGATATCAGAGGCACAACTGCCGCTTTATCGGTTTTTTCCATGATCCCGTAGTCCATTGAGATCTTCGGTGTCAGGTTGTATGCCTCGTCTGTCGGTTTTTGGAATGCGGCGTAGACTTCCGGACTGAGTTTTTTACACTCCTCAAGAAAGATTGGAACACCAAAGCAAAACATTCCTGCATTCCAGAGATACTTTTCCGCAAGATACCGCTCGGCTGTCGGTGCATCGGGCTTCTCCACAAATGCGTCAACAACGTATCCCTCCTCGAGCGCTGCTCCCGGCCTGATGTATCCGTAGCCGGTGTGAGGGGAAGTGGGAACAACGCCGAAGACAACCAGATGCGTCTTTGCAAGAACACAGGCCTGATCGATCGCCCTTGTATAGCGGCCGTCCGCCTCAATCAGCTGATCTGATGCGAAGACCGCAACCACTGCGTCGGGATCCCTCTTTGCTATTTCAGAGACCACATACTGTATTGCCGGAAGGGTATTTTTTCCGCAGGGCTCTGTGAGGATATGGCAGTCTGCATCCATCTCCTCCAGCTGGTCCCGCACCAGAAACTTATGTGCCTCGTTCGTGACCACATAAATTTCGTCAGGCATGGAATAGAGGCAGGCACGCAGCACCGCCTTTTGGAACAGTGACTCTTTGTCAAGCAGAGGAATGAACTGTTTCGGATACTCACTCCGGCTCAGCGGAAAGAGGCGGGTTCCCGAACCGCCGGCAAGGATTACGGAATACATACGTGATACATCAATGGAACCCGATAAATTATGAAGATTCGGTTTAAATAAGAAATTTTAGGTTCCGTACGGACACCAGTGCTCAAGCCCGAGCAGGCACGCAGCACCTGCCCACTCAGGTCCGAGATACAGCATCTCTTTGCCAAGCGCCCGCGCCTCATCAATCTCGGCCAGTCCCTCATCAGTCAGGAGAGCGTCACCGGTCACAATCACCAGATCGGCCTCTTCGGCGAACAATGCCTGACGAATGCCCGGGATGTCATCGCCGATAACATACACGAGTCGTCCTCCGCAGTGCGCGACGAGTTCCTCCAGACAGTCATCGAAGTTCACCGTTGGGCACGGCCCGAGCTTTCGCGTGATCATCAGAAACCCTGCCGCCGCAGTCAATGCGCCGGCAGCCGCAGCCCGCGTCTTTTCTGACTTCAGGGGAGCATCATAGATATTTGCAAGCATCATTTTCGCGGAAAACGGTTCAGTAGAACTGATCTCAGCAACCCGTCCGCCGTACTCAATGCCAAGACAGCTGCCGCGACAAAACCTACAGATGTGATGCTTCGGCAGAGGAGCATACTGCAAATCCCCGTCTTCACATCCTGCGCCTGCGGAAACCTCCTGTAGGCGCGAAATTGCTTCATGTAAAATCATTCTTCATCCTCCAGCAGAACAACCCGTGCAGGAGCTGCGTCGCCCCCTCGGATTTTCAGCGGCAGGGCAAACATGTGGTACATTCCGTCAGGAACATGGGTCAGGTCCAGCAACTCAATAATTGCAATGCCTGCTCCGAGCAGAATGCGGTGAACTGCATCGCTGCCGATTGAGGGCGTGTCACAGCCGACAACCTTTACTCCGGAGGAGATCAGATACTCTGCCTCCTTCTCGGAAAGTTCAGGATAGGTTTTGTCCGCATCATGATATCCTGAGCGGAACAGAACAGCAGAACTCGTGTGGGAGAAAAGAGCGCCGAACGACACCACCTCTGCAATCGTAATCAGTGAACCAAGCGGCAGTTCATCAACGGTTGTGCCCGCAGGAAAGTAATGCGCTGGGGCATCGATGTGGGTTCCTGTATGCGTGCCGAGCGAGAGAGCCGAGATCGTTGATTCTCCTGCGTGCAACTCTCTTCGCACAAACTCGGGATCGCCGGGATACACATACATTCCGGGCACAAGGGCCCGGGTCACATCGTAAATCTTCATCTTAGAAACCATGATCTGCAGAATCGATCGCATCATCGATCTGCTTCTGCAGTGCGTCCGGGAGTCCTTCGATGCGCACATCAAGGAATCCGCGGATGATCGTTGCCGTCGCCTCTTCCTCTGAAAGACCGCGCGCCATCAGATACTCGATCTCATCGCGGGCGATCTTGCCGACCGCTGCTTCGTGAGAGAGTTCCACATCCGTAACACGGCCGTCGATCTCCGGGATCGCATGCATAATGCCGTCTTTTAAGATAAGGCCGCGGCACTCGATGTGTCCCTTCGTCTGCGGCACATGGGCGATGATAGCGCCGCGAGAGATGATCGTTCCGCCGTTTGTAATAGCGCGAGTGATGAGCTCAGCGCTCGTCTCGGGCGCTTCAAGAACCGCGCGAGATCCTGAGTCGATGTGTGAGCCGGGTCCGGCCACAATCACGCCTGAGAATCTGGCGACCGCTCCCTTACCGCGGAGATAGGCGGTCGGGTACATCTGCACCATCTTTGTCGGCTTCATGCAGACATAGTTTGAGATGAAAGTTCCACCTTCTTCGACGACGGACGCAGTCCGCGGGAACACTTCGATCTGCTCGCCCCATGTGTGAATCATCGTTGAGGTGACTTTCGCGTTCTTGCCGACATAGATCTCATTGATACCATAGTGAGCTCCTTCTTTGGTTGCAAACGAACTTGCGCAGCCTGCAATCAAGTGAACCTCAGCTCCCTCTTCGGCGATAACGATGTTGTGAACTGCCTGGATAGAGTCTCCCTGTAAAAACATGCAGCTCTGGAGCGGGAACGTGGTCTTTGCTCCTTTGCGGGCGATGATGACGTAGCCTCTCTGCGGATGGTCGGCGACATATTGGGTGTACTGGTCTTTGTCTTTTGGAACAATTTTCCAGCAGTATTCCGACAGCCAGGAGTATTTTTCGAGGGCTTTGTCGATCATCATGACTTCAACGCCTTCTGCGTTGGAGCCTGCATGGAGGACATGGTCGTTGACAAGGAGGAAGCTTCCTGCACGTCCTTCGAGTGAATCGGTCTGGATTCCGGTGAGTGCGAGGCGTTCCTTGTCTTCTTTGCTGATGGCGTCAAAGCCGTTCATTTCTGGCATGCGATACACTCCTTGTAGCCGGATGTTTTGACACTCCGGAGAATTTCCCGCGGGTTTCCGCTGCACCGCATCTGTCCGTCGATTAAGACATGGCCGACGTCAGCTTCGATGTAGTCGAGGATGTAGCCGGTATGGGTGATGATAAGGCCGGATTTGGTGCGGTTGATCATGTGCTGGTCTTTTTCGAGGAGGGTTGCTGCGGCGTTGCCGAGCAGTTCCATGTTTTCGACGTCGACACCGCTTTCGGGTTCGTCGAGCATGACAAAGGATGGGTTCTGGACCATGAGCTGCAGGACTTCGCTGCGTTTGATCTCGCCGCCGGAGAATCCTGCGTTGACGTCGCGGTCAAGGAACTTTGTCATGTGCATCCGCTCTGCAAGTTCGGGGATATTTTCTTCGCCTATCTTGGTGGTCGCGTTGAGGAACTTGCCGAGCTTTAAGCCGGAGATGGTGGGCGGCCGCTGGAACATGATGCCCATCCCAAGCTGTGCCCGTTCGTGGACAGGCTTTGCGGTGACATCAATGCCGTTGAAAAGTATTTTGCCGCTGGTGACCCGGGAGCTGCCAAATCCCATTATGGTGCGCAGAAGGGTGGTCTTTCCCGAGCCGTTCGGGCCAAGGAGAACGTGGGTTTCGCCGTCGCTAATCTTTAGACTAACGCCGTGGAGGACCTCGCGTCCGCCAACTTCCACATGAAGATTGCTGATCTCAAGCATGGAAAATCTATTGTAGTGTTGGGTGCGGTGGGTTGTAAAGATACGGGTTTCGGCGATCCACTTCGCACGAAACGGGCACTTTCAGTACGCGCGGTCCGGGGTTTATATTCTCTCATTCTGATGTTTGATCATGACAAGCATGGCATTAGTTTCAATGGCAGAACGTGCAGCACAGTACACAGCAATTCAGCGCAAAAACCAGCTTTCCAAGCTCTGCTGGTATGCTGCGGGAACGCCTGGGAATATGATATCCTCGCTTCGCGACCCGAGCTATCTTATTGCATAAGCTGTCAGAGGTCGGAGAGTCGCGGGAATGATGCAGGTACTGGAACAGGCATTCACGCCGGCCCTGTCGCTGAAAACGACTGCTGCCGGAGGCCGCAGCAGCAGAGCTGAGGTATGGGAGACAGAGACAGCGGACGGCTCCTGCCTTGCTGTTGAGTCAGTGCATCCGATGCCGGATGTTTTTCTCGCTGAAGAGACTCTCCGTGAGCGACTGATGCAGGAGATCAGTCTTGTCCGCGGTATCGGACCGGAACGGGAAAAGATGTGCAGACGCCGCGGCATTCAGACGCTGGACGACCTGCGGCGCACGAACTGGAAGGCAGAAGCGAACGAGACCGCTGGAATCATCAGAAACGGTTCTCCGAAAGAGATCATCCGGCTGTTTACGAACAAAGGCCGCGGTGCAGATCCCCTCCTCACCGGATTTGGTGCGGTTGTTCCGCGGGATGATCTCCTCTTCTTTGACATCGAGACGCTTGGCATGGTGCACTCGCCGATCATTCTCTTCGGCTGCGGTGTGTGCGACGGAGAAAACCTCCGCGTCACCCAGTATCTGCTGCGAAACATCGGCGAAGAACTGCCGGCCCTCGAACTTGTCGCAGACATCATGCGAAACCATCCGGTGCTCGTCACTTACAACGGCAGATCCTTCGATCTTCCGTTCACCAACAACCGTCTCGCCTACTACGGCGAACGCGAGTGCAGACCAAACCTCCACTTCGATCTCCTGCACCCCTCACGGAGATTGTTCAGAGCCGACCTGCCGGACTGCTGTCTTGGCACGGTCGAAGAGTATGTGCTCGGCTGCGGCAGAGAGGATGACCTCCCCGGCTACCTTGTGCCGGTTTACTACCAGAGATATCTGCGGACCGGCAATCCTGAGCCGCTCAAGGAAATTGTTGATCACAACAGGAGCGATGTCACAAGCCTCGCCCTGCTGCTCGCAAAACAGACGGAGATGATGTATGGAAATTCCTGAGATGCATACACGGGTGTTTGAAGCAAGGACTGCTGTGCATAAACGTCCGGCAACCGCTGTATCGCCAGCGGTTGCAGGATATCTGGCAAATCACAATATCTCGCTCTACACCCATCAGGCTGATGCATATGATGCGGTCACCGCAGGAAAAAATATCATCCTCACGACCCCTACGGCTTCCGGAAAAACCCTTGCATATGCGTTGCCGGTTTTTGAAAAGCTGATGCAGAATCGTGATGCGACCGCGCTCTTCATCTACCCGACCAAAGCTCTGACCCGCGATCAGCTCGCAGTCTTTGACAAACTTGACAAAGATCTCGGCGCAAAGACCAGACCAGCAATCTATGACGGCGACACGCCCCGCGAAGCCAGGGGAAAGATCAGATCCAGCTCCCGGATAATTCTCACCAACATGTATGAGCTGCACCAGATTCTCGCATGGAGAATGCAGTGGGGCGACTTCTGGGCGAACCTTAGTGCGATCGTCATCGACGAAGCCCACCGGTATCGCGGAATCTTCGGCTCCCACATCGCCCTTCTCCTTCGGCGCCTTCGGCGCATATGCAGCTACTATGACGCTCGTCCGCAGTTTGTTCTGTCGTCTGCAACCATTGGAGGAGCCGAAACATTTGCAGAAACCCTCACCGGTCTTCCGGCGCTCGAAGTATCCAACGACGGCTCACCACGTGCGAAACAGACGTTTCGGCTTTACAATCCTTCAGCCTCCGGCAAGAGCAGCATTACCGCGACCGCTGATCTCATCCGTGATCAGGTGCAGAGCGGCATGCAGACACTCTGCTTCACCAAATCCCGCAACATGGCTGAGATAACCGCCATGCGATGCAGGGAAGATATGCCAAACACCGGCATCTCCTCCTATCGCGGCGGCTACCGCCCGAACGAACGGCGAAACATCGAAAAGAATCTGAAAGAAGGCGATCTCTCAGGCGTCATCAGCACGAATGCGCTTGAACTCGGCATCGATGTCGGTGGTCTTGACTCGGTGATCATCAGCGGATTTCCAGGCACCATGATGTCGGTCCGCCAGCAGGCAGGGAGAGCCGGCCGGGCCGGAAAAGACGCGCTCATCACCTTTGTCGCCCAGCAGAATCCGCTCGACCAGTACTTTATGCGCTATCCGGACGCCTTCTTCGACGCGCCTCACGAGCAGCCGATTCTCGATCTGGAAAATCCCTATGTCTTGCGCGAACACATCCTCTGCGCAGCAGCCGAGCTCCCGTACCGGACCGAACGCGATGCCGCCTACTTTGGGGAGACCGCCGCAGATATTCTTCCGGTCCTCAAAGACGAACACCTGATAGCAAGTACCCCCAAAGGTTTCGTCTACTGCGGCACCGAACCTCCTGCGCAGAAAGTTTCCCTCTCCGGTAAAAGTTCAGGCACATGGACGGTTGTTTTCAAAAACACGGTGCTCGAAACAATGGACGAGTATCAGATGTTTCGCGAGGCGTACCCGGGAGCAATCATCTTCCATCAGGGCGAACGGTACGTTGTGGAAGAGACCGACCGCAAAAATCTCACCATCCGCGTGAAGAAATCCCTTGACAACTATCGCACGCGTTCGCTTCACACAACCGACATCCGCATCCTCTCGCGCGAAAAAACCTGTAGACACGGAAGCCTTTTGGTTCACTACGGTTCGGTCCTTGTCTCGACCCAGATGCTTGGCTACTCGGTCCTTGAGTATGATCAGATTGTGGCAACCCATCCTCTGGAAGTTCCTGCAATGGAGTTCACCACCAAAGCCTGCTGGATCACGCCTGACGCCGAAGGCATCATCACACCTTCCGAAATTGCCGGAGCCCTGCATGGTGCGGAGCATGCCCTCATTGCCGCAATGCCGGTTCATGTTCTCTGCGACCGCTCAGACATCGGGGGTGTCTCAACACCGTTCCATCCTGATGCAGGAGACGCTGCGATCTTCATCTATGACGGAGTTCCGGGCGGCGTCGGCCTTGCGGAGAAAGCCGCGACCGTCTTCCCCGAGATCGTCCGGCTTGCCCGCAACATGGTTGCAGGCTGTTCATGTGAAACCGGCTGTCCGTCCTGCATCCACTCCCCCAAATGCGGAAACAACAATCAGCCGTTAAGCAAAGCAGGCACGGTCGCGCTTCTCTCCTCGCTTACATCCTGCCTTGGAATCGAAAACCCATGAATATATATAGGTGAAATGTAAATGCTAACTAAGGTATAACCATGAAAATCGAGTATATTGGCATCTCGTCCGCCGCATTTGTTCTTGGCGGTATTTTCGCTGTCCTTGGCGCTATTGGTGGATTCATTGAGGGAATTTTACGACTTGTCGGACTTTCGTTTGCGCTTGGCGTTATTCCGGGAATTGGTGTGGGTCTTCTGGAGACTCTTATGCTGATCATTCTCTTCGGTATTCTCGGCCTGTTTGTCGGTCTCGTTGTCGGCGCTGTCTGTGCCTGGGCGTTTAACCACTCCTCCAGACTCTTTGGCGGCATCGAGATCAAAGTTAAGGAATAATTTTTCCTTGACAATCTTTTTTTTGAAAATATTTTGAAACGCGATTTTTAAAACGCGAATAAAAAAATCGCCAATGGCGATTTTTCAAAAAAAAAGAAATTATCTATATTTTTGGAATAATGCAATCTGTTAAAAAAATAATTTTAATAAGTTTCTAAAAATCGCCATTGGCGATTTTTTATTCGCGCTATTCGCGTTTCGGAGTTCGCGTTTCAAAAAAAAAATTATTCCACAATCCTCGACGAAACCGTCATGAACACCGGGCCGCGGAGATCCAGCTTTCTCTTATTATCCGTAATATACCGCATCGCATACTCCTCGATTTTGAGATTCACGTCACTCGGGTGCTTGGACATCTTTACCTGCACACTCGTCTCCTCGCCGAGGCGGGCGGCCTCTTCGATACGGGCGACCGCCAGATTTGCCACCGCATACAGGAACGAAATTCCGGTCGGAACGCCTTCAGCACGCACATCCGCGAACTTCTCATTATCCGGCACGCCAAGAACTGCGCCGTTCCGCACAAACACCTCGTTCAGTGCCGCAGGACCCAGAAGAGTCGAGTTTTCTTCCGGCTCGCTTACGGTGATCTCCACCTTCTTGCCGTAGAGCTCGCCGGTCCATGCCGAAAACTCGCACGGAGACTTCACTGCTGCGTTAGGTGTGGCTGCTGCAATAATTGCCTCAACCGCGCGGCGGCCTTCAATCGTCTTCGGCTCCTCACGAAGACCAACCGCCTTCGCAAGTTCCGTATCTGAGTAAACCGGCGGGAACAGCTGGGCAAACGAAAGCCTCCGTACATCCTCGGCCTCAGTCAGCACCATCGCCAGCCGCTCAACACCCATACCAAGATTCATCACCGGCACACCGACCCCGTACTCAGCAAGAGCCGCGGGCGAGTAAATACCAAACGTTGCCACCTCAACCCAGCCGTGAACCGGATGCTTGCCGTAGACCTCGGTCTGGGTCTCGGGCATATAATACTTCGACCGCTTCTCATCAGGCTGGAACCGGAACTCCGTAAACCCGAACGCCGAAAGGAGAGCTTCTGCGACCGCCTTGCCTTCGTCAACCGTCACATCCTCGCCCGCAACAATACAGGACGCAGAGTGATATGTTCGCAAGTGCGTTGCGTCCTCCTCCTGCTCGCGGCGGAAACAGCGGTCAACCGAAAACATCCGAATCGGCATCGGCCGCTTGTCCCACATCTGGGCAAGCGACAAAAACCAGCCGCTCGTCATGTGCGAGCGCAGAGTCGTCCGCGACGACTCGGGCGCAAGCTCCTTGAACTCAGGGAACACCGAATCCAGAATGTGGACGACCACACCGTCGTCCACTTTGAGTGCGACCGACATCTCGTGCGTCAGATCATCGCCGTCGAACTTGCCCTTCTTGTAGCCGTGCAGACACTTCATCAGCTTCTCTTCAGTTGCCGTGTCAACAGGCGTTCCGGTAATTGCCGCGATTGCATCAAGCCGCTCGCGGGAAATTCCCACGTTTGGTCTTGGCAGACCGCCGACATAATAGACGCGATCGAGAACCGCGGCAGCTTCCGGACCGAACTGGCGGTACACATCCTGTTCGTCGATGAATACCGGAACCATCGCCTCGTCAAATCCCATTGAGAGATAGGCCGCACGAAGGCGTGCGATGGTGTCAAAGATCGGATGAACTTTTGCTCTGCGGTATGCGTAGCGCGGATACACTCCCGCGGCCGCGGGCGGCGTGATAACTGAGGGGCCGGCGTGCCAGGCTCCTTCAAAGTCGGTCTTTCTGCGCTGTCTGAACTCTTCAATATCGAATTTCATGGTTTTCTCACAAGACATACCACCCGGCTGGGTGCGTTTTCGTCCAGTATCTGGTACTCTGCATGCTCTGCAACTTGGCTCGCAAAGGATCGGATTTCATCCATTGTGGGCACGGCAGTTTCTGGTAATCTGGTTCGACTGTATCCAAGATACATGTATCCTTTGATCTCGACGAAGTTGGGCGCGGCATCTTTGATGAGGGCGGCGATGCCGGAGGCAGCGCCGCTGCCGTCATTATATCCTTTGACAAGAGTCGTGCGAACGGCCGTTCGCACGCCTTCCTCCTCCTTCTGCCTGAGCATGCCGAGGGATCTCTGAATGTTTCCCCACATTATTGTGGGATCTCCTGCGGGCCGGCAGAGCTCGGCGTAGCTCGAGGCATTCGCCGCGTCAAGCGAGAGGTAGAGCTGGCTGGGCCGGACTTTTTGAATCATTTCCGGAACGGTGCCGTTTGAGACAAGGAAGATGCTGTTGCCCTCCTCGCGAAGCAGGTCGATGAGTTCGGGGAGACGGGAGTACAGCGTCGGCTCCCCGGAAAGGGATATCGCGTACTGATTCGGGTGGCTGGTGGCCGTTTCCCAGCGGTCAGGGTCGCTCCATGGCTTGTCGCCGGAGAGTCCTTTTCTCTGAACGCGGGGGATGGCATCGATGATTTCTTTGGGGTCGAGTTCGACCTCTTCGGTGATTTCGTGTTCCATGCTTCTCCAGCAGAAGAGACAACGCTGGTTGCAGCGAAGGGTTGGCGTCATCTGAACGCACCGCCAGCTCTCGATTCCGTAGAACTGATGTTTATAACACTGCTCTCCGCCGCGAAGCGCGCGTTTACACCACATGCAGGGTTTGACGGCTGCCGAAGATCCTGCGGCGATAAAGTTGTAGCCCTGCCGGTGAAGGGAGTCTTTGGGAGTTTTGGGGGGTGAGATGGTTCTGGGCATGATTAGTCGGCGGTGAGTTTGCGGGTAAGCTCAGCGTTGCTTTCGATGGTATGCTCGGCACGACCTTCGAGGTACTCGAGTTCGGCGAGTCTGTGCGAGATTCTGCCGATCATGTCAGGAACCAGGGACTGGTCAGGGTCCTCAAGAAGGGCTTCTGCTTCGCGGATGTCTTTGGAGAGGTCGGCGGTTCCGCTGAGGATGAGGGCTTTCTGAATTTCTTTGAGGGTGAGGTAACTGTCGCCGATATGAAATTTGAGGAAGGGTTTTTGTTCGGCGGAGATTTCTTCTTCGAGCTCTTCGAGACTGAAGATGGAGGATTCAAGTCTGGTTTCAACGTCGCAGAGCTGTCTCTGGCGGAAGATGAGTTCGTCGGTATCCTTTTGGAGTTTTTCGACCCACTGGTCGGGACGGGTGAGCCGCGCACCACAGAGTGCACACTTTTTGCCGGACTGGGGGTTGAGGGTGCCGCATTCGGTGCAGGGGACTGCGGTGATGTAGTGGCGGCAGGATTTTTCAATAATATCTGAGCGGTCGGTCCGGTGTTTCCAGGCAAAGGTGTCGATCTCTTCGAGAAGGGGAAGGGGAAGACGAAGGGAGATGAGTTTTTTTTCGGGTTTTCCACCGAGAGGTTCTGATGTCATGATGGTATGCTACTCGATACTATGTATGACAGTAAATACATTTAATACTTATGGAATACAAATGTATTACAAGAAATCAAATGAACATCAACTCCGAATATCAGGATGTGGACCTTGCATCTTTTGCGGGTCCGATTTGCCTGGCAGAGTCTTCTGCTGAGGTTTGTATCGTTGAGAGCGATCCCCTTGCTCTTCCGAAGGACACGCTGCGGCTTGGCGAGCTGCGCGCGGATATTTTCTATGCTGATGATCTTGGACGCTGCCGCGTGCGGTCGCTGTCGTTTTCGCAGTATCTGTGTGAGCTGTTCCGGCCGGTTACGGTTGGCGGCAAGCTGTTTGTGTATGATGCAAAGACCGGTCTGTATGCGGAGAATGCGCGAACAGTTGAGTCTGA
Source organism: Methanorbis rubei (assembly GCF_032714495.1). Taxonomy (NCBI): domain Archaea; kingdom Methanobacteriati; phylum Methanobacteriota; class Methanomicrobia; order Methanomicrobiales; family Methanocorpusculaceae; genus Methanorbis; species Methanorbis rubei. The sequence continues at coordinate 50,962 of NZ_JAWDKB010000005.1, read as the reverse complement.
GATTCAGCGACTGGTGGACGCGTCCGGTTATACCGGGCCGGTGCGGGATATGAAGTCTGATCTTCTGTCGCGTGTTACGGATTTCCGGGTGCGGAGTGTGAGTCCGTTCGATCAGGTGATGGGGATTCCTGCGGCCGATTGTGTGGTTGAGTTCGGGGAGGATGGCGGCGTGAGTAAGGTTCCGTACGGTCCGAGTCTGTTTGTGCGGAGCCGGGCTGCGACTTGCTTCGCAAAGTCGCCGCCCGCAGATTTTCCTGAAGGGGAGAAATTTTTTGCTGAGATTTCGTGCGGCGACCCGGACTGGGTGCGGGATGTGCTCAAAATTCTCGGGTACTGTCTGCTGCTCGGGAATCCGTCGCAGAAGTTTTTTGTGTTTCACGGGTCGGGCGGGAACGGGAAAGGGGTTCTGATTGAGTGGGTGATGCGGGTTCTTGGAGAGCTTGCGGGGCGAGTGTCTGCGCGGGAGCTGTTTGTGAACTCTTCTTCGCAGCGTGAGACGAGCCTTGCGAGTCATGTGCATCGGCGGCTGCTGGTGGTGAGTGAGGCTGGTGGCGGCGTGCTGAATGATGATCTGGTGAAGCGTCTGACGGGAGATTCGAATGTGGTGCTGAATGCGATTTACCGGGGCGAGGCTGAGTATCGGGTGAACGGGACGCTGGTGTTTGTGACAAATTCGCTGCCGATGTTTTCTACCGGCGGGCGGGGGATGATGCGGCGGGAGGTGTGCGTTCCGTTTGATCTGGATGTTCCTACAGAAGATCAGGATGAGGGGCTGCTTGAGCGGCTGGCGACTCCGGAAGGGAACCGCTGGCTGTTTGCGAGGCTGGTTGCGGGTGCTCAGGAGTATGTGGATGCGGAGAGTAAGGCAGGGTTCTGGGCGTCTCTGTGTTCGCGGATTACGGGGGATTCGCGGGATGTGATTGCGGGTCAGGACTCTCTTGGGGAGTTTGTGCGGGTGTGTCTGGTTCCTGAGGAAGGGGCACGAACTCCGGGGCGTGTGGTGTTTGAGCGGTGGTATTCGTGGGAGTTTGGGGATGAGCAGGGGATGCATGAGTCCCGGGGAGGGCGGGGTCTGCGGAGGAATGTGAGTGCGTCTGAGCTGTATGCCGGGCTTCGGCTGCGAGGGGTCGAGGTGCGCAAAAGGATGCGTGTGTCGGGAAAGATGGAGACGAATGTTCTGATGGGTTGGCGTCTGGTTGATGAGTGAGTTTGTAACCGGATGGTGCGGTTACATTTTTTTCTTTTGTGCGGGGTTTGTTTTTTGTTTGGAGATGTTTTTTGGTTTTATTTTTTTGTGTAACCGATGGTTGTGTATTGTTGGTTCTGGTAATGGTTTGGTTGATAGAAGAGTACTGTTTTAGCGGTTACAGCGGTTACAGGTCTGGTGATTTCTGTTTTTCTGGGGTTGTTTTTGGTTTGGTGTGATTTTTGCGGGTTTGTTTTGTAACCGGATGGTGTTCACTCGATTGAGTTTTATTTTTGTGAGGTATTCCCTAGGTATTTCTTTTTGGTTTTGCGGATATTTTTATTTTTTTTTGATTTTTTTTTGCTGATCAGACATGTTGATATAGGTAGATGAGCTAATAGTATGGTTATCTCTTGGGTGTCTGGATGTCTCTCTGTTATTGATGTCCTGCTTTCAGGAATGTGTGCTGATATTATGCGATTTATGGTTCAGGGAACGAACAGTTCCATGGCTGGAACGAGGCTGCGACACGGGTTCGTGTTGGCGGTTCTCGTGATTGTTTTTTGTAGCGTGCTGATGGCGGGAGCTGTGAGTGCGGGGGAGAAGACGGTTACGGTTGATACCGTTCAGAATTTTACGGATGCAATCAATGACTCGGCTGTTACGAAGATTATTGTCCAAGCGGGTTACTATCCGATAACCAGTAAGATTACGATTAATCGTGATCTTGTCATTGAAGGTGAAACTATTGACAATAAGCCTCTTCTTAATATGACTGGTTCAGGTTATCTATTCGAGATAGGTCCTCCTTCCTCGTTTACATTGCGGAATTTGGATTTAAAATATGAGAACTCAACAAACGTTCCGATAATCATGAAATTAATTGGATCCCACGTCGGCGATGAAATCACAATGGATTCTTGTAATGTAACTATCGGGGGTAATGGACAGACAGGTGGTGTAGTCATAACGGCCACGGGTTCCCTACCTCAGTATAATTACACTATTGTTAATTGCACAATCACTTCTAACGGCCCCAATACTCACTCGGGTGTTGTTGTGAATCAGTATGATGGTGTTGTTCCCGGTCGGGTCACATTTATTAATAATACCGTGAATGGTTACTTCCAAACTGCTGTTCATAGTTTTGACAATTACAACATCTCTGGAAATACGATCAATATTTATCGAAGTGCGCTTGATACTCGTCTGTCGGTTAACGGCGGCTCTCCAGGGGCCATTGTTCATGTCCGTGATATGGGATATGATGTTCAGGCCCCCTCTTATAATAACATCATTTCAGACAACACATTTGGCTCCACTGTGTCTAATGGTGTTGTGTTTGAACCGAAAGGTGCAAAGGATTCCACAGTCACCCTTCCAGAAAATAGGTATCCTACAATTACCGGAAACACGTTCAAAAACGAATCTGCACATACTGTTTATCTTGCATTAAACAATAGCGCTAATACAACTACATTTTCCTCCGTCCCTCTCATTAATATCAACATCAACTACGAAATCGCGAACTCTTTCGTTTTGGCAACGTATTTTGGTGGTGACATTATCGGGTATGTGGAAGACGGATATCTTCCCTTAAATCCGGGAAAGAATATTCCGGGCGTTACGTGGACCGGCGACACCAGTGGTTACACGCTTACCATATCTCAGGCCGGCAACTACAAACTGACGCAGGGCTTCAATCTCAATAAGATGACTGTCACCGCGAGTGATGTTGTTGTTGATGGTGATTACAAGACGATCACGCTTACCAAGGATGCAGTAGATCGCTCCAATGCTGATGCCATTCTCGTCGAGGGTACTGCTGTTCTTCAGAATATCACTCTGGACAAGCTCTCTGTTGTGGTTAATAGTGGTACGACACGTGATGTTGGGAGTAGATTTTCTGCCGTTGGATTCAAGTCGGTCAAAAATGGCACTATTTCAAATTCGGTGATTAATTTGGCCAATTTGAATCAGGGCAGCCCCTCTGGGCAGTTGAATAACATTTACTTCGAGCAGGGCAACGATCTTCACGCCATCAACAATACCCTCACGACGGGAAAATCGAACTACAACTCGATAGGTGTTGATACCTTTTTCAGTGACTCCTCTCCACACTCCCTGACAGTAGAAGGAAACACGATAAATCTGGGAAATTCCGGCGCAACTGGTCTCGGTAGCATGGGTGTCAGGCTTTATGGGGCTTATGACACTGGCAGTACTCAGGGATCGATCAATCCATCTCATATTGTGAACAACACCATCTTCAGTACAGATACCACTAATACTCCCCGTAAAATCGGTATTGGTATCTACAAAGTGAATGCTACACAGAAATATGGCGACGAACAGGCGATTGCCATTATCGGTAATACCATCGATCTCACCAGAGGAACATCCACAAGTAATAATGATTCTCTGCTTTACATCGGATCTAATGTTAATGCAACCTTCAATCTGACCATTTATGATAATACTTTTACTGCGAATACCGGTCGTTCGAGTATCATCTATGTGGATAATAAAAGCAGTAGTAAACCTCTGGATATCGTTACTCTTTCTGGTTCGATCTACAACAACAAGTTCAGCAACACCAATCTGGGCTTTGGAAATGCATCAGGGGCTTCATACACGAACAATTTGAAATGGGACACTGATCCGACAACATCATTCGGCCCCCACAAAAAGATCGCCCCTGATCAGAAATATCTCGCCGGCAATTGGTGGGTAGGTTGGTCTGAAAACTATAATGATCCAAACGGTTACCTGTCCCTGACCGAAAAAGCCGCAGGACTTCCGGTCGCTGACCTCTATCCGCTTGTCAAGGTAGGAGCGGCCCCCACAAAAACCATTATTGTTACCGGAAACTTTTCGGTAGCAGCCACTGGTGCAAATGGAGTTCTCAATGCAACGTTCAGTGACGGTAGTTCCGGACAATTCAGCTGGAGCACAACGGACTCTGATATTATTACCCTCCCTTCCCCAGCATCAGGTGCATCAATAATCTATACTCCCAAGGGAATCGGTACCGCCAACCTCACTGTATCAGCAGACGGAGTTCAGAAGACCGTTCTCATCACGGTCTATAACATAACCGAACCTGAATTACCTATCAACGAACCGGTAAAGGAACCGAACGGCAACACCTCAATCACCTCATCAAACAGTAATCCCATCAATGTGGATCCCACCGACACCCACAAAGCCATCATCGAGGACAAAAGCTCCGGCACAACGATGATCGTTATCTTCAACGAACCGCAAACACCCGGTACGACTGTACAAGGAAATGTGACTGCCGTTGGCGTGGTCTATCCACCTGATGTGGCTGTCATCCCGCCGGAAGGAACAAAAGTGCCGAAGAAAGCTTCCTATCAGTTGAACCTCTCTCTCGGCAACGTGACGTCAGTTCTGCCGATTATCAGCCCTGACTACGACGCTGATGTGTCACTCCTCATCCTCTCGCAGGGCTACACTGCCGCCACCATGATTACTGCTTCAGCTCCAGCCAACCATAATCTGGATGAGATCAACAGCAACATCACTACCGGCGGTATTCTGGTGAACTTCACGGTTCCTAAAGAATGGGTTGACACGATTGGTCGAAACAACATCAAGGCATTCCACGTGAAAAACGGCAAAATAGACATGCTTGACATCGTCTACATGAGCCCAGACCCCACAGATCCGGTCACCATCACCGTAAAAGGAAATGAGTTCTCTGCAATCGTTCTTGCAGCATATACCGGCGCGAATCCGGGTCCAAACCCGGGACCGCAGCCTGTCTCCTCCTCCTCTGACGGCAACATGGAGAACTCCTTCCGCGTCCTCTTCGATGCCAAAGGAGGCAGCTTCGTGCAACCGGCAACCGGTCTCTCCTATGGTGACCGTGTGCCGGAACCGGTCACGCCAACGAAAGACGGCTATGTCTTTGGCGGCTGGTACAAGGATGAGGCGATGAACATTCTCTGGATCTTCAAGGAAGACGCTCTTCCTGGCGACATGACGCTGTATGCGAAGTGGATATCGGGTAACACTGGCGCGGTAACTCAGCAGCAGAGTGCCGCGATCACTCAGCCGACAGCTTCGGCGACTCAGCAGCAGACTTCGTCCGCGACTGCGGTGGCTTCTGCGGCGACGAGTTCTTCAGCCGGAGTCTCTCCAACGATGACTCAGGCTCCTGCTCCAATTGCCGGACTTCTGTTCGGTGCACTGGCTGCTGGTCTCTTCCTCAGACGAAGAGAATAAATTATTTTTTTTCAATAGGAGTTACGCGGTGTGATATTGCAAAAAAGATCCTCGTTCTTTTTTTCTAAAAAAGTAATCTGGTTAGTGGTGAGTGTGGCCTCGTGAGAAAAAATCGCAAATCCACACAAATGCGGTTCTTTTTTTCCTCGTCATTTCCACTCATCACTATTCCGATCAACATTTTTCATAATACAAAATATTCACCACCGCGTAACTCCTATCCATGACATTTTTAATGGTATTTCTTTGGTATTTCTTATAATTTTGATCTATTTTTTCTCTATTGGATAGGTTGATATGGCTGCGAGTCCTATATAGGGGCTATCTCGGGATATTTGGATCGTTTTCTCTGACGAGCGTTCCTGTTTCCCTGATGTGTGCTGATATTATGCGATTTATGGTTCAAGGAACGAAATGTTCTACGACTGGAAGGAAACTGCGACACGGGTTCGTGTTGGCGGTTTTGGTACTGATTTTTTGTAGCGTGCTGATGGCGGGAGCTGTGAGTGCTGATGGTGCGGTAGAGTATTGGGTTAGTCCGGGTGGTACTGGGGATGGAACTAAAGATAACCCTACGTATCTTCAGAATGTTCTGACGAAGATTGAAACTGATGCCCCCTCTCTTCCTGCAACGTATACTATACACATGTTAGAAGGTAAGTACACCTTCACTACTGGTGGATATAATTACATCATGGTAAATCAAACCGACAAGAAAAATCTGATCCTTGTGGGTGAGGAGCTTGGCAAAGTAGATGTGCAAAGTCAGATTTTCATTAATGGCCGTTCTGACAAAGACTTTGGACCGGAAATTTTAACTTTCAAAAACATTGTCTTCAATCTCTCTGCACCTGATTACTCAATGACGATTTCAAGTGCTGATACCCAAAGTGTATATCAGCATGGAGAAGCAGGTGCGATTCTTTTTGGTGGATCAAGTGGCCTAGATATCACTGGTATTGGTACGACTCGTTATGGACACAATGTTCTCGTTGAAAATTGTATTTTTCTGGGTAACTACACAGGTTCTGGAAAGTTAACATATGGAATTTTATCACCTGCAGGTTCTGGGGTTCGAAACGTTACCGTTATTTCTTCCACTTTTAGTGGAGGCTATAATGGTATTTCTTTTTATGGGGAAGGACTGACTGTTAGATCCTCTAAGATCTCTGAAATGGAAAGTGGAGGTATTAATATTGCGGATGGTCAAGGAAAAAACGTCACTATTTCCGATTCGGAGATTAATGTCACTAAATATGCAGTTCGTACATCCCAAAACGTTACGATCGTTAACAGTACTCTTGTATGTACTAATTCTAGTTATACTGAGGGTACCATAGCTTTGCGCAATACAAGTGGTGGTGTATCGATTCAGAATAGTGTCCTGCTCGGTTCTACATTGATCTGCTTTTCTAAGGGATATAATCCTACTTCATTTGATGCTCAATATAACTTCTGGGGTATGATAGATGGAACTATGAAAAATCCCACCGGAGATGGCATCTTTGGTGGCACAATAACTGCATATCCGAACAGAGCATCTGTACTTCCCTACTACACTGCTCTGGACCAAAACGGAATGATTGATAAAGACAGCCTGAGCACGACGATAGCTTTGATTCCGGGCACAAATGTCACGGGAGTTACGTGGACCGGCAACAATGCTGGCTGGAATTTGACTCTTGATAAAACTGCTTCTGGGGATGTCAACTCACCAAAAAATTACCAAATTACTACTCCTTTCACCCTAACGTCTATAAAAATAAATGGGGTCAGCTATGTCAATCTTGACGGTGACTATCAGAAAATAATCTTGGCAAGCCCCCAACCATGGACCGGCATGAACATGGCAAACGTCTGGGTAGCTAATAGCAATAACGTAACTCTCGACAAATTGAACTTGCAGTCTGTCGAAACTACCGAACACACTGGTCCCACTCTGTACGATGTATATTTCGTATACAGTCCCAATTCCACCCTCTCAAACAGTATAATCGATCTGTCGAAAATGAAAGTTAACCCTGCAGAAACCAAAGTGGATACTATACTATTCCAAGACTGTGCGAACAGCGTGGTATACAACAACACTCTCTGGACTGGTCCCTCCACATTACATAACTCAATTGGTATTGATGTTATTTTCCCGAAAGATAGGTCTTCGGCATGCCCCATACTCGTGAAAAATAACACCATTTATCTGGGAAAATCAGGAGGAGGTTTGGGAAGCATTGGTGTCATGCTCTATTGTGATGATACGAAGACTGCTGTTCTCGACCAGGCAACAATTGAGGGAAACATCATCAGTACTGATTCAGATGTATATAGGAAGATAGGTATTGGCATCTACAAAGTAAAGCACATCAGCGGACAGACCCCAGATTCCATTAATATTCTTGGAAATACGATTGATCTCTCGAAAGGAACTTCTTCAGCTGGTAATGATTCTCTGATCTTCATCGGGAACTATGTCAACGCAACCCTGAATCTGAATGTTCATGACAACATCTTCACCGGTGATGGGAAAAGTTCCGTAATCTATGTTGATAGTAACTCTATTGGTGAGGTTACTCTGAAGGGTTCCATTTACAACAATGCATTCACCGGCTTTGGGACGCCGGGTGTTACTCTGCCCACGAATAGTGCAGATCTGAAATGGAATGCAATTCCGTCCGGAACGATTACTTACGGCACCGGAGACAAAGCTCACATCGCCGTCGGTGATGTCAAAGCCGGCAATTGGTGGGGTGACTGGTCCTCCGGTAAAAAGAATCCCACCGGTTACCTGACCTATGCCACCCCCGCTGAAGCAAAAGCCGCAGGGCTTCCGGTCGCTGACCTCTATCCGCTTGTCACTGTAGGAGCGGCCCCCACAAAAACCATTATTGTTACCGGAAATTTTTCGGTAGCAGCCAATGTTGCTGGTGCACAAGGGACCCTTCATGCAAAATTCAGCGACGATAGTTCCGGAACCTTCACATGGACTCCTGATGGAAGTGGTGTTATCACCTCCTCTTCTGCGACGACCGGCTCCTCATTTACCTACAATGCCGTGAAAACCGGTACCGCCAACCTCACTGTATCAGCAGACGGAGTTCAGAAGACCGTTCTCATCACGGTCTATAACGTGACGAGTCCAGAACCTATTCAGGAACCGATAAAGGAAGCGAATGGCAACACCTCAATCACTGTGTCGACCGGTAACTTCATCGAAGCCGATCCCACAGAAGACCACAAAGCCATCATCGAAGACAAAAACTCCGGTGCAACGATGGTCGTCACCTTCAATGAAAAACCACAGATGACCGATAAGACTGTGGAAGGAAACGTGACTGCCGTCGGCGTGATCTATCCACCTGATGTGGCTGTCACCCCGCCCGAAGGAGGAGCAAAAGTGCCGAAGAAAGCTTCCTATCAGTTGAACCTCTCTCTCGGAAACGTGACGTCAATTCTGCCGATTATCAGCCCTGACTACGACGCTGATGTGTCACTCCTCATCCTCTCGCAGGGCTACACTGCCGCCACCATGATTACTGCTTCAGCTCCAGCCAACCATAATCTGGATGAGATCAACAGCAACATCACTGCCGGCGGTATTCTGGTGAACTTCACGGTTCCCAAAGAGTGGGTTGACGCAATTGGTCGAAACAACATCAAGGCATTCCACGTGAAAAACGGCAAAGTAGACATGCTTGACATCGTCTATATGAGCCCAGACCCCACAGATCCGGTCACCATCACCGTAAAAGGAAATGAGTTCTCTGCAATCGTTCTTGCAGCATATACCGGCGCGAATCCGGGTCCAAACCCGGGACCGCAGCCTGTCTCCTCCTCCTCTGACGGCAACATGGAGAACGCCTTCCGCGTCCTCTTCGATGCCAAAGGAGGCAGCTTCGTGCAACCGGCAACCGGTCTCTCCTATGGTGACCGTGTGCCGGAACCGGTCACGCCAACGAAAGACGGCTATGTCTTTGGTGGCTGGTACAAGGACGAGGCGATGAACATTCTCTGGATCTTTAAGGAGGATGCTCTTCCGGGTGACATGACGCTGTATGCGAAGTGGATCTCCGGTAGCACTGGGGCGACAACGCAGCAGCAAAGTGCCGCGATCACTCAGCCGACAGCTTCGGCGACTCAGAAGCAGACTTCGTCCGCGACTGCGGTTACTTCTGCGGCGACTACTTCATCCGCTGGAGTTTCTCCGACGATGACTCAAGCGCCTGCTCCGATTGCAGGATTACTTGTTGGGCTGTTTGCGGCGGGATTTTTCCTCAGAAGAAAAGAGTAACTGCTCTTGGTATAGTGGCAGCAATTCTCTCCTGAGATGGAGAGAATAAATTATTTTTTCAAAGTGTTTTTTCAATGGTATTTCTTATATTTCTGATATATTTTTTCTCTATTGGATAGGTTGATATGGCTGCGAATCCCATATAGGGACTATCTCAGGATATTTGGATCGTTTTCTCTGACGAACGCTCCTGTTTCCCGGATGTGTGCTGATATTATGCGATTTATGGTTCGAGGAACGAAGAGTTCTACGACTGAAAGAAGACTGCGTCACGGGTTCGTGTTGGCGGTTTTCGTAGTAGTTTTTTGTTCTGTGCTTATCACAGGTGCTGTGAGTGCGGAAAATTGGACGGATGCAGGAAACTTCAACGCATCGTGGTATGACACCTACAGTGGTGGCGACACATTCTACATCTATGATGCAGCAAGTCTTGCCGCGTTTTCCGAAAAAGTCTCAAAAAATAGTAGTAAATCTGATTTCTCCGGAAAAACCGTCATACTCATGGAAGACATTGATCTGGGTGCATACAATTGGACGGCGATCGGATCTAATTCGAGATCTTTCAACGGGACCTTCGATGGCCGGTATCATACCATCAAAAATCTCATGAATCCTGTAGAATATGATATGGGGCTGTTTGGTTATACGAATGGGGCTACAATTAGAAATTTGGCTGTCTCGAAAATTAGTGTGTCTATATCACGGTCCGACACGACATCACAATCTGCAGGAGGTCTCGTGGGATACGTTGTGGATACCCAAATTGAAAATATCACAATCTCCGATGGTCAGATAACAAGTAATCAGGCATGGTCAATATGTGGCAGTGTTGTCGGAGTACTAAGTGGAAATAGTATTATTGAGAACTGTACCTCCTCCAAAATAACTGTTGGTATGAATGCGGGTACTGGCAATAATATGGCGCAATACGCTGGAGGGTTTGTTGGGTCTGTTGGCTCAAAATCTGTTATTACCGAAAGTGCTGCTATAGAAGTGACTATCGTCTCTCAGAACGAGCTGAACGGACTTGGTGGTTTCGTAGGGTATTGTGAGGGTCAGATCGACAACTGTAGCGTTGCCGGAACTGTTCAAGGTACGGGGAAAGTCGTTGGGGGGTTTGTGGGTCAAGAACGCGTGAATAGCAAAATCACAGACTGTTACAGCAACGTGGAGATTATTGTACCCAAAACGTGGGGGAGTGGAGAGACAAACATTGGCGGATTTGTTGGTACTACTAAAGGATCAACTCTTGAGAATTGTTATGCAGTAGGTAAAATTAGCGTAATCGGTGATCCCATGACGAATGTTGGCGGATTTCTTGGGCAGATCCGTAGTGATTCATCTACTGTAACAACGATACGCAGTTGTGCCGTACTCGTGAGTTCCATCTCTGTAACACAGGGGGAAGATAATGTTGGCCGATTTATTGGGTATGTACTGGATGATAATCAACAACTCACGAATACGTATGGATGGGACAACCTCGGATATACCGATGATTCGGGAACTCCTATCAAAGGAAGCTCATACAACGGAACCGGAGTTTCCACCGCAGAGTTCTGGGGTAAACAGAGCTTCTTCTCTGACACTCTCGGATGGAATTTTGAACATGTCTGGAAGATGAACTCCGGCAACAACAACTATCAACTGCCGGTTCTCTCTTGGCAGAAAACTCCTGTTCCCGGCGACGCAAACTATCTGAACCCTAAACCTCCGGTTCCACCCGTACCGCCCACCTCCTCTTCCTCCTCTGACGGTAACATGGACAATGCTTTCCGCGTTCTTTTCGACACTCAAGGTGGAAGTTTCGTGCAGCCTGCGACCGGCCTCTCCTATGGTGACAAAATTGGTCAACCAGCTGTACCAACGAAAGACGGCTACAATTTTGGTGGTTGGTACAAGGATGCGGCGTGTACTATTCCGTGGATGTTTGGTGAAGACGCAGTATCTGGTGACATCACGCTGTATGCAAAATGGATACCTGTCAGCACTGTAACTTTATCTGCGACCGAAAAACCCACCTCAGAAGTAACGCAGATCGAAACAGTGAGACCGACCAACGCACCAACCTCCTCCTCTACACAGAACACAACTGCATCAGTGACTTCATCCGCCGAAATTCCACCAACGATGACTCAAGCGCCTGCCCCGGTATTTGGTATGCTGACCGGACTGTTTGCGGTGGGAATCTTCCTCAGAAGAAGAACTTAAATCTATTTTTTTTTTTCAAAAAAAAAGAAAAATTTACATGTTTTCCAGAAACTTCTTCAAAGCATTCCAGTCACGAACAGTGAGAATGCCCGCGGCAGTCTGCTTCTCATGATGATTCAGTTCCTTCGAGTTGTGAATACCATCAGAAAGCTTCGCAATCCGCACCTCAAGGACATCATTATCACCCTCTTTCAAAATCGCAGCAATCTGCTCAAGATATGCCACAATCTCTGCCTTCTTCGCTGCACTTGTTGTCATACGTTATAATCATCCCTCATCCGATATACACACTTTGGTCGAAGCACATTCACAGATCAACGGCCTCGTATTTCCTCACTGATATCAGATAAAATGCGAAAATAACTGACAACATTCTTTTGAATCATCTCAGTTCACATCCCACCGCTCATACGCAGCCAGCGAAACCCGCCATGACACCCACAGCCCCGCAAGACCGGCAACCGCAAGCACAACCGCAATCCAGCCGACCATCGGCTGCTTCATCAGATCCGGCATATAGACTACAAGATTCGGCAGTATCGCAACAGCAATAATCGCAACAACACTAATGTTCACCCGATACCGGTAAAACACCGCAAGCGTCACATCAAGCACCAGCAGCGTCCCTCCCATAATTCCCGCCCACCAGATTAAGGGGGAAATCCCCAGCAGGTCTGCATGACCTGCCGGCAGAAATATCTGGGCGAGAACGGCGGCCGCAAAACAGAATGCCGCAGCAGCCCCGAAACAGAGAAGTCCGAACTGATACCTGGCAGCCGCAATCTCGCGCCTCGTCCGCGGCAGGGCAAGAGCATACCGGTCAAAACGACTGACTCCATCAATAGACATAGCATTTACCGGCATCAGAACCGCAAAGAACGCCATAATCATATACGAAATACATCCTAATCCCATCGGCACCAGAAACCCTGCAAGGATAACCGTCGCACCTCCCAGAATAAGAAACACCTTTCGCAGATACAGCCAGTCCTTCAGTATCAGTCCGTTCATTTTTGTCTCGCCTCAGAACTCTTTCTTCGTGTAAATCTTCGTCGAAATCCTGTAGGACGCCCAGACCACAGCAGCAGTTATCACAGCTGCCGCGGCAATCAGCACCACAAGAGGCGGCATATTGATCTCAATGCCTATCGAGTACACCGCGGCCGACAGTCCGACAACCAGCATAATCGGCACCAGAACAATAATCAGAATGATGTACTGCATCTTTTCCGCACCAAGCTTGAACACCAGCGGCAGTGCAGTACTGCCAAGCAAGAGCCCGCAGACAACAAACAAAGCGATCAACGGAAGCGGATCAATCACTGAAAGGAAGATACCTTTCCCTGGCATCAGGATGGTCATTATCAGGGAAATTGCCAGGCAGACAACTCCTGCCCCAATAGTTGCAATAAGCATCAGAAGATACTTACTTCTCACAATCTCCTTTCTTGCGAGCGGCAGGGTTATTGCATACTTGTCCCACCGTGCGGTCGCATCATAGCTGATCGCTGTAACCGGCAACATAGCGCCGTACATCGCGAGAATGATGAACACCGGCAGCTCGTTTCCCATGGGAATGAATATGATGGAAAATACCAGTATCATTAATGCCAGATACTTCAGCGTGGAGTTGAGGTTCGCCAGATCCTTGTAGAGTAATCCGTTCACGCCTCCTCACCCCGCGAGTAGAACAGCATGATAGCTTCTGTTGTTACCGGATCAAGAATCATCTCAGGATGTGCTGCGACAAAACCTTCTCTGTTTCTGATCAACACCTCGCAGCCGAACTGGTTTTTGCGGTATCTGATTATCATCTCTTTGCTGATTCTTGCAAGGTCGTCACTGCTGCACTTCACAATGCCCATGTCATCCATCAGCTCATCACGGCCTGCCGAGAAGACGATTTTGCCGTGATGAATAAACGTGAGATAGTCGGCAATCTTGTCAAGGTCGCTCGTGATGTGGGATGAGATCAGCACTGCATGGTTTTCGTTCTGAATAAATTCGAGAAAGATGTCGAGAATTTCTTCGCGAACGACCGGGTCGAGACCGCTTGTTGCCTCGTCAAGGATCAATACCTCCGGCTTGTGCGCCAAGGCCGCCGCAATGCTGAGCTTCATCTTCATACCGCGGGAGAAGTCCTTGATCTTTTTGTGTTCCGGCAGTCCGAATTTTTTGAGATACGTTTGATATAGTTGCTCGTCCCAATTCTGATAGATGTTTCCAAGTATTTTGGAGATGTCAGCTGGATTGAGGTTGTCGTGGAAACAGCATTCATCAAATACCACGCCAATCCTCTCCTTTATCTCCTTTTCATGTGTTTCAAGGTCCATGCCGAGAATCTCAACGGTTCCCGCATCGCGATGGATGAGATTGAGGATTGCCTTGATCGTTGTTGATTTTCCTGCTCCGTTTTCTCCGATGAATCCCATGATGCTGCCTTTCGGCACAGCAAAGGATACTTTGTCCAGAGTAAAGTCCTGATAGGTCTTGGTGAGACCTGTTACCTGTATTGCATACTCCATGTGTTACTCTCCATTGTAAAGCAGTTCGAGCATTTCTGTGAGCTCTTGATAGGTGATTCCGCTTTGAAGAGCGGTGTCGACTGCTTTCTGCAGATGCTCTTCGCAGAGCCGCATCTGCTCTTCTCTGATGATTTCAAGATTCGAGCCTGCGACAAAACTTCCTTTGCCGGCGACTGTTTCGATGAATCCGTCGCGTTCCAGATCAGTGTAGGCACGTTTTGTGGTGATGACACTGATGCGCAGTTCCTTTGCGAGAAGACGCATGCTGGGAAGAGCTGCCCCTTCGGGCAGTTCTCCACTGATGATCATGCGTTTGATCTGCGAGGTAATCTGCTCGTAAATGGGCTTATCACTTGCATTGCTGATGATGATGTTCACGAGTACCTCCTGCGGCATACTGTATATATCGTGTATATACATTAACTCTTTCGCTCAAGCTGTGCTTGGAGTAACCACGGAATGCACAGAGTACACGGAGCTTCACAGAAAAAAATGCACGGAGAACGCCTGCGGCGCCGGAATGCACGGAATATTTTTTTCATTTTTGAGAGAATAAATTATCTCGGAAATCTTTCAGTGCATTCCCGCAAAGCGGTGAGCAGGCCGAAGGCATGCGAATCCGGCGCCGCAGGCGTTCTCCGTGCATTTTTTTCTGTGATGCTCAGTGTACTCCGTGCATTCCGTGGTTACTTCAAACGAGACCAAAAATAAAAATCCCAAGAAACGGAAATCCAAAATCAACCAACTTTTCAAACTTTACGAACAAAGTAATCCCCATCAGGCATGTTTATCATATCACAGGGATAATATATACCACAAACAGGGGTAGATATTCTGGGATATATTGAAAATAAAAACCAGTCCGTCGCAGAAGACGGCAGCATCATTCGTGTAAGACTTCCTAACAAACGTTCCAGAGAACAGTTCGCTCAGGCAGAGCTCATGCTTGGATCCAATCACATCCGTGTCCGCTGTTCTGACGGCGTAACACGCCTCGGCAGAATCAAAGGAACCATCAAGAAACGCGTCTGGATCCGCGAGGGCGATATTCTCGTCGTCACTCCCTGGGACTTCCAGGACGACAAATGTGACATCGTCTACCGCTACACTACCCCGCAGGTGGACTGGCTCCGTTCGCACAAATATCTCTGAACAGATAAACTCCATTTTTTTCCATCATGGTACAGATTCCAGCATTCGAAGCCGTGGCGAAAGCTCACGGCCACACCTGCCCGGGCATCGCACTCGGCTACAAAATTGCCGTCGTTGTCGCAAAATGGGCCGGAGAGTATGACGACGTCAGAATTGTCTCCCACACCACCCGCTGTCCGCTTGACGCACTGAAGGTCACGTTTGACGCGAAAAATCATCCTGAGCGAATCATCGTGGAAAATACCGGCATCGTGAGCTTTGTCATCACAAGGCCTGACGGCAGAAAACTGTTCATCGACGAGATCCCGGGAACCCACCTCACCACTGATGAACTGACTGAACTCAAAAAGAAGGTCGAGGCAAAAACTGCCGGTCCTGCTGACATGCAGCGCATGAACGAGATTAAGCATGAACTCTTTCTTGTGATGCAGGCAATGGACGATTCTGCGCTTTTTTCCGTTCGCGAAGAGTAATATCGGTCAAACGATATTCTTTTTACATCTCAGCCCCCATGTGAAAGTATAATTATGGAGGATATCACTTCAACAGTCGAGTTCCAGATGAGTCTTTTGCTCTTCGTGGCACTTGGCGGATATCTTCTGGCAACCCGCATTCACCAGTCTGCGGTGATTGGTGAGATCATTGTGGGTTTAATTGTCGGCCCCAGCGTTCTCGGGCTGATTACCTACACGGATTTCGTCCAGAGCCTCGCAGGGCTTGGTGCAATTATTCTTTTGTTCGTCGTTGGTTTCGAGTTTGAGTTGAGCGACATCACCGACTGGCGGTACGGGGTGATAGCCCTCGTGGGGGTTATCGTCCCCTGGATAGGGGGCTATGCGACCTCCATGTTCTTTGGCATGGACTTCTTTACCGCGATATTTATCGGAACAGCCCTTACCGCGACAAGCATTGCGATCACCGCAAATGTTCTGCGGGAGATGGGCAAACTCCATCAGCCCTTTGCAAAAGCGATTATTGGCGCTGCGGTCATCGACGATGTGCTGAGTCTGATCGTTTTATCGATCTGTAAGGATCTCGGCGCTACCGGCGAACTGGTGCCGGCAGCTGTGATATTTACGGTCATTAAGTCCATCGGCTTTGTGGTGATTGCAGCTCTCGTCGGCATCAAAGTCATTCCTCCGCTGATCACTAAGATGGATGGCACAAAACTTGCCAGACAGTTCCCTGAGTTTGTGTTCATCTTTGCGATGATGATCGCATTTTTGTATGCGATGGCAGCGGAGTTTGTCGGTGTGTCCGCAATTGTCGGCGCATTCCTTGCAGGCGTCTGCGTGAATCGGGTGAGTCTGAAGCACAGTCTTGACATCAAGCTGGGGGCTGAGTACCTCTACATCATCTTCGCGGCAATTTTCTTTGTGTCGCTGGGTATCATTGTGGACCTGCACTTCCTGACCCCTGAGATGATCTGGTTCATCATCGCTCTGATCATCATTGCGATCATCACCAAAGTTGTCGGCTGCGGTGTTCCTGCCAAATTCCTTGGCATGAATACCCGTGACTCGCTGATCATTGGCTTTGGCATGGTGCCGCGCGGCGAGGTTGCGATGATTGTGGGTCTGATTGCCCTGACGCACTTCCAGGATATGGCAGCGGCTGCGACCGATCTTGTCCAGAGGGAGCTTCTCCTCCGGCAGGGTAACGAGGTGTTCATCGCAATTGTGGTGATGTCTCTGATTACCACTATCGTTGTGCCGCTCGTCTACAAAGGATGGCTCTTCAAGTCAGAGAAGAAGCCCGACGATGTGTGTGAGATGGATCAATTTGAGTTATGATGTGAATTGCTGCGGTGTTGGATTGCATGATGAACCAAAGGTTTGCATGATGCCGCAAAAAATTCAGCTCCTTTTTTTCTGGTAGGAGTTATGCGGTGGCGAATATTTTCAAACACGAACCACACGAAAAATCACGAAATAGTTAACTCACGAAATAGTGCGAAAAACACGAAATAGGAGTTTTGGTACAAGCTATGATGCTGAGTAATTTTGGGCTGCAACACGTTGTTTTTTCCTGTCTCTTCCGAGTTATGCAGTGATTGAATTTGAATCCAAGAACTAATTTCGTGTTTTTGGAAATATTTCGTGAGTTAACTATTTCGTGATTTTTCGTGTGGTTCGTGTTTCAAAAAATCTCAAAGCAGTACCACGTTGAAAAATAACTCTTCCGAGGTCGTACGTCACTTCACAGAATCACACCGCGTAACTCCTACTGGAAAAATCGACTAAATCTTTTCGTGGTATCACATTTGTGATTCAAAAAAAATTCATCATCGCATAGATCCAAATTGAAAAAAAATTATTTTTTTGTTTTTGTTTTTGCTTTTCTGTTTCTGATTTTATCGGGCCTCGGGACAAGATCGCCGACGAGGTCGGTTCTCTTCGTTTTCAGCAGGCCGGTCACGATATAATCGTACTGGGTTGGATCTCTCCAGTGCAGCATGGCACGCTGAATCCGTTTTTCATTGCCGAGCGGTACATAAACTTTGTCTCCGGTCAGAGGATTCATACCGCTGTAGTACATCGCTGTCGACAACGTCATCGGAGTTGGCGTAAAATCCTGCACCTGTTCGGTGTAGAGATCTTTTTCCCTCAGATACAGGGCAAGTTCGATCATATCAGTGATCGTACATCCCGGATGTGAGGACATCAGGTACGGCAGAATGTACTGGCGTTTGCCGTGATTCTTCGCAGCTTTTTCCTCCTGAATTCGTTCAAATCTGCCATGGAACTGTTCAAACCTGTATCTGGCAGGTTTGTGCATCAGTTTTGTCACATGAGGGGTGATGTGTTCGGGCGCGACCTTCATATGGCCTGAGACGTGATGCTCAGTTATCTCGACAAGATATTTATCGCCTGGTGCTCCGGAAGGTATGAGATCATACCGGATGCCGGAGTTGATGAACACATGTTTCACGCCTGTCAGCTTCCGGAGTTTTTGCAGAAGAGAGAGCTGGAGTTCTACTCCGTCATCATACTGTTTGCAGACCGTGCACTGTTTGTCCCGGCAGGCCCCCTTCTCCCGCCATTTCTCGCAGACCGTTCCATACATATTCGCCGAAGGCCCGCCGACATCCTGAATGGTCCCCCGGAACTCTGGCATCTTGATCATCCGCTTTGCCTCGCGGATGATGGACTCCTCGCTTCTGGAAGTGATGATCTTTCCCTGATGATGCGTGATTGCGCAGAATGAACAGTTGCCGAAACATCCGCGGTGGGTGATGAGGGAAAACTGTACCGGAGCAAGTGCTGGAATCACCTCTTTGTAGGATGGGTGCTGTCTTCGGGTGAACGGCAGCTCATAGAGATGGTCCAGCTCCTTGGTCATCATCGACCGCATGGGAGGATTGGCGACGATGACGGTTTTTGGATGCGCCTGCACGATTCGCCTTTCCGTCTCCTGATAGAGCATGGCAAATGCTCTGGCGAAGGTTTCCTTATTGGCGATCTGCGGGTACGCCGGAAGGATAACCGCATTCTCCGGCGGATTCTTCCGGTACTCGGCAACACTCATCGTCCAGCAGGTTCCGGGAATATCCGTGATCTCGCGTACAGGAGTTTCGTCACGCAGTCTCTTCGCGATCTCAATCAGGGCAAGTTCTCCCATGCCGTAGACGAGAAGCGATGCCGGTGCGTCGGCGAGAATTCCCTGCCGCACACTGTCACTCCAGTAATCATAATGCGCGAACCTGCGCAGACTTGCTTCAATACCGCCGATGACGATCGGTATCTGCGGATACAACTCGTGTATCGCATTCGCGTAGACGATTGTGGTTCGTTCCGGCCGTTTTGGTTTTCCGCCCGGCGAGTAACTGTCTTCCGACCTCTTCTTCAGAGCAGGGGTGTAGGCGTTGACCATTGAGTCGACTGCGCCTGGCACAACGGCAAAGAAAAGTTTTGGTCTGCCGAGTTTACTGAAGTCCTTGAACTCCCGGTTCTTCCAGTCAGGCTGGGCGACAATGCCTACGGTAAATCCCACGTCCCACAGCGCACGTCCGAGCAGTGCTGCGGCAAAGGAAGGGTGATCTACATAGGCGTCGCCCGATACTAAGATCACATCCAGACGTTCAATGCCGAGGTTTTTGAGCTCTGCCGCTGTCATCGGTAAGAATTCGGGCTGCGGCAGATTGTGTCCAAATGTGATCATATCTTTTTTGTATGTTGGTTTGCGTCAGTGATAAGTATCTCGGAAGTGTGATCTTAGAGG
Organism: Methanorbis rubei; assembly: GCF_032714495.1. Classification (NCBI taxonomy): domain Archaea; kingdom Methanobacteriati; phylum Methanobacteriota; class Methanomicrobia; order Methanomicrobiales; family Methanocorpusculaceae; genus Methanorbis; species Methanorbis rubei. The sequence continues at coordinate 31,131 of NZ_JAWDKB010000005.1, read as the reverse complement.
AAACTATATATCACATTATGTAAAATATACTATACACTGAAGAAACATGGTGAGCCGGAAAACATGTTCCCCACATGCGGTTTGCCGTCTGTTTCTCCAGGAATAGATGAAAATTCCTCCTCTATATGCACCAACAGCAAAAAATCCAACACCATACCAAGATCAGGTAAGAATCAGTCACACATACACACCACCCACACACCACACGATAAGACTTTGGGCTTTTGGCCGGCACACACCCCATGAGGCGGCCAGGCCCTTGGTCCGTCTCTTTTCAGTTTGTGTTTTTCGCTTGGTCATGAGAAAAATAATAATACCCGTGTATACAATTGTATTATGTAAAAGATTGCATACATGTCCGCTCTCTCCGGCGGGATCTCTATCTGAGTTGAAATTATGAAACAAAATACCTTCTATATCATCATAGGCATCATTGCGCTCCTTGAGGTTCTGCTTTTCTGGGCATCGATTCAGTTATCCAACCCGTTCATCATCGCGATCGGATTCCTCGTAGGCGCTGTTCTCTACTTTGCTCTGAGGCGGACGGTAACCGACTGCTATGCAGATGAGCGCCAGAATATGATCAACATGAAAACAGCTTCAGCAACGCTCAAAGCGTTCTGGGTCAGCTTTTTTACCGTTAATCTTGCAACGGTCGTGTATGTTTTCAGTGTTCCTCTCGGTTTTAAGAATATCACCTACAATGTGATTTCTCCTACTACCGGTGCAGGCCCTGAGGTTGTGAATGCGACCGGCAAGCTTGCTCACAATATGGCCGCCTATCAGCCTCCGGTTGACGCTTACTCGGTAGCAATCACTCTGCATCCGAGTGCGAACGATGTTGTCGCTGTTGTGAATTCGACCCCGATGGAGGTTGTAACTCTCTTTCCGGGACCCCCTGAGATGATCGCGATATCGCATCTCGGCATCTTTGGTGTGATTCAGATCCTTTTGCTTGTGCTGATGATATTCATCTACGCTGCATTCAGAATTTATTACTCTCACAAGTTCGGTGAGTGGGACGACGATGAAGAATAAGATCAAAGTCTACCGAGCGATGAACGACCTCACGCAGGAGGGACTCGCGCAGGCTCTCGGCGTCACGCGGCAGACGATCCTGGCCATTGAAAAAGGCAAGTATGATCCGTCACTGGAGCTGGCGTTTCGCATGGCAAAGTACTTTAACACAACCATTGAGGAGATCTTCACCTTCGAAGGGTGAGGATTTTTTTATTTTTTTTATAGATTTCCGTTTTTGGGATCTTCTGTACGTCGTCTCACTTGGAGTAACCACGGAGTACACCGAGTACACAGAGCTTCACTGAATTCACGGTGAATGCCTGCGGTGCCGGATTCGCATGCCTTCGGCCTGCTCACCACTTTGCGGGACTGCACGGAAAAATTTCCGAGAAAAATTATTTTTCAAAAAATTGCATTGCGTAAATCTTATTCAAATAGGACTTACGCGGTATGAAATAGTATAAGGAAAAAGGGATTTTCTGTCCTTGGTTTTGTTTGGGGCAACCACGGAACACACTGAACACACGGAATTCCACGGAAAAAACACAGAATACCGCTTCGTTTACGGAAAACACGGAACGCATGCCTTCGGCCTGCTTACCGCTTCGCGGGAAAGACTAAGGAAGTTGGCATCTCAAAACGGTGACATATACCAATACCCGTACACTTAGGCTTTCCGTGTTTTCCGTAAGCGAAGCGGTATTCTGTGTTTTTTTCCGTGGAATTCCGTGTGTTCCGTGGTTACTCCAAGCGAAACCAAAGATAAAAATTCCCCATAAACGGAAATCCACAAAATGAAAAAAAGTATCAGGCAGCGGTTCTGCGCCGCTCCCACTCATCCAGCACGTCCTGCCCTTCGATGAAGATCAGTCCATGCTTTTTCGCGTACGCCTTTGCCCCTTCCTTATCCAGAGCAAAACCGTCATCAGCCATCATCTCGCAGATCGTTACCGCAGGAGCAACTCCTGCCATGTCCGCAAGAGCAACCGACAGCTCGGTCTGGCCGCGACGCTGATCCAGCAGCCCATCCGCAGCACGCAGCAGCGCCATGTGGCCCGGAGTTCGGAACTCATCCGAGAATTTCCCATGCGCTCCTGCCTCAAAGTCCTTGACATACCGTGCGATCGAGGTAACCGTCAGCGCACGATCGCGGTCGGTCACGCCGGTATAGGTATCGCGGTGATTTACCCACAGCGAAAACGACGAACGATTCCGCCGGTCGTACGGGACATCTCCCTCCTTCTCCACAATATCTCCGGCAAACTGCAGCGCGTCTGATGCAAACGGCAGGCCGAACGCTTTTGCAGACTCGCCTGAAATAGCAGTACAGATCAGACCGCCGCCGTCTTTCCGGAACATCCGGATCGTCTCCGGCGTCACTGCCGAGGAAAGTACCGCAAAATCCGTCTCCTTCTCACGGTTATCAAAATCGTACAACAAAATTACCTTGCCCTGCTTCAGGGCTTCCAATGCCTGCTCAATCATATCCTATCTCCACAACAACTTCCTTTCCATCCTCAAGTCCGAGTGTCGCACGAAGCGGCACACCTGAGATCACCTCGATAATATCCTCAGGATAATGAGTCCGTCCCGGAACCACAATCGCACAAGGAACATTCTCAATCCTGCACGGAATACATCGCGCCTCGCCAAATGTCCGGTGCTCATCAGAAAAGCCCGGCACACTTGTCCACTCCAGCGTATCGATCCGTTTCCGGACCAGAACACTCTGCGGATTCAGCTTCAGGTTCAGCGTTCCGGGATACGGAGGAAACCCGCAAAGCTCGGTGAACTTCTCCTGATAGTGAGGGATTGACATATAATATCTCCCTTCGCCAACTCCGGAGATGACTCCGCCAGTCAGCACGTAGTGCCCTCCGATTCTGTCAAATATTTTACAGTACTCGGAAAACTCACGGCGGAGCAGCTCCTCACCAAGCTTCGTCACCAGCACAAACTGGCCTGACGGCTCGGTCGTTCGCGAGATCAGATGCGCAGTTTCCAGCGCACGCAGTCTGCGCGACGCAGTCTGCTGGCTGATGCCAAGCTGATCGCCAAGGCTCTGGGTCGAAAGACGAACCGGCCCCTTGCATCCTCCCATTGCTGCAATACGCTTCAGACAGAGTGTATCCTCTGCGTCGACTGTATCCATGATACTCACTATTGGGTGGTTTCTTATATATGAGTTCTGATACTGTAGTTCGTGTATTGACGAATTCGACGACCAGCCTTTTATGTAAGGAACGAAATACAATTATCCTGTATGAAACCGGGACTGCGTCAACAGCTTGCCGAAAAAATGGCAGGTGAAATTACTCTCTCAGACGCGCCCGGGAAAGCGCTGAAAAAATGGAGATCCAGTTTTCAGATCGCTCCCGGTGTGTTAGCAGACCACCTCGGGATATCCCCGTCCGTTATCAGTGACTATGAAAGCGGTCGGAGAAAAAGCCCGGGTACGGGAGTGGTTGGAAAAATTGTAGACACCCTCTTAGACATCGATGAAGAGAACGGCGGCAAGTACATTCAGAAGTACGGCAAACTGCTCTTCTCCGACTACGATGACGAAGTAATCTATGATATCCATGATTTCGCCTCATCAATTCCGATCCGAGAGTTGTCGGAACTGATCGACTGCACCCTTCTCTGCGGCTCTGAAGATCACCAGATCTTCGGCTACACCGTGGTGAACAGTCCGAACGCGATCCTGAACCTTTCACCGAACGAATTCAACCGTATCTACGGCTGGAGCACGGAGCGTGCCTTAATCTTCACGGATGTCTCAACCGGCAAATCCCCGATGATTGCCATTCGCGTAACCCCGTTCAAACCGCCGTACGTCATTCTTCAGGGAATCGACGCCGAGCATGTGCACCCGCTGGTGAAACTGCTTGCAGAAAAGGATCGCATCACTGTCTTGTGCACATCCCTTGATGTGCAGGAAATTATTACCCGCCTGAGGAATACAGAATGGTAGGAATCATTAGTTATGGGGCATACATCCCCAGTTACCGGATTAAGGTCGAGGAGATCGCACGTGTCTGGGGCGCCAACGCCGCAGAGATCACCGGCGGTCTTGGCGTTCGCGAGAAAGCCGTACCCGACTACGATGAAAACACCGCAACGTTTGCGGTTGAATCCACCCGCACTGCTCTTGCCCGCAGACCAATTGATCCAAAAGAGATCAAAGCGGTCTATGTTGGTTCCGAGTCTCACCCGTACGCAGTCAAGCCGACTGCTGTAACGGTTGGTGAAGCTATCGGCGCAACGCCGGTTATGACCGCAGCAGACTACGAGTTCGCCTGCAAAGCAGGAACCGCAGGCATTCAGACCGCAATGGGTCTGGTCTCCTCCGGCATGATGAAGTATGCCGTTGCTGTCGGTGCCGACACCGCCCAGGGCGCGCCCGGCGATGCCCTTGAGTACACCGCGGCAGCAGGGGGAGCCTCCTACATCATCGGCAACGATGATCCGATCGCAGTCATCAACCACACCTGTTCTTTCACCAGCGACACGCCGGACTTCTGGCGCCGCGAAGGAGAGGATTATCCCCGTCACGGCGGAAGATTCTCCGGCGAACCCGGATACTTCAAGCACGTGACCGGCTGTGCCAAGATGATGCTTGAGGATATGGGAACCAAACCAGCAGACTATGACTATGCGGTGTTCCACCAGCCGAACGCAAAGTTCCCGCAGAAAGCTGCGGCAATGCTCGGGTTCACGCCTGAACAGATCAAGACCGGTCTGCTTGTGCCAAGACTCGGCAACACCTACAGCGGTGCTGTCCCTCTCGGCCTTGCGGCAATTCTTGATGTTGCAAAGCCGGGCGAGAAGATCTTTGTCACCAGCTACGGCAGTGGTTCAGGATCAGATGCGTTCGACATCACCGTGACCGATGCGATCCTTTCGAAGATCGATCGCAACAAAGGCCCGTCGGTTGAGTCGATGCTCGCAAAGGCAAAGTATCTTGACTATGCAGTGTATGCACGCCACAAAGGAAAGATCAAGGTGTGAGGTGCGGAAAAATGAGAGAAGTAGCAGTTATTGGTGCCGGTATCACGGCATTTGGAGAGCTTTGGGACACCTCGTTCCGTGACATGTGTGCAGAAGCCGGTGTGAAGGCACTGGAGGATGCAAACGTTGTCGGCGAGCAGATCGATGCGATGTTTGTCGGTTCGATGTCTGCTGGCAGGTTCATCGGTCAGGAACATGTTGGTGCGCTCGTCGCAGACTACGTAGGACTCGGCGGCGACCTGCATGTGCCGGCAACCCGTGTGGAAGCGGCATGTGCGTCCGGTGGTCTTGCGTTCCGTCAGGCGGTCGCCGCAGTTGCGTCAGGAATGTCTGACATTGTGGTTGCAGCAGGTGTTGAGAAGATGACTGATGTTGCAGACGCGACTGATGTTTTAGCAGGCGCAGCAGACAGAGAGTGGGAGAGTTTTGCAGGAGCAACGTTCCCGGGTCTGTATGCGATGATCGCATGCGACTACATGAACAAGTACGGCCTTACCCGCGAGCAGCTTGCACAGGTTGCGGTGAAGAACCACTATCACGGCGCAAGAAATCCGTATGCACAGTTCAGATCCGAGATTACGCAGTCTACTGTGCTGAAGTCAACGCTTGTTGCGTCGCCTCTCCGTCTGTTTGACTGTTCTCCGGTTTCTGACGGTGCAGCCGCTGTGATCGTTTGTCCGCTTGAGCGTGCAAAGGAGTTCACCGACACGCCGATTAAGGTTCTGGCATCTGCTCAGGCAGGCGATACGATTGCCCTGCATGACCGTCCGGACTTTTCGACGATGGGCGCAACGGTTGCCGCAGGTAATTCTGCATTCAAGCAGGCGAAGCTGGAGAGAAAGGCAGTGAACTTTGTTGAGGTTCACGACTGTTTCACGATCGCTGAGCTTTGTGCTATCGAGGATCTTGGTTTTGTTCAGAAGGGAACGGCAGGAAAGTTCACCGAGGAAGGCCAGACACAGATTGGCGGCAAGCTGCCGGTCAATACGTCCGGCGGTCTGAAGTCCTGCGGTCACCCTGTTGGTGCAACCGGTATCAAACAGGTCTGGGAGGCTGTGCAGCAGCTTCGCGGCGAGGCCGGTAAGCGTCAGGTTGACGGAGCTGAAATCGGTATGACCCAGAACGTGGGCGGTACCGGAGCGACGGTTGTGTCGCATATTTTCGGGAGGGTGTAAGCGATGACAGTTGCACGATTCTGGAGAGCAATCCCCCAGAGATACAACATGGTCGGAACAAAGTGTGAGACCTGCGGAGCGGTGTTTTTCCCGCCGCGTTCGGTCTGTCCGCACTGCCGCCGTGACGGTAAGATTGTTGAGTACCAGTGTTCCGGCAAGGGAAAAGTCATGACTTTTTCCGTTGTCCACTCGGCAAGCGATCAGTACTCGGAGATGAAGCCGTATGTGCTGGCAATTATTGAGCTCGAGGAAGGCGCACGCATGACGACGCATGTTATCTGCGAGCCGGAAGAGGTCTATATCGGCATGCCGGTGAAGTCAGTGTTCCGTGTTCTTGATCGTGAGGGCTCTGACGGTATTATCCACTATGGTACGAAATTCGTGCCGGACGTGGCATAATTTTTCCGCAAGGGTTCTCTGATCAGCGACCAATACGGTCAAATCTTTTTTTTGTGAACTGTTGAGTGAGTGGGCAGGATAAATTTTTGAAACACGAATAGCGCGAATAAAAAATCGCCAATGGCGATTTTTCAAAAAAAGAAATTTTTGTGTTTCTCTGGACGTGTCTATCTAAAATAAATTACATAGTACTTTCTCAAAAATCGCCATTGGCGATTTTTTATTCGCGCTATTCGTGTGATTCGCGTTTCAAAATATTTTTCGTTCGTAGAAAAAAAGTTTTGATGAAATTTAAATATCGAGTTTTTCCAGGAGCGGCAGCCGGTACTTGCGGTACTGCTCTTCGGTGAGGATGCAGTTGTCATAGAGGATGCGAAGAGCCTTCAGGCATTCGATCACGGTCTGCTGATCCATTTCGTCAGCCGCAACTGCTCCGCAGATCTCTTCTTCAAAGAGCTCCTGCTCTTTTTCCTCGCACGCGTCCTTTGGAAGGATGGGTGCGATGTAGCTCTGCTTCATGGATGCTGCTTCGTTTTTCACGGTCTTGGTCAGATAGTCAACCGGTTTTTTCAGTGTCCACTCTTCGCCGGAGAAGACGGATTTCTTGCGGTCGAGCGAGACTGCTGCGGTTCCAAGGTCGTTCATCGCTGACTGAAGCGTCAGGATAACCCGCTGTGCTTCTTCGTTTGTGAGCCAGCCGACCTTGAGCATCACACCGTCGGTTTCGGTGATCTTCAGCTCTGAAACTTTTTTTCCTTCGTGATAGACTACCGTGTCGATGCGGGCGAATGCAAACAGCGTGTCATCATACAGACCGGTGGCATTCTCTTCAAAGTACATCAGCCGCTGATCAGTCACGACGATGATCTTTCGCTGTTTTCCGCTCTCTTGCAGGTTCTGCAGTACACACAGCGGGTTTTCCCCGGAGTAAAAGGTATTCAGGATGTCTTCAGGCATCGAACCGCCTGCTTCATTCTCAGCCATAACTGATTGTATCTTTGTTTTTTCAGTTCTTATGCCTTCTTGTCTACCGGGACTGTTGTGATATCAAATATCACAGGATTCGAAATCTTTGTTCATAATGATTTCCGTTTACGGAATTTCTCTCTCCTTGGTCTCATTTGGGGCAACCACGGAACACACTGAACATACGGAATTTCACGGAAAAAACACAGAATACCGCTTCGCTTACGGAAAACACGGAAAGACTAAGGAAGCGGACATCTCAAAAAAATGATATATGCGTATACCCCTACTCTTAGTCTTTCCGTGTTTTCCGTAAGCGAAGCGGTATTCTGTGTTTTTTCCGTGGCATTCCGTGTGTTCAGTGTGTTCCGTGGTTACCCCAAGCGAGGCCACTTATAGAGAGAAAATATTTCTCGTCTCACATCACTCACTCAACTATGGATAGCAATATTGCAAACGAACTTGGCAGCAGGTTTCACCCTGTGGTGTTCCTTCGCACCGACACAAAACCCGAAAATGCCATGCAGCCGCGTGCCGGCATGAAGAGCGGATGTGTGATGCCGTACTTTGCCCAGGCAGCGGTGAAGGGAAGGACTGCTGTCTTTGACCGTGACACCTTTCTCTGTGCCGGAGCATCGAGCGGGCTCTGCTTCGGTCGGGCATATGATCGCTGGCTGCCGGGCGGCATTGACACCTTTGCCGCCTTCTTCTCTCACGGCCTTGCCTCGGCAAAAGATCCTGAGCTCTACGAAAAAGTGATCTCATTCATGCCTGAGAAACGACAGGAGATGTTTCGGACCGGAGAGTGCATGCACTACTCGCAGGAGATTGCACGCAAGTTCATCGAAGAAGAGATGCCGAATTATGATCTACCGGAAAAGTATGCGGTCTATAAACCGCTTGCTGAACTCAAAGACGGCGAAGTTCCGCTCTCTGTTATCTTCACCGTGAATCCAGTGGAGATGTCTGCACTCATGCATCTTGCGGGAGCCTTGCCGGACGGCAACGGCATGGTATGCACCTCGCGTGCATCCGCATGTCAGGCGATCGGGTCCGAAGTTGTGCGACAGGGAGAAAAAGACGTTCCGAGCGCAGTCCTTGGGTTCACCGATCTTGCCGGAAGACTCCACTCGCGAAATCTCATTTCAAACGAGTATCTTACCTATGCCGTCCCTTGGAAGATGTTTCTTGCAATGGACGCATCGGCAAAAGAAAATAGCATATTTCAGTCGCATGTCTGGAAAGAACTTCGCAAATCAGACTAATTGTTCCTGTGGGCGACGGAATCCGGATGTTTCCGGACAATTATTTTTTCAACATGATACCATTTTGAAATATCCACCACCGCGCAACTCTCAACAGAAAAAAACATCATTGCGAGACGACGAAGACATCATAGAATTTCAAAAACGATTCATTTTCGTGATGTTCACGTCTGCTCCGTGATGTTTTTTCCGTGCTAATTTCAGTGTGCTCCGCGTTTTCCGTGGGCGGAGCTGCGACATCATTCATCTGAAGTTCATCAACAAAATACAGCGCCCTGAATTAGAATGATTAATAATGATCAATCCACATAACTTTCAACAAGTGATATTATGTACCAGCCGGAACTCGTAGCCATCCTCGTACTGCTGCTGGTTCCCCTGCTTGCCGCAGTCCTTCTTGCGGTATTGAACAGGGATAACCTCCGCACCGGTATCGTCGGCATTGCTTCGGCAGTTATTATCGCGACCTCTCTATACCTCGCATGGTCAGCGTTGTCGGGTCCGGTAGTAATTGCACTGGAATATGCAAAACAGATAGGCGTCTGGCTCTTTATTGTTGAGATCGCCGTTGCTCTTGCAATCATCGTCCTGTCTCTGAAATATCGCAGGATGCTTCCGCTTGTTCTCGGCGCAGTTCAGCTGCTCCTCATCTGCATCATGGAACTGTTCTATGCAGAGTCAGTCAGCATGTCAGCAGCATTTGTGGTCAACGACTTTACTGCAATCATGGTGCTCATTATCGGCATCATCGGGACGCTCATCTGCGTTTACGCGCTCGGCTACATGAAAGACTATCACCACCATCAGGAGAGCGTGCCGCAGCGCAAGGCCTACTTCTTTGCCATGCTGTTCGTGTTCCTGACAGCAATGTTCGGCATCGTGCTTTCAAACAGTCTGATGTGGATCCTCTGCTTCTGGGAAGTAACAACGCTCTGCTCGTTCCTTTTGATCGGCTACTCAAAAACTCCGGAGGCTGTTACCAACTCGTTCCGCGCAGTCTGGATGAATCTTGTCGGCGGGATTGCATTTACGCTCGCAATAATCTCTCTTCTGAATATTGATCCAACCGGATCCAGCGTTCTTGGCATCACCGACATCATTCATTATCCTGACATGGCGGCCCTGACCATTCCTGCCGCGCTGATTGCCATTGCCGGTCTGACCAAAGCTGCCCAGATGCCGTTCTCCAGCTGGCTTACCGGCGCAATGGTTGCACCCACTCCGGTCTCGGCACTGCTGCACTCGAGCACCATGGTGAAAGCCGGCGTGTATCTTCTGGTTGTGTTCGCCCCGATATTTTCGCAGACTGCTGTTGGCACGGCTCTTGCTTTCATCGGACTGTTCACGTTTGTGATAACATCAGCTCTTGCGATCTCGCAGAGTAATGCAAAGAAGGTTCTTGCCTACTCCACAATCGCAAACCTCGGTCTTATCACTACATGTGCAGGAATTGGAACGCCTACGGCAGTGCTCGCGGCAATTCTTCTGATCATCTTCCATGCGGTTGCAAAGGCGCTCCTCTTCTTATGTGTCGGAGCGGTCGAGCACAGAATCGACAGCCGCGACATCGAGGACATGGACGGACTTCTGGTGCGGCTCCCGCTTCTTGCGACTATGATGGTTATCGGCATCTGCGGTATGTATCTTGCACCGTTCGGGATGCTGATCTCCAAGTGGACGGCAGTGGTCGCGTTCCTCTCGGCACCATTCGGCTGGGCATTTGTGATTATGCTTGCATTCGGCAGTGCACTTACCATCTTCTTCTGGACTAAGTGGCTTGGAAAACTGTTCATGCGTATGAGCGGCCCGCCCGCGGCGGCGGCGGTTCTGCATGTTTCAGAAAAGATTCCTGTTGTTGTGATGGGAGCTCTGACGATCGTCTGCTGTATCGGTTTTATTGGAATCATTCACCAGTTCATCGATCCCTACCTTACATCCATCTATCCGGGATATATTGACACCGCAACGGTTGCAGTCCTCGACAATGTGCTGATGCTCGGCATCATGTTCGTGATTCTTGCGGTCCTGATCGCAGCAGCGCATGCAGGATCAAAGTCCGGCAGAACACTTGCCCCGTACCTCTGCGGCAGAGGTGTTGACGAGGCCGGTCGCTTCCGCGGTTCACTTGGTGTCTACAAAGAGGCAAAATCTTCGAACTACTATCTGTCCGAGTACTTTGGCGAGGATGTGCTGATGAAGCCTGCGTGCATCATCTCGATCCTCATCATCATCGTGATGTTTGTGCTCGCGTTTCTGGGGGTGATGATATGAATCTGGTAATGGCAGCAGCAGGCGCGGTCCTGTTTCTGATTCTCGCACCGGTTATCGGCGGACTGATCTCAGGAGTCGACCGTGTGCTTACGGCACGCATGCAGAGCAGACGTGGACCTCCGGTTCTTCAGCCGTTCTATGACATCAGCAAGCTCTGGCATAAAGAGCGGGCGTTTGCAAATCCGGTTGAAATGATTCTGACCAGCGGGTATCTGGTGCTGATCGCTCTCTCCGGAGCAATTCTGTTCTCAGGAGGCGACCTCTTACTCGTTGTGTTTGCGCTGGCGCTTTCGCACACGTTCCTGATTCTTGCAGCATACGCAGCAAACGCTCCCTACTCAACTGTAGGTGCAGAACGCGAACTGATCGGCGTGATGGTTGCTGAACCGATTCTGATTCTTCTTGCCGCAGGATTTTTCATGGTCACAGGCAGTTTCTTTGTCTCTGACATTCTTGCTGACACGACATCAGCAATTGTGTATCTACCGGGTGTGTTCCTTGCACTCTTTGCAGTGCTGACACTGAAGCTGCGCAAGTCTCCGTTTGATATCGCGACCTCGCATCACGCGCATCAGGAGTTGGTGAAAGGAGTTACGTCGTCTCTGTCGGGCAGAACCCTTGCAAAAGTTGAGCTTGCCCACTGGTATGAGACGATCATTATCCTTGCGATGATGCTTCTGTTCTTTGCGGCAAACCCGATTCTCGGTATTATCGTTGTCATCATCTGCTACTTCCTTGAGATTCTGATGGACAATCTGTTCCCGCGGGTTACGTGGAAGATGACGGTGAAGAGTCTGTGGACCATTACGCTGATTCTTGGCGCGACAAACATTGCCGTGCTTGGCATCCTCGGAGGTGTGATTGTATGAGTTCGGCAGGAAAATCCCCCTGGCTTCTGCACTACAATGCGTCCAGCTGCAATGGATGCGATATTGAAATTCTTGCAGCCCTGACGCCGTTGTACGATGTGGAGCGGTTTGGTATCATCAACACCGGCAATCCGGCGCACGCGGATATTTTTGTAGTGACCGGCAGTGTGAACGAGCAGAACAAAGAGGTCCTGAAAAATCTCTATGACCAGATCCCTGAGCCGAAGGTTGTTCTTGCGGTCGGCATCTGCGCATCATCGGGCGGCGTGTTCCGCGACTGCTACAATGTTTCAGGCGGCGTTGACACGATTATTCCGGTGGATGTGTATGTACCGGGGTGCTCAGTCCGGCCTGAGGCACTGATTGAGGGCGTGGTAAAGGCGCTCGGGGTTCTGGAAGAGAAACGTGCGGCAGTTGATAACGGAGGTTTGAGATGACGACAATGGAAATTATCCCCGCGTCTCCTGCGGGGATTGAGAAGGTCGCAGCTGACATGAAGGCTGACGGCCGCCGTCTTGTGGTGATTACCTGCACTGCGGCTGCGAATGATTATGATATCACCTACTCGTTTGCGAAGGGAAATGATCTCCTGCATTACCGGATGACGGTTCCGGAAGGTACATCGATTCCTGCGATTGATGCATCGTTTGGCGGTGCGTTTGTCTACGAGAATGAGATTCATGATCTCTACGGGTTCACGTTCACCAATATGGCGCTTGACTTTGGCGGGACGTTCATCCGGACATCTGTGCCGTATCCGTTCAAGAAGAAAGAGGCTCCTGCGCCAACAGTGACGAAGGTGTCCAAGGAGGATGCATCATGACCGGCAAGAGGACGGTTGTTCCGTTCGGTCCGCAGCATCCGGTTCTCCCGGAGCCGATTCATCTGGATCTGGTGATTGAGGATGAGCATGTGGTGGAGGCGATTCCTTCGATCGGGTATGTTCACCGCGGTCTTGAGAGTCTGGTGGACCGTCGCGAGTATTCTGATTTCGTGTATCTTGCAGAGCGTATCTGCGGCATCTGCAGTTTCACGCACTCTTCGACGTTCTGCCAGGGTGTGGAAGGGCTGATGGGTATTGAGGTTCCGGCGAGGGCTACGTATCTACGGACGATGTGGGGCGAGTACTCGCGTCTTCACAGCCATCTTCTGTGGCTCGGTTTGTTTGCGGACGCTCTTGGCTTTGAGAGTCTGTTCTATAATGCATGGAAGATTCGGGAGTCGATCTTGAACGAGCTTGAGGCAACGACCGGCGGCAGAGTGATTCAGGGCGTGTGCAAGGTCGGTGGCGTCCGCCGTGATGTGACCAATGAGTTCCTGTCAGGGATGGACAAGCGCCTCGATGATATCGAAGCCGAGATGCAGGAGATGTCGAAGGTGTTCTTATCAGATTACACGCTGAAGAAGCGTCTGGTGGGAAAAGGTGTTCTAAAAACTGACGCTGCCTACAATCTCGGGGCTGTCGGCCCTGTTGCCCGCGCGTCCGGTCTTGTCGAGGATGTACGGACGTCAGGGTATCTGGCATACGGGGATATTTCTTTTAAGCCAGTGACCGCTGACGGCTGCGACGGTTATGCGCGGTGCGAGGTGCGGTGTAAGGAGTTGTTCCAGTCGGTTGATATTATTCACCAGATTATTGCCGGCATGCCAGAGGGTGATGTGTCGGTTCCGGTGAAAGGCAACCCTGACGGCGAGTTCTTCAGCAGGTCCGAGCAGCCCCGCGGCGAGGTGATTCATTATCTGCGCGGTAACGGCACGAAAAATCTGACGCAGTTCCGCGTGCGGACGCCGACGCTGACGAATGTTCCCTCCCTTGTTGCGATGCTTGCGGGTGCTGAGCTTGCGGATGTGCCGCAGATTGTGCTGACGATTGATCCCTGTATCGGATGTATGGAGAGGTGAGGCTGTATGAAAATGCTGAAAACGATTCTGAAGCAGTTTGTGCATAAGCCAGTGACGACGACGTTTCCTGCCGAACCTGCAAAGCGCTTTGATATCACCCGCGGTCATGTGGTGTTCGATCCGTCCAAGTGCACGTCCTGCATGATTTGCATGAAACGCTGTCCGTCCCAGGCGGTTACGGTTGATCGTGCGGCGAAGCTGTGGACGATTGATCTGTTCCGCTGTGTTATCTGCGGTCAGTGCGCTGAGTTGTGCAAGTTTGGTGCTCTGTCTGTTGATCCTGCCTATTCGTCATCGGCCCGGCCTGATGAGCGGGGAGTGGAGACGTACGAGATTACGTACGTGAAGCCGGAGAAACCGAAGAAGGATCCTGAGACCGAGGATGAAGTTTTGAAACGCGAATAGCGCGAATAAAAATCGCCAATGGCGATTTTCAAAAAAAAATTCTTTGTACTTTTTTAGGTGAATTTATCTAAAAAGAAATAATTTAGCACTTCTTTGAAAATCGCCATTGGCGATTTTTTATTCGCGCTATTCGCGTTTCAGATATTTATCTTTCCCATATACTATTCAACCATTTCCCTTTTCAGAAAGAAACTGGTTAAATTTTTTTGCGGTATCACACCTCTTCAAACACAAAAGAGATTATCTGAAAGCACCAACTCCAAAGCAATGGGTGAGCGGTACTGGGAGGTCGACGCAATCCGCGGGATTGCCCTGATCGGGATGATCGTTTTTCATCTGATCTCCCTGATGGTAATTTTTCATATGAGTCTTACCCTGGACTGGTACTACGACGTCTGCCAGTACATTCACCTCGGAACAAGCGTTTTCGTGATAGTCTCCGGTGTCGCGTTGGTTCTCAGACACGGACGAATGGCCGGCAAGCCGAAACGCGCCTATTATATTGCAATTGTGAAGCGCGGTCTGGAGATTTTTTTCATCGGTGTTGCAATTGCGGTTGTTGGATCTCTTGCCATTCACTTTGTCATCGGCGACGGCAACTACATGCTGTTCAACTTCCTCCAGATGATGGGCCTCTCGATGATCCTGTGCATTCCGTTCCTCGGACTTGGCAAATGGAATTTTATTCCGGCTGCTGTTCTCATCTGGATCGGACTGTCTTTTAAAACAATATATGCCTCTGCAGGTTTCTTATGGTATCTGCCGTTTGGCATTTTACCGGAAGGCATGTTTTATCCGCGTGACTACTTCCCGCTTCTTCCTTGGGTCGGCGTGATGCTTTTGGGAGTTGCCATAGGATCAGTTCTGTATCCGCATGGAATCCGGAGATTCCGTATGCCTGATGCCGGAGTGTTTGGAAGATTCCTGGCGCTCGTCGGCAAGTATCCGCTGGAGATTTACCTGCTCCATATCCCGATTCTCTTCGCGATACTGTATCTGATTATGATCGTGTCCTCCGCACTCGGCATGCCGTGGGGATATCTGTAGGTTTCCGGGCGTACTTTTCAATCTCAAAATATATATCAGCAAAAACCAAATAGCACGGAGTAACATGGGTGAAAGATACTGGGAAGTGGATGCGATTCGCGGAATCGCCCTTGTGGGAATGATCGTCTATCACTTCCTTGCATGCATGGTGATGTACCATATGATCGTTGAGGATCCAGAGTTCCTCACCTATTACGGGACCATCAACATCGCTTCGGCATCTTTTGTTCTGATCGCAGGTGTTGCCTTAATCCTCAGGCATGCCAGAAAAAAAGGAAGAACCACCAGCGAGTACTATCGCTCAATCGTTGTGAAAGCCCTGTTTTTATTTGGAATCGGCATGATGATCACCATTGTCAGCTGGATCGGCTCAACCCTCTTTCTTCACAATGGTGCGTTCATCAAGTTCGGGTTCATGCATATGCTTGGTGTCTCGATGCTTCTGTGCATCCCGTTCCTGCAGCTTGGGAAATGGAATTTTATCCCGGGCATCATCATCGTTCTCCTCGGTATCTTTGTAATCCCGCAGTTCACCGAACCCGGATGGCTCTACCCCTTAGGTGTTCACGGGGCTGATTTCATGCAGTACACGCAGGACTACTTCCCGCTGTTTCCCTGGTTCGGCGTTCTCTTGATCGGTATTGCTCTTGGTGCGGTCTTTTATCCGAACGGCATCCGGGCGTTTCGTCTTCCGAACCCCGGGGCCCTCGGCAGGTTCTTCGCCCATATCGGCAACGGCAGAATAACGCTTGCGGTGTATCTTGTCCACATTCCGATCATCTTTGGAATACTCTGGATCGTGAGTACAATCACCGGCATTGGGTATCTTTGATTTGCGAGCCGCCCACGGAAAATCAGAACACACGGAGTTTCACGGAAAAATAATGAATGCCATAATAATGAACTATTTTCAAATTCCGTGCTGTTCACGTCTGCTCCGTGATATTTTTTCCGTGCAGCTCCGTGTGTTCTGATTTTCCGTGGGCGGTTCACGCGGGAGGATGCAAAACCCCCAAAGAAAACACACTTCTTTTCTCTCTGCCAAAACTACCTATCACGCATGAAGATCAATATCATCCACTCCTCAACCGATATTGCCGGATCCAACATCCGCGCCGCAATGGATGAACTCATCCAAAATCCTCCGGAAGGCGGCTGGCCGCTGCTTGCAAAGCACACCGTCACCTTTCATGAATGGAACGACCGCATCATTCACGCTGATGACGACGTAGTCGATTCCGACGCAGACCTTGCGATCTTTCTCGCACGCCATGCAAGCGTCAACCCGGTACCTGTTCTCACCGTACATCCGGCAGGAAACTTCATCACCGCAGACCTCGGCGGAAATCCCCGCGAGCTCGGGCCAGCCGCTCCCGCATGGATGCGTGCGGTGCTGCGCAATCATCAGTTGTATGCCCCGGAAGGCTTTCGCGTTTCGTACGAGATAACCCATCACGGGCCGACCAGCATCCATGTCCCGTACTTTTTCGTCGAGGTCGGCAGTACAGAAACCGAGTGGCGCAATGCTGTTGCCGTCCGCGCTGCTGCCATGAGTGTTCTTATGGCAGACCCTGACTCTGAAACTGTTATTCCGCTGATCGGATTTGGCGGCACCCACTATGCCGTGCGGCAGACCGCAATTGCCCTTGAAACGAGGGGGGCGTTCGGCCACATGATGCATACGCGGGATGTCGGAGCGGTCAGCGCGGACATGATTATGCAAATGATCCAAAAGAGCGGGGCAATTGCCGCGCATCTTGACAAAAAGGCCATGTCCAAAGTTGAAGCCGACCGCCTCGAAAAAATTCTTGCGGAGCTTGGCATCCCTGAGATCACCGAAAGCGACATGCATAAACTCGGCTCCATGTCATGGAAAACATGGTCCGCATTTGTCGACTTTGCTAAAAATATCGATTCTGCGGCAAAAATCTTCCCGCACGGAGAAGTTCCCGCAGGGAACCCTGCATCCATCGTTCTTCCGGAGGACTTCTTTAGCGAAGCATTCGGGGGCTTGGAAGACGAACTGTTTGCTGAACTGGACAGAGTCGGCGGCGTATTTCATCTGACCGGAAAGAGCGGAAAAGTTCTTCCAACCCTCCTGACGACCGGGGAGCGGCGTCATGCAATAGCAGGTGAATTAATAGCTTTATCAGTCCAACAAATAACACGTAGACAGGGTACAACGGTGGAAGGTGATCTGATCACAATAACCCGCCTGCAGTTTGACGCCCAGCTCGCGCGCATGCAGGGCGTCCCGTCCGGTCCGTTGTTTGGAAAACTGGTTGCAGGTGAACCTGTAACCCTTCCGGACGGCAGGACGATAACGCCGGAGATGGTAACAAAAACGATCCGGTCTACCCTCCGCATCCCGGGATTGGAGAATTACTCATGAGATCAATCGTAGAAGAAGCACTATCACGCAAGCGGTTCGAAGAAACTGCACGCGACAACAGCGCAGTCTCCGCTATATATGACGCAGAGGACGAGGTCGAACTGACTCCGAGAAAGGAGCAGGCATATGCAGCTCCTGCTCCGGAGCCGGTTCGCCAGGCCCCGGTTCCTGCACCAAGGCCGGTCGTCGAACCGAGACCTGCACCGGCAAAACAGGACATCGATTTTTCCAGCCAGTACAAATATGTTCCCACTGCATCGAACCATACCGATGATGATGACGAGTTCGATGACATTCTTGAGTCTCTGAGAACCAAGATCACGGTCGTCGGCTGCGGCGGCGGAGGGTCCAATACTGTTGCCCGAATCTTTGAAGAAGGCGTCGAGGGCGCTGATATCTATGCCTTAAACACCGATGCGCAGCATCTGTCCATGCTTCGCGGACGCGTTGGGAAGCGTATTCTCATCGGCCGCCAGACCACGAAGGGTCTTGGCGCAGGCGCAATGCCGCAGCGCGGTGAAGAAGCAGCGCTTGAGAGCGAGGATGTTGTCCGCCAGTCCCTGAGCGGATCGAACATGGTGTTCGTGACCGCAGGTCTTGGCGGCGGAACCGGTACCGGCAGTGCTCCGGTCGTTGCAAAGATCGCGAAAGAGGTCGGCGCGTTAACGATTGCAATCGTTACGCTTCCGTTCACGAGCGAGAGTGCAACCCGTATGGAGAATGCAGAGATCGGTCTTGAGCGGCTTCGTGAAGTTGCTGACACGGTCATTGTGATCCCGAACGACCGCATTCTTGAAGTTGTTCCGCGGCTTCCGTTGGCACAGGCGTTCAAGGTTGCAGACGAGGTTCTGATGCGTGCGGTGAAAGGAATCACCGAACTTATCACTCTCCCCGGTCTTGTGAACCTTGATTTTGCCGATGTCCGCACGGTTATGGAGCAGGGCGGCATTGCAATGATCGGTATGGGCGAGTCCGACAGTGAGGACAAGGCGACCGACTCTATCAAGAAGGCTCTTCGCTCTCCGCTGCTTGATGTCGACATCACGGGCGCGACCGCAGCACTGATCAACGTGATTGGCGGCCCTGATATGACAATGTTTGAGGCAGAGGGTGTTGTGCAGGAGGTCTATCAGCGTATTGATCCCGGGGCACGCATCATCTGGGGAGTTCAGGTTGACCCGTCGATGGAGGGCAGAATGCGTACCATGCTGATTGTGACCGGTGTGCAATCCCCACAGATTTATGGTAAGCAGGAGCAAACATATACGGCACCACAATCAAGTCAGGTGCAGAGATCCAAGTTTGAGATTGATTTCCTGAGGTGAATACATTGGCTGACGAGAAAAATACCAACAATAAGAAGACGGAGAAGACGACAGCATCGTCTGCTGTCGGTAATGTAAAGATGCCGGAGGTCTCCAAGCAGAGTATCTCCGAGTTCTTCCGCAAGTATCTGCGCGTGTTAAAGCTTGCCCGCAGACCTACGAAGGATGAATTCTTCAAGATCTCGGCAGTTTCGGCCGCAGGTATTGCAGTCATCGGTGTTCTGGGCTTTATCATTTATCTGGTCTTCCACTATCTGCTTCCGTGACAATCATGAGTGATTCAGAGTTTGGCAACCACTACTACATAATTAAGACAACTTCCAAGCATGAGCGGACGGTTGCAGATAATATCCGCGAGGCAATCGAAAATAACATGACCGATGTTGTTGTCACCGCCGTAGTGGTGCCTGAGGATATTAAGGGCTACGTCTTTGTGGAAAGCCCGGAGGAGCATGCAAGAATCGAGGAGCTTGTCGAGACGATTGCGCATGCCCGGATTGTTCTGCAGAATGAGACTTCAATGGAAGAGATCAAACACTTCCTTGTGCCCAAACCGGTCGTTGCCGGTATCAGCGAGGGTACGATCGTTGAGCTGATTGCAGGTCCGTTCAAGGGTGAGAAGGCTGTGGTCAAGCGCGTTGACCATGCAAAAGAAGAGATCACCGTTGAGCTGTATGAGTCGATTGTGCCGATTCCGATTACGGTGCGCGGGGACAACGTGCGCGTGATCGATCGCAACAACGATTAATTTTCCATCCCACTTTTTTCGGGTTTGTGCTCGTGAATCTAAAGCTTTTGCTGTATCCGCTGCTGGTTCTTCTGGGCGGGTGCTGTTATGGTATCCTTGCGACGATTGTGAAACTTGCGTACGGGAACGGCTATACGTTTTCTGAAGTGGTGATGAGCCAGTACTTCAGCGGCTGGATTTTCCTGGGCATTCTCTGTGCGGTTATTGCGATCGTTGGAAGGCGCCGCGACGCGCCGCGGTCTTCCGTGAAATTGAGCCGGAGGATGCCGATTCTTCTGATTACAGGGGCTGTTACGTGTTCGGTGTGTCTGTTCTATTATTTGTCGCTTGAGTCGATGCCAGCGTCGGTTGCAATTGTGCTGCTGTTTCAGTTTACCTGGATTGGTGTTCTTCTGGACTGTCTGGTCGAGCGGAAGCTGCCGTCGAAAAGTTCGGTTGTTGCGGTGCTGATTCTGCTTGCTGGAACTGTTCTTGCCAGCGGGATCATCGGGAATGCTATTTCTTTCACGGTTGTCGGGGTGTGCGCTGGTCTGTTGTCTGCGCTGTGCTATGCGATTTTTATTTTCCTGAGCGGGCGCGTGGAGCCGCAGATGCATCCGGTGAACCGGAGTTTCTGGATTGTTACGTGCGCGTTGTTTGTTCTATTGTGTGTGTTTTCGCCGGAATATTTTACGAGTGGTGTTGTGGTGTCTGATATCTGGGTGTATGGTGCGACACTTGGTCTTTTTGGTGCGTGTCTGCCGGTTCTTTTCTATGCAATCGGTGCGCCGAAGATATCGACTGGTACTGCAACGATCCTCGGTTCCGCAGAGCTGCCGGTGGCAATTATTACGGCGGTTGTTGTGTTGCATGAGGCGGTGTCCTGGGTTCAGTGGGTGGGTGTTCTGTGCATTTTTGCAGGGATAGCATATCCTCATCTTCGAAGCGCGAAACGGTGAGCGCTGGGATGGTGCGTGGAAATGGGATTTTTTCGTCACAAAAAATATTGCCAGTTAAGTAACCGGGCAACCTCTTCTCTCAAACCTCATTAACCCATTAGTTTTATCTTCTTACACGTCGACCTTATTCAACCAATGTCAGGGAGGCTCCGGCCTTACGCTGACATACGGTGATACAATGGCAGAAACTGTCGAGGTACTGGTACCTGGCGGTAGAGCAACTGCAGGACCACCACTTGGTCCGGCACTGGGTCCCCTTGGGATCAACGTGAAAGCAGTCGTTGATGATATCAACAAAAAGACTGCTGAGTTCAACGGCATGTCTGTTCCGGTAACGGTAACAGTCGATGACAAAAAGAACGTCACGTTAACTGTTGGAATTCCCCCGACAACCGCACTTGTAATGAAGGAAGCGGGCGTCGAGAAGGGTTCCGGCACTCCGAATACTCAGGCAGTTGGTAATCTGCCGCTTGAAGCTGTCATACGCATTGCAAAGATGAAGATGGACAACATGCTTGCCTACGACCTCAGAAATGCGGTCAAGGAAGTCATGGGCACCTGCGTTTCCGTTGGTGTGACCATCGAAGGCAAGTCCCCCAAGGACGCAATTGCCGCCGTCAATGCAGGCGAATATGACGCACAGCTTGCATAAAGTTGTGTAACGCTTCAAACGGGTAGCGGGTTATAATCCCGCGAAAAATGTACAGTTGTAGAGAACAACCATAGGAGATCGTGAAAAATCGGTCGAGAACTATGGAGGCTTCATCAAAATGGTTGACAAAACCCAAATTATCAGCGCTGTTACGGCAGCATTGGAGCAGGCGCCCAAGAGGAAGTTCCAGGAGAGTATTGATATTACTATCAATCTCAAACACGTGGACATGGCGCAGCCCAAAAACCGTATTGATGAGACGATTCTTCTGCCACAGGCAATGGGCGTCAAAAAGATCGCCGTCTTGGGTAAGGGAGACATTGTGTCCCAGGCTCGCAGCTCTGGAGTCGATATCATTATCGGCCCCGAAGAGATTGAGCGTCTGGGTGGTGCCCCGCGTGAGGCACGTAAACTCGCAGGTCAATATGACTACTTCCTTGCTGAGACTGCGGTCATGCCACTTGTTGGTCGCTGGCTCGGTCAGAGACTCGGTCCCCGCGGCAAAATGCCGCAGCCGATTCAGATGGGTCAGGACATTACTCCGATCGTCGAACGTCTTCGGAACTCTGTGAAGATCCGGTCCAAAGACAGACTCAACATGTCTGTCAAGGTCGGAACCTCCGCAATGACTGCTGACGCAGTCGCCGAGAACGTTGACGCGGTCTTAAAGAGGGTAGTGGGAAGACTTGAGAGCGGTGAATTAAACATTCGCTCCGTCTACGTCAAGACTACGATGGGTCCCGCTGTGAAGGTGATGTAAAAATGGCAATTTATACTCAACACCTCCCGGCGTGGAAACGTGAAGAAGTTGAAGAAATTGTGGATAACTCCGGCAAGTACGAACTTGTCGGTCTGGTTGACATTTACGGTATCCCCGCAAAGCAGTTCCAGCAGATCCGCAGAAACCTGCACGGCAGTGCAGTGGTGAAAGTTGCAAGAAACACGCTTGTTGAGCATGCATTCAATGAGCTTGGCAACCACTACGTTGACTTAAACGGTCACGTAAGTGAGCACTCTGCACTTATCTTCGCTAACGGCAACCCGTTTAAGCTGTTCAAGTCTCTTGAACAGACCAAGACAAAGCGTGCCGCAAAAGCAGGCGAAGTCACTCCTGAGGACATTGTCGTCCCCGCAGGACCAACTTCCTTCAAGCCCGGACCGATCGTTGGAGAACTCCAGCAGGCAGGTATCCCCGCAGCAATCGATGGCGGAAAGGTCAAAATTAAAGAGACCAAGACCGTCGTGAAAGCTGGCCAGGCAATCAACAAGAAACAGGCAGACGTCCTGGCAAAGCTTGACATCAAGCCGATGCCGGTTGGTCTTTCACTTCTTGCAGTTTGCTACGAAGGCGATATTTATCTGCCGGATGTTCTGTCCGTCGACGACGAGGCATACAAGGCAAAGATCACTCTTGCAGCACAGCAGGCGTTCAACCTCGCAGTCAATGCAGCAGTCCCGACCTCATGTCACTTTGTTACTGAGGCTCAGATTGCAAAGGCAGTCCGTGAGGCACGCAACCTTGGTGTGGAGGCCCCAATCTATGAGAAGGGCGTCATCGAGATGATCATCAGCAAGGCATACAGACAAGCAAACGCCCTGAAGGCATAATTATCATACAAAATAGGTGAAGTTAAAATGGAGTATATTTACGCAGCTCTGTTAGTTCACTCCGCAGACAAAACTGTGGATGAAGAATCGGTTAAGGCAGTTCTCTCTGCCGCAGGTATCGCAGTTGACGACTCCCGTGTGAAGGCACTTGTTGCAGCACTTGACGGTGTTGACATCGAGGAAGCAATCTCTAAGGCAGCAGCAGCACCGGTTGCAGTTGCAGCAGTAGGTGCAGCAGCACCGGCAGCAGCAGCAGAGGCAGCAGCAGAACCGGAAGAGAAGAAGGAAGAGGAAGAAGAGAACGCCATGGCAGGCCTTGGCGCACTCTTCGGATAAATTCGAGTTATCTTTCTAGTAAGAGATACTTCGATGCCGCGGCAGGATACTGCTGCGGCATATCCATATTTTCCTAAAAAATTGAGTCTGTTTTGAAATATTTATCTGAGTTGTGTTCGGTGGGGTACGGTTTCGTTTTTAGAAAAAAACGCGAATAGCGCGAATAAAAAAATCGCCAATGGCAATTTTTCAAAAAAAAGAAAAAAAATATCTGTGTTTCTTTAAATTGATTGATCTATCTAAATATTAGTAAATTCTTAAAAATCGCCATTGGCGATTTTTTATTCGCGCTATTCGCGTTTTTTTTAAACAGATTGATCTATCTAAATATTAGCAAATCCTTAAAAATCGTCATTGGCGATTTTTTTATTCGCGCTATTCCGCGAAGCGGTGAGCAGGCCGAAGGCATGCGATTCGCGTTTCAAAAATTACATCAGAACCAGCGTCTCATTCTCCAGACCCTGATACCATCTCCGTGTCTCCACCGGCATTACCGAGAGCACCTCAAGGATCTCCAGTTCATCCAGAATATCCTTCCGATCATAGAGATAGAACTCCACCGGTTTCCAGAGGGCAACCCATCCGATGATGACAAAACTCTGGGCAAGGGCGAGATTGATATCGTTTTCCGAGAAAATGCGGGTAAAAACACTGCTCACCACAAGGCAGATCACAAGGAAGACGAGGCCTCTGGCAAGGTAGCGTTTTCCCCGTTCCATTGCATATGAGTACTTTCTCTTTTCATGTTTCAGGCGATATGCAAAATTTGCCGTCGCAGCCCGTTCCATATTTTCCCGGACACTCACATTTTGATAGAGATCTGCTCCGAGATACAGAACGATCTTCGCCCGCTTCCGTTCCTCAGCAGTCAGGTCTTCGACCGCGTTCTGGATGTAGGTTTCCGTGTCCTCGTCAAGATCTTTTTCATCAGCCGGTGATGGATCCAGATAATTGTAGAACTGATCCATGCTGGCAATGTGTACATCGATTAATATCGAGCCGTTCTCTTCAGAGAACTCAGGGGTTTTCATTTTTGCGGATAAACTCATAATTTTCCTGCCTTGGAGAGGACTCCTGCCGTAACAACCTGGCCGCAGGAGATGCAGCCGTCGCCGAACGGATACTTCGGATTTATTCTACACGGAACATTCGCATCCGCAAGGGATGCGAGAATTGTTTCCCGGATCGATCGGTTGATGGCAACGCCGCCCGAGAGTGCTGCAGTATCGATGCCGCTTCGCTCCGCAGAGCGGACCGTCATCTCTGCAATGCCTTTTGCAAGAGCGGTCTGGATGGATGCTGCGGTGTCTTCAACCGAACTCCCTCGTGCAAGCATCGCACGTCCCTCTTTGAGAATCTCTGACGTCAGCAAAACATCAGCCCCGCCGTTGCCGGAAACAATTTTTATCGGCAGCGGTGATGCCGTGCCCCGCGCTGCGTACGCTTCAAGCATCATCGAAGGCTCCCCGTCGTACGTTCTCTCGCGGCAGATGCCAAGAAGTGCCGCAGCCGCGTCAAGCACGCGGCCTGTCGACGTAGTCACCGGACAGTTGAATTTTTTTGCCGTCTGCTGGCTAAGTACGCGGAGTGCAACGTCACCCCAGCCGCGTCCGGCGAGCATCTCAAGTGTTGCATCATCCGGCAGAATTCCGTACAACATTCGTTCAGGAAACCGTGTCGCAAGATCTCCTCCGGGCATCAGCACCGGCTCCAGATGGCCGGTCCTTGCATAGCTGTTCTCAGGAGAGCCGGTCAGAATCTCTCCGCCCCAGATCGTTGCATCGTCTCCATACCCGACACCATCGATTGCAATTCCTACGACCTCCTCGGTCGTCACCGACGCAATATGTGCACGATGATGCTGGACCGGACAGAGGACCGCGTCGTACCGCTCGGCAAGCTCATGCGCAACTCTGGTGCTCAGGAACTGCGGATGCAGATCGTGAGCAACTATCTGTGGCCTCGCCCCAGTCAGGCTCGTGAGTTTTTCGATCGTCTCATTGAGATAGGAAACGGTCGCAGGGTTGCGAATGTTTCCTATGTGCGGTGAGGTCACCAGAAATCCATTCTTATAGATCGTCGCGTTCGCGTTCAGCTCCGGCCCGACACCAAGAATCTGTGAGTTCCCAAGATCCATCGCGGTCCGAAGTGGTGCAAGACCGCGCGACATTCTGATGATGTAGCCGTCGCGGACCACCGAGTCATCGCATCGGTTAATAATTTCCCGATCATGCGAGAGAATATACTCCGCAACATCTCCCATTCGTTCTGTGATGTAGGAGGTCTCGGTGATCATCGGTGTCCCTGGCACATTCGCACTCGTCATCACAAGAAGCGGATGCTGCAGTTTCTCAAAAAGAAGATGATGCAGACCGGTGTAGGGCAGCATGACTCCAAGATTGTGCAGCTCCGAGAGCTCAGGGTGTGCGGCAGGATCTCGCTTGTCAAGGATCATGATCGGATGAACCGGCCCTGAAAGCATCTCACGCTCTGCGTCGTTCGGGTCCACCACATAATCGCCGAGAGACTCGAGTGTCATCATCACCGCAAGCGACTGGTGCGGTCTGCCGAGGAGTTCCTTCAATCGGCTTGCCGACTCTTCCACACAACAGATGTGAAAGCCTCCCATCCCGCGAACCGCAACAATGCATCCTGCATCAAGCAGCTCCGCAGTTTTCCCAATCGGATCATCCGTCTCCACGGGGGCGCCTGCGTTCGTCGTCAGCGAAAGCTTTGGACCGCACGCAGTGCACGCGATAGTCTGTGCATGATGTCTGCGGTTGTGCGGATTATGGTAATCTGCAAGACAGTCATCGCAAGGCGGGAACGCATCCATTGATGTTCGCTCGCGGTCGTAGGGCACCGCCTGGATGATGCTGTAGCGCGGTCCGCAGTCGGTGCAGGACGTTGCCCAGTATCCGTAGTACCGGCTTTTCGGATTCAGCATGTCTGCAAGACAGCTCTCGCAGGTCGCAATGTCTGCAGGGATGAATCCTGTTCGTGCGCCGTCCGCACTTGGAAGAATCGAAAAGTTGTCAGGGGCGGCGAAGCCTTCGGGCAGCGGTTCAACGGTCACTGAATCAATCACCGACATCTTCGGCCCCTTGGACACCGCAGAACAGAACTCTTCAAACTGATTCCCGAAAGCTGTTATCTCCACCTCACTCCCGTGATTAATAACACTCCCGCGGATGCCGAATCTCTCTGCTGTAGCGTAGACGAAAGGCCGGAACCCCACTCCCTGCACAATCCCGCGTAAAATAACTCTGCCACCCCGCATGTATGTAACTCAAAAACCATTATAGAATCACAGACAATATAAGTGTAGGGTTTCTGCACCAGAAGCCGGAGAAAACAATGCCCGACGATCCGTTATTCAACATACTCAGAAGCAAGCGCGAGACCACACGCTTTCAGGTCCTTGTGGAGGTTGCAGAACACCAGCCCTCGATCCGTCAGCAGGAGATCGCAGAAAAGCTGGGCGTCACCCCGCAGGCAATCTCCGAGTACGTCCGCGACCTTGTCGAGGACGGATTCATCAGTGCTGAAGGCCGCGGCCGGTACTATGTAACGCACAAAGGTGTTGAGTGGGTCTTAAACAATGCCGAGGTTCTTGAGTCCTATGCACGTCACGTTCGTCGTGACATCATTCATCAGGTCGCAACATGGGCAGCAATCGCAGACACTGATCTGAAGACCGGCGACTCGGTCGGCGTCTACATGAAGGACGGATGGCTGTATGCAGGAAGAAAGCCGCAGACCGCCATGGGCATGGTGACTGCGGACGCAAACGCAGGGATGGACGTAGGTGTTGCCCGTCTTGCGGGTATTATTGAGCATACCGAAGGAAAAATCGACATCGCCAAAGTTCCGCGCATCGAACGCGGCGGATCAAAGATGGTTCCTTCGGCAAAACTCCTCTCTCTGGTGAAAAATGCAGATATTGTCGGCGCGGTCGGACTTGAAGCGTACCTTGCGCTGAAAAACGCGGACGTTACTCCTGACATGTTCTTTGGCGCGCGCGAAGGTGTTATTGAGGCAGCATTCCACGGCATGCACTGCCTTATGCTGATTGTGGATGAAGAGTTCACGGACTTCCTCAAACGGCTTGAGACCGCGGGTCTCTCTTATACGATACATGAACTGGTGAGCTAATACGTGGTAACTGTCGTCCAGCCCTATAAAAAAGGGTACAAAACCTATTTTTGTGATGATTCCAAAAACGGAAGAATAAAACACGTGGGAACGGTCGAGCTTGAGCAGACCTCAAAGGGCGTTCGACCTTCAGAGTTTTTTGTTCGGAGGCCCGGCACCTCGCATGCCCAGAAGACACCGACAAAGGAACTGATAACTGTTCTCCGGTCAAACGGCATGGTTCAGCTGACCGAAACGATGCCTGAGTTTCAGGAATTTCTTGACAGCATGCAGATTCCGTGGGAGCGGGTGACGCTCTGCCGGACCTGCATGTTCGATGACCGGCTCACACTTCTGTCGGATGCAACCCGCATCAAATGCGGGCAGGAATTTGTCTGTCTTGACTGTGCGAAGCGCGAGCTCCGCCGCGAGCTTGCTCACATCAAGAGGCTCGGGAAGAAGACCCAAGGGCATATCGAGGATCTCTTAGAAGAGTACCGCGATCTTGACATGGTGCTTGCAATTTTGCAGCCTGACTCGCTTGACACGAAGAAGACGATGTTCGACCGGCTTGAGGCTCACGAGCAGACGCCGACCGAACGCATCGAAAATCTTCCGCTGCCCCGCGAGTTTGTGGACGTCTGCGGAGTCGAGACCCTGATGCCTGCGCAGCAGAGGGCTGTTGAGTCAGGACTTTTGTTTGGAAAAGATCTTCTGGTGGTCGCAGCGACTGCGAGCGGCAAGACCTTCATCGGTGAGATGGCCGGTCTGAAAAATTATCTGGAGAAGCGCGGGCGCATGCTGTTCCTTGTGCCGCTTGTCGCACTTGCGAACCAGAAGTACGACAGGTTCTCACAGAAGTACGAGAAGCTTGCCTCAACCTCTCTGATGACCGGTGTCTCGCGTGTGAATCTGCCGGAGACAAAACCAATCGGCAACCGCGGGTCGGGCGGAGGAATTGTTGTCGGAACCTATGAGGGTGTGGACAATCTCCTAAGAAAAGGATCAGCGATGCACAACATCGGAACGATTGTGATCGATGAAGTGCAGATGCTCGAAGACCCCGAGCGTGGTCATCGGCTTGACGGCCTTATTGCAAGATTGAAGTATGTTGCACCCAAGGCACAGTTCCTCTACCTCTCGGCAACAATCGGCTCTCCCCACCTTCTCGCAAAAAAACTTGGCGCAAACCTGGTCTCCTATGCAGATCGGCCTGTTGCGCTGGAGCGGCATCTGATCTTTACCGAGCGTGACTCCAAAGTTCCGTACATCAAGAAGCTGGTCTTTGAGGAGTACGACAAAACATCGTCAAAGGGTTTCCGCGGTCAGACGATCATCTTTGCAAATGCACGCAGCCGATGTCACACGATCTCTGACGCGATCGGGAAGCTCTCGGCTCCCTACCATGCCGGTCTCACGTCGCAGGAGCGGCGTGCGGTCGAGCGGCAGTTTGAGGAAGGAAAGCTTGCCTGTGTGGTGACGACCGCAGCTCTTGCTGCAGGAGTTGACTTTCCTGCGTCCCAGGTTATCTTTGATGCTCTTGCGATGGGTATCAACTGGCTGACTGTTCAGGAGTTCCATCAGATGATGGGGCGTGCCGGCCGTCCTGACTTCCATGATCTCGGCCGCGTGGTAATTCTTGCTGAGCCCGGAGGCTCCTACTCGCGCGACACGAAGCTCACCGAGGAGGAGGTTGCGATTCGTCTGTTGAAAGGCGAGATGGAGGAGGTCGCTCCGGTCTATGAGATCGAGGAGACCTCTGAAGAGTTTGCGGCGAACGCGATTGTGTGCCGCGGCAGGGAAGCAGACATCATCAAAGTTGGCGAGACGATGGTCGGTTGCGGTGAGGATCCTCTGCCGGACCTTCTTCGTCACAAGCTGGTGAAGAAGAGCGGCGGAGTTCTTGAGCTGTCACCGCTCGGTCGCGTGATGGCAGAGCAGTTCATCGGTATGGAGCGGCTGCTTGAGATCGACCGACTGGTCAGAATGATGGACGATCCCCTTGAGCTGATCGCTGAGCTTGAATGTTCTGAAGAGGAACGCGGCAAGGAGAGGCGCAAGGCCGACCGGAGGGCGTCTGAGAAGAAGGAGTCTGACTGGATGGCAGGAAAGAAAACTGCTCCGGGCGCAGGCTCATCAGAAAAGAAACCAAAGAGCGATGCCCCGCCAGCATGGGTTGCTGAGAAGAAGTCAGCGTCTGCTGCGGCGAAGCGTGTGCATGAGACCGATCGCAGGTCCCGTGCCGGAAAACCTGAGCCTGAGAGAAAACTCCGGCGCGAACGTGAGGAGAATGCTGCGACCGCCGCTGAGGCCGCAGCCCCGCGTCGTGCAAGCAGAGAACTCGAAGAACGGATCGAGCGCAAGAAGCGTGAGGCTGCCTCCTTCATTCCTGCACCGAAGCGGAAACGTGAGGCTGAGTGGGATGCAATTGAGGCAGGTATCGACCAGCGCCGTGCCGGAAAGTATGATGATGCGCTGAAGATTCTCGGCAGCTATGTTGCCGACCATCCTTCGAACAGTCGTGCCCTGACCGAGCTTGGGAAGGTGTACGATCTTCGCGGCGACCGCGACACTGCCTACTCCTGCTATCAGCGTGCGGTGAGTGCTGATACCCAGAACCGTGAGGCAATCGATCGGATGAATGCATATCTGATCGGAATCACGGTTGATATTGATGCTGATGTTCCAGCCGACCGTCAGTCGACTGGTGTAGTGAAGAAGAAACAATCGTAATTTTTTTTTCGCGGCTTTGCAGTGTAATTTCTGAGTCGCCCACGGAAAAGCGGAACATACTGAACTCCACAGAAAAACATCACGGAGCAGACGTGAACACCACGGAATTTTAATTAGGGTTTGTATGGTAGCAAATATTTTGAATCACAATGCGGCAGACTCGCTACTTCGGAAAATCGCGTCGCGCAATGCAACTGAAGTGAATCATTTCCGTGGTGTTCACGTCTGCTCCGTGATGTTTTTTTTTCCGTGAAACTCCGTGTATTCCGTTTTTCCGTGGGCGGCTAAGACCAACTCCAAAAAAATAGGATGAAGAGGATTATTGTATTACTTGGATCTCTTGTAGATCGTAACGTGCGGGTCCGCTTTTTTGGCAGCACAATCGCAGTTCACTGCTGGCAGTGTCATGTCATACCCTGGTTTGTGGCCGAACACTCTCTCATACTCCAGCTGCTGGGCATGCATGTAGAGCGAGTTCGGGATGTCCATCGGACAAAGCTCGCTGCACTGACCGCAGTTGATACAGGAGCTTGCAATGTGCGAGAACCGGATCATCTGGAACATGAAGTCCGGCGGAATAATTCCC
This sequence comes from Methanorbis rubei, assembly GCF_032714495.1. Taxonomy (NCBI): domain Archaea; kingdom Methanobacteriati; phylum Methanobacteriota; class Methanomicrobia; order Methanomicrobiales; family Methanocorpusculaceae; genus Methanorbis; species Methanorbis rubei. Next base: position 349 of record NZ_JAWDKB010000005.1, on the reverse strand, counting down.
GGGCGGACGAGTTCGGGGTTCTTGGTGGAACAGTTCTCAGAGCAGGAACAGATCGGACAGTTCTCAATACATCCGTAGCATTTGATACACTTGGATGCTGCTTCCATGTAGTTTGCAAGTCCGGGTCCTGCCTCGGAGAACTGTTTTGCCTGAGCATTTTTCCCCATCTTGATCATGACGTTCTCGATCTTCCCGCGGATCTCAAGTCCTTTCGGGTCTGGGGCAGACGAGCTGATCGCTCCTGCCTTCACCGCACCGTCAAAGAGCATTGCACCCTTCTCAGAGCAGACCTCAACGAAAGTGGCTTTACCGGCCTTGTCACCGACAACACCCCAGTTACCGCATGCAA